>CAVODE010000007.1:0-31740 GCA_963694535.1 Dehalococcoidia bacterium
GACTATTCATGAACGTATCAACGATGCACGGTCAAAAGTAAAAGAGATATGCGACCGTGTGGGAAGAGATTCAAAAGATATAACATTTATCGCTGTCACCAAGGGGCATGGCATAGAGAAAGTTATGGAAGCCCTTAACCACAATGTCACTAATCTCGGAGAAAATAAGAGCCAAGAATTGCTGTTCAAACAAGAGCAACTGGCACACCGACATGCCCAGCCAAATTGGCATTTTTTAGGGCATTTACAGAGCAATAAAATAAAAAAAACAGTGACTAAAATCGATACGCTTCATTCCTTAGACTCCATCTCACTCATTGATGCGATCAACAAACACAGATTAGATGCTAAAAAAAAGAATGAAATTAATTCAGATTTACCACCCCTTAAGTGCTTTATAGAGGTAAATCTCGCTGATGAACCTCAGAAATCAGGTATTCATAAAAACGAACTCGAGCGTCTTCTATCTCATGCCGAAACCTCCAATGAAATTCTGGTTGAAGGTTTGATGACAATAGCACCCTACTATGCAGAAATTGAACGTACCCGGCCGATATTTCAGGAGCTGAAACAGCTTGCCAACAGTTTTGCTTTGAAAAAACTATCTATGGGAATGAGTCGTGATTTTGAGATTGCTATCGAAGAGGGAGCTACAGCTATTAGATTGGGAACGACACTTTTTGGTGAAAGAGCGAAATAGAGAAACTGTAGAAAACCCATGACCATTAGAATAATAAAGATTAGATCAAGGAAATAAAATGAATATATTACTGATTGGTGGAGGCTTCATGGGCGAAGCTCTTCTAGCAGGTATTTTAAATTCAGAACACGCAAATGATTTAGATATGACAGTCGCTGAGCTCAATGAAGAGCGACAGGATTATTTGCGAAATGCATACCCTATAACGGTCACGGAATCGGCACTTGACGCTTTACAGGATAACTCACCTGATCTCATTATCCTAAGCGTTAAACCACAGCAATTTTCTCAGACGGTGCAGCCTTTCAAAGGATTAATCAACTCTAATACCCTAGTAATATCCGTGGCTGCAGGAATCCCGCTAACCGCTGTTACTGAAAAAACAGGGCAACCTCTAAGCGCAAGAATTATGCCAAATCTTCCGGCTGCGGCGATGGAGGGAGCTGCTGCAATCTATTTTGCACCCGAATTCACACGTCAGCAGAAAAATATCGTTATCAATCTCATAAAAACATCTTGCCCCACGTTAGTAGAAGTAAATTCCGATGACGAAGTAGATCTCTGCACCGCAATCAACGGCTCTGGACCCGCCTATATCTTTCAAATAATTGAGGCAATGATCAATGCTGCAACTCTGAGAGGAATGGCTGAAACAGATGCAAAGGCATTGGTACTACAAACGGTCCTAGGTGCCGCCAAATATGCTCAAGGCTCAGATAGTAGTATTCAAGACCTTCGTGCTGCCGTTACATCACCCGGCGGAACAACCGCGGCTGGACTCGCTATTTTACAGGACGCAGATGTTAATATTACTTTTGACAGTGCGATTGCAGCAGCATATGCCAGAGCAATTGAATTACGAACATAGAACGGACAATACATTGGACTCTTTAATTCTTTACACAGCACAAATCGTCTCACTAATCCTGCGACTTTTAGCATTCTGTATTCTTGGTCGATCATTGATCTCCTGGGTACCAAGTCTGCGCGATAGTGAAGTATCTCGGGCGCTCGACAATATAACTGACCCAATCTTGCAACCTCTTCGGCGTATAATTCCGGCTATTGGCGGAACGTTCGATGTTACGCCAATGCTTGCAATGATCACACTGTTTTTGATCTCCGACTTCATCCGCTCTGCCGCTTAATCCAGCCCTACGGCCCACTGACCAAAATTCATCTGAGCGTACATATAAGTTGACAATCGAACATTTGTTCTATATCGTATTATTAAATTAACGGTGGGGGCCGCTACAAGAACAGGACTCATACAATCATGCCATCAAAAAAAGAAGCCCACACATCTGGTGACAAAACTTTCAGCTCTAACCGAGAAAAAAACCTAACTATTGCAATTGACGAAATTGTCAAAGAGCATGGCAAAGGGTCTATTATGCGCCTTGGAGATGCAGACGCAGCACTCAATATCACTTCAATACCTACGGGTGCATTATCACTCGACATTGCGCTTGGAATTGGAGGAATCCCTCGTGGTCGAGTCACTGAGATATTCGGCCCAGAATCTGCTGGAAAATCTACATTAGCACAGCATATAATCGCTGAATGTCAACGAGCTGGTGGTGGAGCCGCCTATATTGATGTCGAACATGCTCTCGACCCAGAATACGCTGCTGCCTGTGGCATTGATATTGAAGAACTGCTTATATCTCAACCTGATACCGGCGAACAGGCGCTCGAAATCTGCGAAGCACTTATTCGCTCATCTGCCTTAGATATTGTTGTAATTGATTCGGTCGCAGCCTTGGTCCCTCGCGCAGAGCTCGAAGGTGATATGGGTGATAGTCTGCCAGGCTTGCAGGCAAGGTTAATGTCACAAGCGATGCGAAAACTCACTGCCGCAGTTTCTCGAACTAATACCTCACTAGTTTTTATTAACCAGCTTCGTGAAAAAATTGGCGTTATGTTTGGTAGCCCCGAGACTACTCCCGGTGGACGATCTCTCAAATTTTACTCCTCTGTCCGAATCGACATCCGCAGAATTGAATCGATAAAAGACGGCCAGACCTTTATCGGTAATCGCGTGCGATGCAAGGTTGTCAAGAACAAAGTCGCGCCTCCGTTTAGGCAGGCTGAATTTGAAATCATGTTTACCCCAGATCTTCACGGAATAAATCGATGGAGTGATGTTCTCGATCTAGCGGTTGAACATGATGTAGTAAAAAAAGCCGGCGCTTTCTTCTCATATGGAGAGCTACGCTTAGGCCAGGGTAAGCGCAACGCATCGACCTACTTGCAAGAACATAACGATTTATTCGAAGAGATTGACAGTAAAGTTAGACAAATTAGTGGAATCACAAAATCGCCTGAGGTCTTAGACAATATTGCTCTAGAAAGTACTTCACCTGACGACTTAGATTCCATAAGTGCCGTGACTGAAGAAGTTTTAGCGCCGTTGACGTCAACTGAGTAAAATGTCACCTCTCGAGGAGCTATCACCCACCGACTCAGTCGTGATTAAAGCCTTAAAGGCGCGTGCCCAAGAGCGTGTTAAGGTCGACTACACACGACAAAGTACTCATTCTGAACTTCATAATGATATCTTTCCCCTTGACACTGTAGTCAAATATAAACTTTACAAAGGTTCACGCCACACGGCAACTGTATGGAACGAAGCTGTCACCTCTGCCCTGTACCAAGAATCGCTCAATCGAGCATTCAGGCTTATTGCTCAAAAACAGAGAACTGAACAGGAATTACGCTTATTAATTAAGACCACAAAACGCTACAACTTCACTGAAGATATGATAAATACCGCCGTTAAACGAGTTGATATGCTCGGATATCTAAACGAGTCATCTACTGCAAAAGCTCATGTCACAAGGACTAGGGCGCGATTAAAGTCGTCTCGCAAACTCAAACAAGAACTCTATGCGCGTGGCGTATCTAACACTGCTGCCGATGAAGTTCTCGAATCCCACTCTGATCTAAATGCGGCCCAAGAAGTCGCACAGAAAAAAGCAGCACGGCTAATAAAACATGATCAGCCAACCGCGAAACTTCGTCTCTACAGATACCTAGTCCAACAAGGGTTTCCTTACGATCTCTCACGGCAACTTGCAGAGCACCACTTTTCTGCCTCCCTGACTTCCTGACTTCCTGAAATTACCCAGATTACTTAAACGACGTGCTAGGCTATCAGAGTATATAAATAATTACAGGACCCGACGCGAAGCCTGAACCTTAGGAACATGACCTAACGAACTGGATCCAGTGCGGCGCGCGGTCACATCGTTCGGAGAATAATCATGGAAATTTTGATAGTTTTAGCGGCCCTCGTGGTCGGCGTGCTTGTCGGGGCAATTATAATACATCTCTACAACAATAATTCTTCAGTAGGACTAATCAGCAGGGCCACAACTGAATCACAAAATCTACGCAATATCGCTATCAAAGAGTCTGGTGAGATCACTGCCGACGCCGAAAACAAGTCTGTTAGCCGACGAAAAGAGATCGACGAAGAAATACGCGATCGGCGGCGTGAAATTGGACGAATCGAGCGTCGAATTGATCAACGCGAAGAATCTATAGATCGAAGAAGCGAAAATATCGAGAAAATTGAAGATAATCTTAAACTTCAAGTTACAGAAATTGAGACCCAAGAGGTTGAAATTAACGAAAAAGCGCAAGGTATCCAACAAAAGCTAGAGCAAATTGCAGGTCTCTCTTCGGACGCAGCCAAAGAGGAGTTACTCAATCAACTGGATGACGAGCTCCGTGATGAATCTGCCCGTCGAGTAGTTGCAATGGAAGACTCAGCAAAAGCTGAGGCCGACGTCAGAGCGAGAAAAATACTAGCCACCGTTATGCAGCGAATCAGCTCAGAAGTAACAGCTGAAATGACGGTAAGTGTGGTGGCAATCCCATCAGATGAAGTCAAAGGTCGAATAATTGGCCGTGAAGGTAGAAATATCAGAGCGTTTGAAGCAGCTACCGGGTGTGACCTAATTATTGACGATACTCCTGGAGTCGTCACCGTGTCAGCATTCGAGCCTACTCGTCGAGAAATAGCGCGAAGCGCACTCAATTATCTAATACAAGATGGTCGTATCCAACCAGCACGAATTGAAGACGCGGTAGACCGAGCTCGCCGAGAAATCGATAAACGAATCGAAAAAGCCGGTCAGCAGGCAGTAGTTGATGCTGAGGTGACTGGTCTGCATAATGAAATTGTAAAAACCCTCGGTAGACTTCAATTTCGCTATTCTTATGGTCAGAACCAGCTGCGGCATTGTATAGAAACATCATGGCTCGCCGCGGCCCTAGCACATGAACTTGGAGCTGATGTTGAAGTCGCTCGTATTGGTGGACTACTCCATGACCTTGGCAAAGCCGTCGACCGAGAGATAGAAGGCACGCATGCATTGCTTGGCGCTGAAATAGGTCGTCGATATGGCTTATCGCAGGCCATAACCCACACAATTGAAGCGCACCATGAAGAGGTTAAGCCAGAAACTCTAGAGGCCTTAATCGTAATTTGTGCTGACTCCATGTCTGGAAGTCGACCTGGCGCACGCAGAGAGCAGGTCGAGGAATATGTAAAACGATTAGAGGCTCTTGAAACCATTGCAAATTCTTTCGATGGTGTTGAACAAGCATTCGCCATTCAAGCCGGTCGCGAAATTCGAATCATGGTAAAGCCCGATCAAGTAGACGATCTTGGGTCAACCAGACTTGCAAGAGAAATCTCAAAAGAGATAGAGCAATCACTCCAGTATCCTGGCCAAATCAAGGTAACAGTGGTTCGTGAAACTCGATCGTCTGAAATCGCACACTAACTTCGAAAGACCTATCAAATAGTGCAAGATTTGATTAACTTGTCAGACAGTTCATGAAATCAAATAACCGAACTAGAAATGCACGTAGTAGGAATATCACGTGCCTATCGTGTGGCGATCCAGCAACTCTTGCATGTGGAAAATGTGAAGATCCTTTGTGCGGTAAATGCGTCTTGCATACTCCTGGGGGCATTCGCTGCCGAACCTGCGCGCAGTTAAAAAAACCAGTCCAGTACCAAATTCCGAAGCGCCGATTAGCCATTACGATTATGGCTACGCTTCCGACAGCGCTGCTTCTGGGGAGTATTTCAATAGTTCCCACTACGCTGATAGGTCAAATTCCATTATTAAACCTAGTCGGGCATGGGCTCATCGCCTACGCACTCGGTCTTCTAATATCAAAACTGATGAAAACAATGAGCGGCAATAAATTGGGGAGAAATTTACAGATAATAGGATTGATATCTGGTTTGCTCGTAATTTCCGGACGCTCTTTAATTTTTCTCGCATTGACCGGCGGTGTCATACTAAGTCTGTTTGAATTTATTATGGCTGGCGTAATATCTCTCGTAACGTGGAGAAGATTCGAATAATTTGCAAACTACTAGGTTCTATCAATGATAAATAATACAAGCAATATTCCAAAAGAGACAAATCCTACACCAAGAACTCGCTTTAGCTCACTCTTCATGAATTTCGAATCTCGTTTTTTTCGTTCATCGCCTATCATAAATTCTGCCTATCATTGAATATCAACCATCATCTATACAAGAATAAGCGTCTTCGGTTAAAGGGGCTAGCGCCAGCCAGTCATTTAAATTAGTCTAGTAGTTCAGGCTCTAAGGCCCCGTAGTGTAGCGGTTAACACGTCGCCCTGTCACGGCGAAGATCGGCGGTTCGAATCCGCTCGGGGTCGCCAGATCACACTTAGTCGATCAGTACACCCGGATTCAAAATTCCCTTAGGATCGACTGCATTCTTAGCAGCACGAATCATGTCTCCGAAAAGATCAGGGCGTTGCTGGTCATACCATTTTCTGTGCATTCGGCCAACCGCATGATGGTGAGTAATTGTGCCACCCGCTTTAATAATTGCGTCAGATGCCGCTTCTTTAAATGCAATTGACTGCGCTACAGGATCATCACCTGGAAATGCACCAGCAAACGTATAGTACGGTGCCGGACCATCCACATAAACATGGGTAAATCGACAATTCAATGTACCGCCACCACAAATTTCAATGAGAGCCTTATTCATTTCGGCTCTCACAAATTTATCAAAATCTGGCCACCTATCCCAGGTAATGGCAGTTTCCACCGTGCCTCCGAGAAATCCAAGGCCTGCCTCTAATCCACCGCCTCTCGGTATAAATGCATCTCTCCAAGCCCCTACAGCACCTCCACGTCCAGTGGGTTCACCCTTACCATCATCAATCAATACATCCTCATCATCAATGACTCCTCCAGCTGTTCGAGCAATCTCAACAGCCAGAGTCATTGAATCTCTTTGCGAAAAACTTGCATGTTCAAATCCGACAATCAGTAACGTTTGCGATCCGTCCAACCCAGCAGACTCTTTACCTAGTTCTGCGTCAAGAAGTCGTAAATTTGCCGGCCACAACTTAGCCTGTACTATCGCTCGGGTAGCCTCGTAGCCTTCTCGCCAAGATGAAAATAATATTCCTGCTGTAGCTCGATATTTTGGCCTATCTTGTATCTTCATCCAAGCTTCGGTAACTAGGCCAAGTATTCCCTCGCTACCCAGAATCAGTCGTTCCGGTTGCGGGCCAGCTCCATCACCAGGAAGTCGTCGTGTCTCAATCCAGCCTCGAGGACTTAGCATTTTTACATTTTCTACAAAATCATCAATGTGTGTATTATTAGTGGCATAGTGACCACCAGCACGTGTGACGATCCAACCACCTAGAGTAGATCCAGCAAAAGATTGAGGGAAATGACGTAGCGTATATCCGTGAGGGCGAAGTTGATCTTCGAGATGCGGTCCGTACACACCTGCTTGTATCAAAGCTGACCGAGACACAGTATCAATCTCGAGGACTTGATCAAATTGGTCCATGTCGATCGTGACCACCGGGCGATCACTGTCGATAGGTGGCGTGATTCCATCAACCACCGAAGAACCACCTCCGTAAGGAATGACTATGTAATTCTCTTCATCACACCATTCAAGAATTGCTTCGAGTTCAGAATTAGTCCTAGGATGAGCAACAATATCCGGTGGGTTCGGGACTCCTATATGAACAAAATTTTGACGCCCCCCACAATTTGCATGTAAAGCTCGCTCATAATTATTTTGAAAACAGAATTCTGAAAGCGCATCAATTGGCTTAATTCTTGGACTAGGAAGCGTTAATTCATCCGCGGTCGGTATCTCTTGAGCCTCAACCACTCGGCCAATTTTTCGAGAAATATCTGACGCTCGTTCCTGACGTTGTTGCAACGTAGGCTGATCCGACTCTAAACCGAAAAGCCACAAACTTCGACGAGGTTTTTCTTTGAATCCAGAATAAACTTCCATCGACATCTCACAATCTATTTCAGTGGTTTTTCAATAATTTTCTCAGATCCATATTACTAAATTAATAAAGATCGTTGAATAGACACACTATAGCCGCTCTGAAACTAAGAAGTTACGTGTTGCTACCTGAAGGGAATGAACCTCTCTTCCATCGGCTATGAGATCATCTATTTGGTAATCTAAAATCGCTAATGCGATTTCCGGCAGCGAGTGCGACATATCTAGGCTCAGGTCAGAAAAAACACTTAATTGGGCATTCTTTTGAATTTTTTGAGGTTCTATCTTATCCGCTATGAACATCGCCCAAGCTGAGTTCGAAAATGTAGGGTGTCCATATGTGTGATAGTAGACAGCATGCAAAACTTCCTTTGATTGCACGTTGAACGATTTTTTCAACAATCTTGCCCCGATGGGGCCGTGTAGCAACACCGGATGACGTCGCTCCAATTCCGATACTAATAGACCCAATTCTTCAGCATGCCTTAACCATTTATCATCACTAAAATGTCTACACACATCATGAGCCAATCCCATTAGAACCGCAGTTTCAGGGGCTTCCCCACGTATTAACATCAATTCACCGGCAAGGTTCGCTACACGCTCAGAATGTTCAAATACACCTGTGGGTACGCTTACTCTAAGATGACGGCTAAATGTGCCTACAATATCCGGCGTGCTCATTTCAAAATAACGCCTGAGTCAAACTTAATTTGGATTCTGTTCACGCTCAGTTCGTTCTCGAGCTCTTCGTGCGAGTGGACTTTCGTCACGGTCGAGTCTTCCCTTGACTCGTGATTTTGAGTGGCTACCGTACTCTTTTCTTTTTTTCTGGTATTCAGAACTTATATTTTTTGCACCACGTTTGTCTTCTTCCAGAGAGGCCGCCATTTTAGTTAACCGTGCTACACGATCTTCAGTTTTAGGGTGAGTAGAAAACATACTGCGTTTGTTCATACCAAGGAACGGGTTCATTATAAATAAATGAGCCGTAGTTTCTGGCACTTTCATGGGTATTCGTTGCGCACCCATTTCAATCTTCTGTAATGCTGAGGCTAAAGCTAGCGGATCACTCACAAATTGAGCTCCATCAGCGTCTGCTTCATACTCACGCGATCGTGAAATCGCCATTTGAATCATACCGGCCAATAACGGAGCCAGTAACAGCGCCACAATGTTTCCTCCACCATTTCTACTACTGCCCCCAAACCAAAAACCAATGAAGCCAATCCAACTGATAGCTGAGGCCACAGATGCGGCTATAGTCGATATTAATATATCCCGATTCGAAACATGCGCCATCTCATGAGCAATTACTGCTCGTAGTTCTCTTTCAGTAAGTAGATTGCGAATACCGTCAGTGATCGCGACTGCAGCATTTTCTGGATTTCGACCGGTTGCAAAAGCGTTAGGTTGAGGAGAATCCATTAAATAAACTCTAGGTTTCGGCATTCCTGCTAACTCAGAAATTTCACTGATCATTCCATGTAATTTAGGCTCTTCCTCAATGCTTACCTCACGCGCACGTGATGCTCTTAGAACTAAATCAGCTGATTTCCAGTAAGAACCAACGTTCAAAGCTAATGCCAGGATCAAGAAAAGCAATGAGCCCTGTATACCTCCTACAGCGCCACCAATTACTACCAATAATCCTGAAATTGAGGCTAAGAGAATAGCTGTTTTAAAATTATTCATAAAATTACGAATCTCCACTACTTATCTATGATAACGCCGATTCAGACACACAAACCGACTCGAATCGCACTATCTAAGCCGAAATTTACACAAAAAGGTGAGGCCCAAGGCCTCACCTTTCTAAATTCTAAAAGTTTAATTCTTAGTGAAGAATTATGCCTAAAGACCTAATTGTTGGGCAACCAGCTCGCGATGGTAATCAGCATCACCAAATGCCAATTCAGCACGCTTTTGCCGCCTGAAATACAACTGCACCTTGTAATCCTTCGTAAATCCAATTCCACCATGAATTTGTTGACCATGAGCCACAACTCGACGAGTCGCCTCTGAGCACCAAGCTTTAGCCATGTTGACCGCCATCGTGGTTTCATCATCTGATTGATCAGTTGCAATAGACCAAGCCGCCTTATACATAATAAATCTAGATCCATCAACATCTGTCACCATATCAGCACACTTATGTTGAATAGCCTGGAATGACCCAATGGGCCGTCCAAACTGTACACGTTCCTTGGCATAATCAACAGCTATCTCGAAGTCCATTTGAGACAAACCAACAAGATATGCACACTCTGCTACCGTATATTTCTGAATGATCGGCTTCAAAAGGTCCCAACCAGCACCATCAGCGCCAAGTAATTGCCCAGAGGCATTATTTAGTACAACTTCACACTGCTTATCTCGAGCAATAGTTTGAAGCGGTGTGACATTAACACCATCTTGATCAGTCGCAATTATTGAAAGGCACACCCCAGCGTTGCTTCTGGCCGCAACCACAAGATAGTCGGCAACATGCGCGTCTGAAACAAAAAGTTTTGTACCATTCAAGGTTACGTCATTACCTGAAACTGTTGCCTCACACTCAATGCCTGATTCATCAAATCTTGCAGATGGCTCAGTGAGAGCTAGTGAGAAAATCAAATCTCCTGAAGCTATCCCCGGCAGAAATTCGCTCTTTTGTGCGTCAGATCCGGCTTCCATAATTGAAACCCCTCCGCCAAGCACACTCGACATAAACGGCCCTGGAACTAACGCTCGGCCAAACTCTTCAAGCAATACACACATGTCTAAGAAGTCAAAACCCACTCCGCCATGCTCTTCAGGAATCAACAGACCTTGCCATCCTTGTTCGGCCATTTGACCCCACAATTCAGGAGAATAGCCTTTTTCGTCTTCTTCCATATCGCGAACATGCTGCTCTGGGCATTCATTCTCCAGAAACTCACGTGCGGCATTTTTTAAAAGTTCTTGCTGTTCACTTAATCCTAGGTCCATTTTATCCCCAATCCTTAACAATGACTGAAACTAATGTCCCAACCAATACAGTTATTAGTCCACCCTCAGATAGCAACAAGCCATATTTAGGAACCACGCGATGGTATCAGGAATTAGCTTAGGCTGCACGACCTCACATCGTACAATCTGCCCCACTAATATTCTGATGCCACCAAGGGTTTAAGTCCCTAATAAAGCTCAGATCTCAGGCTCTCCTAGCCTCGTGGAAGCCCTAACCCTCGCGTTGCTATTACGTTTCTCTGAATCTCACTTGAACCACTGAAAATCGTGTGTGGCACAGATCCTACGTAGTCCCTGACATGTGCGGCGTTCATTGGTGAATATGCACTGTCCTCCGCCCACAAATTCCCGTAGAGTCCCCAAGCCTTAGTGGAGGTACGAGCCATGCGCTGATGAAGTTCAGAACTATACATCTTATTAACAGATGCCTCGTAATTGGGCACCATCCCACTATCTTGAATAGATACAATTCGAAACGCAAAATTAAATAACACTTCCGTTTCAACCGCACGATCAGCCAATTCCTTCCGCACAACACTGAAGTCTTGCCTAGTAAATTGCTTGCCTGCACCTGATATCAAAAACTCTCGGAGTTCCTTTTGGCCTCGGCGATACGATATTGCATCTGAAATGCCCGACCGCTCAAAGTCCAATAAAGTCATCCCCACGTACCAACCACGATCTTCTTCGCCTATACAGTTCGTTACAGGAACTTTGACATCTTCAAAAAATGTCTCGTTAAATGGATGATTCCAACCCATGTCAATAATGGGGCGAACCGTGAGACCAGGACTGGTAATATCCAACATCAAAAACGAAATTCCTCGATGCTTCGGAGCATCTGGATTAGTTCTCACTAAAGTGAACAACCAATCAGCAAAATGCGCGCCCGATGTCCAAATCTTCTGTCCATTAAGGACATATTCATCACCATCACGCACTGCTCTCGTCTGTAGTGATGCGAGATCTGATCCAGCACCTGGCTCTGAATAACCCTGTGCCCATGCAACTTCGCCACTAAGAATCCGAGGAAGGTGTTCTGCTTTCTGTTCTTCAGATCCATGAACAATAAGAGTAGGGCCCAGCATAGATACACCCATACCGCCTACAGAAGGAGCTCCTGATTCAGCCATCTCTTGATTAAAGATGAACTGTTCCATAACGGTTAATCCTGCTCCGCCATATTCTTTTGGCCAAGCAGGAGCAATCCATCCTTTTTCAGAAAGTGCTCCAGCCCAATTTTCCGCTGCACCCCGTGCTTTCGCATCCTCTGATTTCCGATCAGCCTGCCATCCTCCCGAAAAATCTTCTCCCTCACCAGAATCTCCTTGATAGCGATCAGGTAAACGTGTCATTATAAAATCTTTAACGTCATCACGAAACGTCGACTGAACAGTAGTATCACTCCAGTCCATATAAAGCTCCCCTCTTAACCAATATTTTTCCACACATGATGTGGAGGCTTACAGTGTACTTTATCGTCCGTGCATTGAATACGCTGCCTGCGCCAAATCAGTCATAACTTCTTGTGCCATTGAAAAACTAGACCATGAATTGTCTTCACGTCGAGTTAAAATTACTAATATAAATGGTCCGTGTTCACCGTAAACCACTCCGACGTCGTTGGCATACTCAAGTATCAATCCCGTCTTGTGCGCAACCTCCGTCTCAAGAGGAAGTCCTAGTCGCATATAATCTTCTATTCGCTGAGTTAACAGAAGCTGCATCATACTCGAACTAGCCTTTGATGAAATAAGTTCTGATTTATAAATCTTTTCAAAAATTAATGCTTGGTCACGAGCGGTAGTTTGAAAATAGCGTGGACCGGCTACGGTACCTTGTAGTCCCAGATCACGAGCCATCTGATTAACGCTCTCAATTCCAAGATACTCATGTAACGCCTCAGCTTCGGGGTTTGAAGACCAACTAATAGAGCTCCTGATTGCTTCCCCTAATGTGACAATCGTCGGAACGGCATATCGATGTTTCTTAGGAGTGAATTCTCCATGCCAAGGCATAACAACAATCTCATCCATAAATGAGTTGTGACCCATTTCCACACGTTTATGTAGTTCAATCATGAGGAGCAACTTATAAAGAGACGCGGATGCGACAGATTCATCCGCACGGAGTTCACATCGTGTTCCTTCGACTAGATCGACGTACACATAGGATGCCCGCACCTTGGGGTTTCTGAGAGCCGCATCGAATATAGCGTTGCACTCTTCACTTACCTTTGGTCGTCCGAGCAGCTCCGCGTACGTAATTGTATGAAAAATAAAAAATCCGAGCGTAGCTAAAATCAGGCTACCTAGAATCAAGCCACTAACGCTTAATGTTTTAACGCAATTTTTAACTATTTCGGTCATCCAAAACAGTCCCCTTGGAAAGATCAAGATTGTCACCCGATCCCAAATCAATTCCTAACTCAGACTCCAAGGTTCTAGTGTCAATAACATTACCTTTTTCTAGTTCTTTCGCTAGCTTACCGAGTCTTTCTTCTTTTTTTTCTTGCACTTCACGAGAGAGTTCAAGATCCTCTTCAAGCATTGACTGAAGAGCTTCCTCAGGTGCATCTGAGGCGCTTGGTGCTTTGGCTATGAAAGATTCATGCAGGGTTGAATAGCTATTTCCACCAAGAAAATGAAGCGGTGTTGTCTCTGATTTCGGCAGAAATAAATCTCCGTCATATATTGTAGAATGCGCTTGTGCAGATAAAATCAAACCGATAAAAAATAAATGATCTCCAGTCTCAATCCGTTCGACAATTTCGCACTCGATCCACGCACAGCAGTCCGAAATAAGAGGAGCTGCTACGCGTCTCCCGGAGAATGTATCAAGTTGAGTAGCCTCAAACTTATTTACATCCTCTCCTGAAAGAGAACCCAAATAACCAACGTGATTGGCTAATTCTTTCGGAGGGATATTAATCGCGAATTCACCAGCATGTGAGAGCATATCGGTCGAGTATCGCGACTGTTCAAGGGCCACGCCTAGCAGAGGCGGTTTTGAAGATAAGGGTGTATGCCAAGATATTGGAATAACATTTGAGTTTCCTCGCCAGGTAGATGTGACCAACGCAACGACCCCTCCGGAAAGCAGTCGGGTGGCGGCAATCGGATCAACAGATTGCAGGTCTTCTCCAGGAGCAGTAGACAGGGGAGATCCGAAAATAGATTCACTCATCCATACATTATTGCATGCAATGAATGCCGATGTGCAAATATCGCTTCGTGCACTAACAACTACCATTAAGCTATGAGTCAATCAGAAAATTCTTCTAAATCCTGTGAAGTAATGGCGATTTCAGACCTCCTAGTAAGTATTGGATTTTCAACTCCAAGCCTCCAATCAGCGCCGCGCAAAATAATAGAAGCTGCCGGTTATACGAATTCTCGAAAAGTCAACATTGCTGTAAATAAGGCAAAGCTCATACAAACCTATGTCGAGACTAATTTTCGACTAGTGTGCTCAAACGAGTGCGCTGCTGCCCTGGGTAAGAAGCGAGTGAAGCCAAACTTATGTGTCGAAACCCAAAAATGCACATTTTGTAACGGAAGTAATCAAAATAAACTGCTCGCTCAAATGGCCAAAAACCTGTCGGATCAAGGTTTACTAGAAATACTTATCGTTGGTGGATCGACTCAGTCCGCGAATACATTAAATCGCGTCCTTAGAAACTGCAAGATAAATCTAAAAATAGTTGAAGGTACCAAAAGGACGAATTTAAAAACAGCTAAGCTCTTATGTAGGAATGCTGACGTGGTAGTAATTTGGGGCGCAACACGGCTCGATCATACTGTCTCACAGGTCTTTAGCGCTGCGGTCGAGCCCGCTAAGAAGGTTCCGATCGCACGTCCTGGGCTTAAGGCACTGACTGACGCTGTGAACATTCACATAAATACTTGAAAATTAGTTTTAGATCCTTTTACAAATCAGTAGATTTACCAATTCTTCTAATTTCACCGATCTCCCGGTGGCTCAACTCGCGGGTTTTTCCCGATTTCAAACGGCCTAATTTAATAGGCCCCATCGAAGCTCGATGCAGGCGAATAACCTCAACGCCAAAGTTAGCAAGCATTCTGCGGACAATTCGATTTCGTCCCTCATGAACAACTATTCGAAATAAATGCAAATTCGAATTCTCAGAAACACCTATATTTTCGGCAGTAGAAGCTCTGACAAATCCATCTTGGAGATTGATGCCTTCTATCAACTGCCGACAGATCGCCGATTTCACCGGATTATGCAGACTCGCTATGTACTCCTTTTGCATACCAAATTTTGGATGGGATAAATATTGAAGTAAATTACCATCTGTCGAAAGAATTAGGAGACCAGATGTATCTCGATCTAATCGCCCGGCATAGCTCAGATTAGACGGGAAAGTTTCAAGTAGATCGAATACCGTTCGGCGGCGGCGATCGTCCTGACGACTCACGATGACTCCACGAGGTTTATTCATAACCAATGTCAGATCTGGTTTGCCCAGATTTAACGGAACTAATTTTCCATCAAGGAATATTTCACAATCGCTTGGATCCGCCTTAGTGCCCAATATAACGGGTTTCCCGTCAATCACGATCCGTCCGTCTTTAATTAATTTTTCTGCTGCACGTCTAGATCCTAGACCTGCTGAACTTAAAATTTTTTGAATTCGTACGCCTGTCATCATTCTCACTTCTCATCTAATTCTTTAATATATTTATCTCGAATCACTTTGGCCAAAACGAATCGCTGCTATCCCGTAAAAGAAGCGTGCCATCCGTCACATCTATTGGAATTGGTTCGGTTGAGGTTAATTGACTCGACTCAAGCTGAATAATCCGACGTGCAAACTGCTGAAGGGTTGCCACAAGAAAAGGTGCCTCATAACTCATTCCCAATTCTCTAATTGAGTCAAAAAGGTTACTCGAATCTTGAGTCGTATCAAAGTTTTGCCAAAGCAGATCGATTTGTTTATTACCTCGTATTGGATATTTACAGAAAGTGGCAACAGGACCTTTATCAACCTCAGGAATTGCCACATGTGCCATGACTCCACTGTGAGTTTTTCTTTCGACTATCAGAGCTTCAATCACTTTTTGCCACGTGCCGACAGGGCCATCTGGTAAGGCGGGATGCAAGTTGAGTAGGATGTGCGAATTAACGAAATCTGGAGAGAAAATAAGCATGTAACCGGCTAGGACTCCAATATCTGTCTCGTACGAAGCCACCAGATTACCTACTTCAACATCATATTTCTGGCGCCAAGGTGGCAAGTCATCCAAGCCCTGTGTCAGAGTGACGCCCAGTTTTTTTCTAAATTGCACAGAAGAAAAAGTGATTACAGGAATATTTTGTTCTTGAAGTTCTGCAATAAATTCGTCAGTTGATTCAGATTCTCCTACCTCTCGATTCATGAATACAAATTTAATTTCTGCATCAAGAAGTTCTGAGTCAATTGCTGCCTTCACCGCGGCGAACATTTTCCTAGATCCCATCCCTCTTGCCGTCGTATACCAACCAATTCTTAATACCATAAATCAACTAAAAACTTTCTTTAATCAATTCATCGATTTGATATTCAGCTTGGGTAAGTAACTTTTTACACTGAATTGCGAAGTTAAGTCCGCTCTCATAAAGCTCGAGAGATTCAGATAAAGACAATCCGCCCTGCTCTAGCTGTTCAACAATCTCCTGCAATTTTTGGTATAAATCCTCAAAAGAAAATTCTTCACTTTGATCACTCGTCACTCGAACCTCCAGTCATGTCGATACGGGCTTTTAAAGAACCGTCGTACCAATGGATTAGGACATCATCCGCATCAACAAGCTCTTTATAACTTCGAACTGCTGCATCCTTTTTCGATATCAATGCATACCCTCTACTCAAAGTTGCGCTCGGAGAGAGTGAATCCAACTTACCTTCACTATAAAAAATCAACCGTGATTGCTCTCCCAACTTAAATCTTATTGCACGTGATATTCGATCAGTGAGTGCTTGCACACCTGTCTCAAGTAATTCAATGGCCGGCCTTTTTAGTTGAATACGGCTTGATAAATGTGACACTTGATCCAGTAACGATGAAAGTAAAATTCTCATTGACGTGTGCTGTTGAATCACCAGTGACTCAACGTGTTGTAATACCTCATGGCGATCAGGCACAGCCAGTTCCGCCGCACCTGAAGGTGTGGGTGCTCGGTGATCTGCCACCAAGTCAGCTAAGGTGAAATCTGTTTCATGTCCAATCGCAGAAATCACGGGAATAGGACACGAGTATATTGACCTAACGACCACTTCTTCATTAAAAGCCCATAAATCTTCTACTGACCCGCCGCCTCTAGCGACTATCACCAGATCAATCTGTTCTCGATCATAATTTGATGCATTTTTTATCGCTAATGCAACATTTTGTGCTGCATTAGCGCCTTGAACGACCGTAGGTTCGACAACTAACTTAGTAAGCGGCCACCGACGTGACACAATATTCCGAATATCCTCAATAACGGCACCCGTTGGGCTGGTTACCACCAATATGCCTTTAGGAAACTTCGGAAGAGGACGCTTGCGTGCAAGATCGAATAGCCCTTCTGCTGCCAAATTTTCTCGCCGGCGCTCAAACTCTGCCCAAAGCGGACCTTTATCCCCACTCTCTACATGAGAGACAATAAATTGCAAGTCCCCTCGTGCCTTGTACAGCGTAAAACTACCGTAAATAAGCACATGTGAATTATCGACAATTTTGTCTCGAACGAGAAAGTTATCATTTTTAAAAAATACACACCTAATCGAAGAATCAGAGTCTTTTATAGTTAAATAGATATGCCCTGATCGCGCTTTAGTAAGACCACTTATTTCGCCCTCAAGCCAAATATTGGAAAATTGAGAGTCAACTTCAATACTTTTCTTAAGTCTCTCGGTAATATCCGAGACCGAAAATACATCGATCTCAACCATTTGTGTACCTCACTTCAGTGAGTGAATAGGTGAAAATAGTCCGCCACACACTCAAGCAGACCGTAACCTACACTTTTGCACGCTCTAGATATCTGCCATCATCGGTGGACACTTTGATGAAGTCGCCCGGCCCAACAAACAAAGGTACTTGGGTAATCAAACCTGTTTCCAGCGTAGCAGGCTTAGTAGCACCTTGAGCTGTGTCACCTTTGACACCTGGATCTGATTCAGTGACTTGGAGAACTACAGCAGAAGACAATTCGACACCCAAAGCTTCTTCACCATACAAAACCACTTGCACTTCGTCCCCTTCTTTAAGGTATTTGATATCGTCCCCTAGTATGGCGGCTGGAACCTCTATTTGATCGTAGGTTTCCGAATTCATAAACGTATAATTACTACCATCATCATATAAATACTGCATCTTCCGTGTTTCCACTCGAGCAGTTGCTAAGCGATCCCCTGCGTTAAAGGTCCGTTCTATTATGTGACCTCCGCGAAGATCTCTGAGCTTAACTCTATACACCGCTGATCTTTTGGTTTTGACGTGATTGACTTCCTCCATTTTATAAAGAGTGCCATCCACTTCAACAGTTGAACCTCGCTTGAACTGAGAGGTAGTGATCATTGTGAGCTCCCTAATCGAATCTCATTGAGTTTAACTTAGTCTGCCACTAGGTCATTATGCAGGAAAATCCTTTGAAGAAGTTGTTAGCGACCGTAGTCTTCCATTTTCAACAACGCACTGATCTTCTATGCGAACACCGCCCCAGCCAGGAATATAGATACCGGGCTCTACAGTGACTACATGACCATCCGCTAGTTTCACATCGCCCGAGGGTGCTAATCGAGGTTCTTCATGTACATCAAGACCTACTCCGTGGCCTAGTCCATGTCCAAAGAAATCACCGTAGCCTGCTTCATTGATGACGGTTCGTGCAATTTCGTGTGCCTCGGAACCCAGCATTCCCGCCTCGATTCGCTCGATTGCCATTTCCTGCGCCAACCGTACCACATCGTACACGCGTAACAATTGATCGCTGGGTTCTTTACTCGATTCACCCTTGAACCATATAGTGCGAGTTAGATCCGAACAGTATCCATCTAAGATCACTCCCATATCGATGACTACACCGCTTCCCGAAATCAATTCAGAATTGGAGGATCTCCAGTGTGGTAAAGCAGCATGCTCCCCCGACGCCACAATCGATGGAAATGACAGCTCACTTGCTCCATGAGTAATTGCATATTCCTGTATCAGCCATGCAACATCTTTCTCAGTAACGCCATGTTGAATATCTGTAGTCGCTGCTTTAAATGCTTGATCTCCAAGCTCTACAGCGTTGGACAAGGCTTTTAATTCTTGGTCATCCTTCACCATTCGCAATGCTTCAACCAAACCAGAAGTAGAACGCAATTTAGGAAAATTAGTCTGACCAGCCTGATCAAGGGAGGATCGCCAATTATTGATTTGATCGACAGTCACGTGGTTTGACTCAAAACCTAGTTGGGTGGCGTTAAGAGACATCAGAAATTCGGTCGGCAGGCTCGATACGGCTCCACCTACTTCCACTAACTCGAAATTCGGACATTCAACCTTGGCTTGTTCCCAATACCGGGAGTCAGTAACAAAATATTTGGCATTCTTTGTTATTACGACGACACCTGAAGTTCCAGTGAATCCTGAAATCCATCTCCGATTCGAAGGAGATGCGATAATAAATCCATCAAGTCCTTGCTCCTCAAACGACTTTCGGACTTGGTCAATTCGACCTGTAAAATTTAGGCTAATTACCACTTTTTCGAGCCCATAAAAATTCAAGAGCAGCAACATACCCAGCTATTCCAAGGCCGGAAACCAGGGCAGCAGCAACTCGAGATGAGTAAGTACTACTTCGGAACTCTTCCCGAGCATGAATGTTCGTCACGTGCACCTCAACGACAGTAATTCCGACTCCAGAGATAGCATCTGCTAGTGCAACCGACGTATGACCATATCCACCTGGGTTCAAAATTAAGCCATCGAATTTAGATGTTGCCTGAATAAAATCGATCAACGCACCTTCATGATTACTTTGAAAAAATTCAACTTCAACTCCTAGCTCATCGGCCCGCGTGACTACTCTCTTTTCCATATCAGCGAGAGTATCTGAGCCATATAAATTAGGCTCGCGGGTTCCTAGCAAATTCAGATTTGGTCCATTCACTACTGCTAGTTTCATATCCCTGCCTTCGCAGCTTCAGTTCAACATTGGTTTAATCGTAGCGTGAAACAGTTCCCAACACATGTATTACGGTTTATAGAAATCCTCACTACCACGAGCATTTTCTAGTGCAGTCTGGATTTCCTCACTATCTGAAGAGCCGGATAGGGCCGTGTATATCTGAGTAGTGTCAGGTGAAGAATGTCCTAAAAGGTGTTGGACAACCCGTATATCTGCGCCTCTCTCAACTAAATGAGTCGCAAAAGAATGCCTCAATAAATGTGGGTGAACATTCGTTTTAATTCCAACCTGAATTCCAGCGTTACTAACTAATCGCTGAACTGACCGCTGAGAAAGTCTTTGGCCAAACCGATTCAAAAAGCATGCCGTTTGCATATCCTTGACCAGCAGCGGACGAGCATCTTCAAAATAACGACTAAGTGCCATCCAAGCGGGTTCGCCAAAGAGACAAATTCTCTCTTTATTTCCCTTACCGGTAACGTAAACTTGCATCAAGTTCATATCTATATCTCGTACGTCGATTGAGGTGATTTCGGAGACTCGAATCCCTGTCGCATAAAGCAGTTCTAATACCGCTCGATTCCGGATCGCCCCAGCATCATCCCCAACAATGCTATTTAACAGTTTGTCGACATCAGTCTGTTGCAATACTCGAGGCAAGCGCTTGGCAGCCTTAGGCGTTCTGAGCCTAAGCATTGAATCTCCTTTAACGGATGACAACGAATAACCCATGGAATCCAACCAAGTATAAAAACCTCTGATCGTAATTGCGATTCTACGAATTGAGCCATCTGTGACGCCTTGGTCTTTCAACTTTCGCAAGTAACCTCTTGCGTCCGCTCGTCCAACTGCCGAACATGACAAATTTCTTCGATCTATATATTTTAAAAATTTAGAAATATCATTACGATAATTACGAACGGTGTGTGTTGATCTTGCTAGAACCAAGGTCATATACCCGAGATACTCACCTAATTCGGTCTCGCCGGAAATTTCATGATTGGCCATCGTATTCTTATTTCTGACTAGTAATCTATCCCTGGCTGAGCCTTCACACCTACTTGGTACGGATGCTTAATTTCATTCATTTCTGTTACTGTATCCGCAATTTGAATAAGTTCGTCGCTCGCGTCTCGACCTGTCAATATTATGTCCACGTCCTTTGGTCGATTCTCAATCACGTCAATTACGGTATCGATCGCAAGCCATCCATAATTTATTGGGTAGGTGATTTCATCTAGTACTACCAAATCGTATTCACCAGATTGAATAATAGCGGCTGCTCTTGACCAGGCTGCTTGGGCCAACTCTTTGTCATGCTCAAGATCTTCTGATAGCCACGTAAATCCGTCCCCCAATGCTTCCATTGGAATACCCATTCGATTTGCTGCCAATGTTTCTCCGTACTTCGAGTCTTTTTTCTTAATAAACTGAAGCCAAAGTACAGCCCAGCCACGGCCCCATGCACGCATACTCACGCCGAGCGCTGCAGTAGTTTTTCCTTTGCCATCACCGGTCATCACGAGAACTAGTGGATGGTTTTTAGGAAACAAACCAGACCATTTCGCAAGGGGCTGCTCGACAGGCCCTCCCTTAAGTACATCTGGGTCGTTGAGTGCTGACTTTCGTTGCTCGTCATTCATGTCACTAGGCATACTTTTATAATAGCCCAGACAGCTCGCTCGAACCCTAATTCGAAAGATGGACCAATTTGGACTGATCAAATATGACATCCACATACTGCCCAACTGCAAAATCAAGTGACATCACCTGGTGGGCAGATATATCCGAAGGAATCTCAACTCCGGCAAGTCTTACGATCGCGACAATCCCGCCAACTGCAGACTCATATCGAGTTATCTGGCCTCGGCCTTTGGGATTGGCTCTCAATGATATTGCTGACGTTGGAAAAGAAATCAACTCGTGCGAACTACTCGAGGGTACCGAAATTCTTAAAGACTCACGTGCATCATCATTTCCGAGGACTGTATGACCAATTAACTTAGCAACATTTACGGATTTTGGACGATTCAACACGTCCTTCATCGTTCCGTCCTGATGTATGAAGCCGTCAATTAATACAACAATTTTGCTCGCCAACACCACAGCTTCACTTATATCATGCGTCACCACTATCGAAGAAAGTTCATTCTCATTAATCAAATCGTGTAAATCTCTTGAAATACTTCGCTTATCCACTGGATCGATCGCAGTAAAAGGTTCGTCAAGCATCAATATTGCAGGCTGGAGTGCAAATGCACGAGCGAGGCTAACTCGTTGCCGCTCGCCACCTGATAACTCATGGGGTTTTTTTAAAGCTAAGCGCTCCACTCCGAGTCGCTCCAACCAACTATACGCTTCACTGTGTACCTCTGTTTTCTCAAAATTCCTCAAGTCCATAGCAATTTTCAAATTATCAATAACTGTTCTGTCCAGAAGTACAGGATCTTGAAATGAGATTGAAGATAAACGTCTGAATTCTCTTCGATTTGATCTCGATATTTTGGTGCCAAAGTAAAAAATTTCACCCTCAGTAGAAGGAATTAACAGGCTGGCTGCTAGCAAAAAGCTCGACTTTCCCGAGCCATTAGCACCGATAATGGCAACGCTCTCACCTCTCGCTAGATCGAATGATTCAAAAGACAGTACTCTCTGGCCGCTACGGTGGACTACTATTTCGGACATTGAGAGCGCTGTGTCGGTACCTGACATTAGACCCGCTTTCGAGCAAGGTTCTGAACACTAGTAAGAACAAGAGCCACTATAAACACCATCGCCAGTAGCACTATGCCATAAGCAAGCGCGCGCCCAAACTCTCCTTTACTTACCAGAAGCACGGTAGCCGTAGTTAGAACTCGAGTATCTCCCGCTAAATTGCCACCCACCATCATCGCTGCACCAACCTCTGAAATTACCGCCCCGAAGCCAGCCATCATAGCCACCATCAACCCAAGTCTTGCCTCATAAGCCAGCAAGAACAAAGTGTCCTTTCGTCCGGCACCCAGCGACCGAATTTGTAAAAATAACGACTCCGGTAGAGACATAAATGAACCAGCCGTGATTGCCGCAACCAACGGTATAGCAATCACACACTGACTGATAATCATTGCTACAGGAGTGTAAATTAAATTTAATCCCCCAAGCGGCCCCGAGCGCCATAACAAAACAGCTACCAATAATCCAGCGATAACAGGTGGCATACCCATCCCAGTGTTTGCAAATGTGACTAAGACACCTCTCCCGCGAAATGGCAAAACTGCGAGACAAAATCCCGCTGATGCGCCCACTATGAAAGATACTATTGTTGAACACCCGCAAATTATTAAAGTTCTTAAGGTAATCGACCAAATCTCTGAATCACCCTGAAGGAGAAGAAGAAATGTCTCACGAATTGCGTCGCGAATTAAATCCACAAATCAGCGCTCCAGTCCCATAATACTCAGTCAATCCTGTAGAACAGTGACTCCCCATACTGCTCTCGACCGAACATTTCAATCATATTTTGAGTTTCCGCATCAAGCATAAAGTCACGAAAAGCTCGAGCTCCATTGTGATTTATATTCTCAGCTGCCGAGTTTAACAATATGACGCTATATACATTTAGCAGCTCATCCTCTTGGTCAATCAAGACTACTTGGTCCGAATCAAGACTAGTAGCGAGCCATGTTCCCTTGTCCGTCAGCGTGTATGCCTGAGTTTGAAGAGCAACAGTAAGTGTAGCGCTCATTCCTTGCCCAGTAGCCGCGTACCAGTCCTCTCCACTAGGAGCGGCCCTAAAGCCAGCAATGGTCCAAAGAGCTATTTCTTTTTTATGAGTCCCAGAATCATCCCCTCGACTCACAAATGCTGAACGTGAGTCTGCAATAGCTTTAAATCCTTCGTCGACACTTAACCCTTTAATTTTTGCAGGGTCTGCCGATGGTCCGACAATAACAAACCAGTTCTTCATCACCTGGGTCCGACTTATGCCAAATCCATCGTTGATAAAGTTAATCTCTGCCGAGGGAGCATGAACAAGAAGTACGTCTCCATCCCCCCGCTCACCCATTCTCAAAGCCGCACCGGTACCGACAGCAACGACTTTAACTTTATAGTCAGTTTTCTCTTCAAACTGGGATACTAGTTCATCGATTAATCCCGTATTCTCAGTGCTAGTCGTGGTTATCAAAAGCATCGAATTCGAATCGCTTGAACAGCTATTCAAACAGACAATCAACAAAAAAATAATCCCATACCACGCCATATTAATCGAATGCGTTTTCCGTAAAAGTGCAAAAAACAAATACATCTGGAAAGATTCCTCTTGTTTCTGTAGACTTCCTGTTAGTACAAAGTTTACAAAGGAACAGCACTGATGAGTAGCAATGATTATTCCCAGGCCAACAAAACCCCAGTGGTTCGAGCGAAAGTTTGGGTAGAGTTGGACAATCGCCTGATTATGAGTGATTACCTAGCTATGTTGCTAAAAAATATCGACAGAACTCAATCCCTGAAAAGTGCCGCAGCAGCGATGAAGCTTCCCTATCGAACTGCACTTAAAAAAATAAACGAAATAGAATCAGCCGTAGATTCACCTTTGGTCGAATCGGTGTCAGGCGGCCCTGCTGGAGGAAGTTCAAAATTAACGCCATATGCAAAAGAGCTCCTGAAAAAATTTGACGCCGTTCAACAACGCATCGCCGATTTAGAGGGTAAATATTTATAGGAACGTAACACTACGTATTTGTTATAGGTTCACCATCTGAACATTTAGGACAGTCATTACTCTCCCAAGATGGAATATCAATCGTGAGTGCTGCAAAAAAAGGAAGCCCTAAATCAATCTTTCCACCCGTTCTATCGGCTATCGAAACAACAGCAACTGGATTGGCACCCGCATTTCGCACCGCCGCAATAGTGTCAATCAACGACCCTCCGGTCGTAACAATGTCATCTACGACGAGTACAGGCTCGCCAGGAGAAAAATTAAATCCTCGCTGAAATGAACGACCACCATTAGGGTCTTTTTCGCAAAATAATCCTCTTATACCCATTTGCCTTGCAACTTCGTAGGCTAATAAAACTCCACCTGTAGTGGGCCCAGCAGCACTTTCCGGAGAGAACCGTCTGCCAAAATTTGCCATCAACTCACAAATTTGTTCTGTATATTCGGGCCACTGAAGAAGATTGAATTTCTCAAGATAACGATCACTATGGCGGCCAGAGGTTAGAGAGAAATGGCCATCCAGTATCGCCCCCGAAGCCTTAAAAATATCGAGTGGTTCCATGTCCAAGTAACCTCCGTTACAACAACTAACTAGAGCACGCTTTAGCGTCAATCTAGATTATGAACGATCCTGTTTACCGAATTCATTGGCCAATATCTCAGATCGACTCGACCCACTAAATTAGTTTCAGGTAGAGGTCCGAATATTCGAGAATCCATCGAATTAGAACGATTATCCCCTAGAACGAACAAAAAACCATCTGGAATCAATATCGGGCCCCAACTATCAAAGCCTGATCGTACAATTTCCGGCTCTGAAAGAATTTGATTATCCAAATATAACACTCCATCAATCATTTCGATGCTCTGACCACCAGTCGCTACGATTCTTTTTATTAGGTCATATCCGATTGCTCCATCACGAGGAAATACAACAACTTCACCTACTTCTGGTTTACCAAAAGAATACTCAAATTCTGCGAAGCTGGGGAGCCATGAACCATTAATAGATTTGTAGGCCAGACGATTCACGACCAAGAATTGACCAGACTCAAAACTCGGTTGCATAGAATCGCCCAGTACCACATAGTTTTGCGCAACGGCCCGAATACAAATAAACATTATAAGAGCCAAAATTACAAGTTCAGTTGCTTCACTTGCAGCCCTGAGAACGATTGAATTTCGCCTTCGACGGGTAGTAATATTCTCGGCAGGTCGGTTCACATCAGTATGAGGAATACCGTAGTGTGGCAGTAAATAAATTTCCGATCGGGATCTCTTATTTCCCCTATCAGTTAGTACGAAGGAGTCGTCTATCTTATTCATTTAGCACTTAGTTCTCTTATATGCTGGTACGACGCCGTAGCTTTATGAATGCTATTACGCCTTTCATTATCCTATACGCTTCAAATGGATTCATTCTTCTTCGGGGCTGTTCAGCTAAATCATATAATTTTTTAACGAATAAATCCGGAATCAGGAAGCCGTGCCCAGGCGCAGCTGTATCTGTGGCTGAATCCGCTAAAACTTTGAGTGATTTGATGTAAAGGGCGTCATCAGCGTTTAAAAACTTTAGAGGTCTCGCGAGAGTATTTGCGTGGCTAATTACCATATCTCCCGTGAACGTTACTCCGGATTTTTCACAGATAAACGCAAGCGAGCCCATCGTATGTCCAGGCAGAGACAAGGCTCGTAAATTCGTAGTTAGCTGAGTAACTAGTCCCATCTCTCCTGGTACAACTGTAGTCACCTGGCTCTTCCCTACCCAAGGTGCGTTATCGTCATCAAAAATGCAGTCGAGCTCACCTGCCACAATCTTTGCCCGCGGGAAATAACGGTGTAGATCGCGTAGTCCTCCAATATGATCGCGATGCTTATGCGTAACTAATATATGGGTGACATCGCCTAACTCATTATCAACTTGAATCTTTCTGACTTCTGAAACAACTCTCTCTGATATCCTCAATCCACAATCCACAATGGCTAGCTCTTGATTATCGGCCTCGACCACGTACACGTTGCAACCGCGAGCAGAGTGCAGCTGCCAAACAGTAGACGTGACCTGTCTCATTAGGAGGGCTTGTTCGATACTAATATTTTCTGGATTAACGGCGCTAATTCACTTAATTCAACTTTGCTATCGACAATTGCTCTATCCGATTCTTGAAGATACTTTACAGTCACCTTGCGCTCCTCAACCTCAGAATCGCCGGCCAATATTGCGATGGTCGCGTCACTTGAGTTTGCTGCGCGCATCAATGCTTTGACAGATCTTCCCAGTTCACCTGATCTAACCGATACTCCTGATTTTCGCAAATTGTCCGCGATTCCAACCAACATTTCATAGCCAGGCTCATTCACTGGAATCATGAAAACATCTGGCTTTGGAGCTGACTCACTGAGTAAGCCTTGCTCACCCATATTGAGAATTATTCTTTCGATTCCTGTTGCAAATCCAACTCCTGGTGTTGGATCTCCTCCCAGCTGTTCCAGAAGGCCATCGTATCTGCCGCCGCCGCCTATCGTGGACTGCCCTCCCCCAATTTCAGGCTCAAATTCCCAAACCGTGTGAGTGTAATAATCTAACCCTCTGACAATAGAACTATCAATCTCGTATTGAATCCCCAAGGAATCAAGGTCTCTCAAAACTAAAGAAAAATGTTTGGTTTCATCATCGTCTAAATAGTCCAAAATTTTTGGGCCATCTGCAACAATCGCACGATCTATCTCTGACTTACTATCCAATATTCTCAGTGGATTAGTGACAAGCCGGCTCTGCGATTCGGTAGAAAGCTCTTCACTATACCCTCTAAGATAACCACGAAACGCCTCTATAAATCGCCCCCGTGCGTCCCCTGTTCCTATAGAATTTATTGATAGTCGTAGATTCGTAAGGCCGAGTGACTCGTATAGGTTGCTTTGTAGATTAATTGCTTCAGCATCCAAAGATGGACTTTTTGAACCTATCGCTTCAATGCCAAATTGAGTAAGTTGGCGATACCGACCTGCTTGCGGCCGATCGTATCGAAAAAATGAACCAAAATACCAAAGTCGCACCGGTTGTGCTTGGGACTTCATCCCATGCTCTATATAGGCACGACCGACCCCAGCTGTATTTTCAGGTCGCAATGCCAGAAGCTCTCCACCACGGTCCTCAAAAACATACATCTCTTTTTGCATAAGGTCTGATTCTTCACCGACTGTTCGTGAAAATACTCCGACATCCTCGACTAATGGCGTACTAATTTCATGGTAATCAAAAGTCCTCGCTACTTTCGAACACGCATCACAAATCTTCTTTATGACATGTGAATCTACTGGTAAAACATCTCGCATACCTCGAGGAGCCTGTAATCTCTTTTTATCTGATGCCATGATTGACCTGTCTATAAATCTTGATGCTACCTAAATGCTAACTCGTCCAAGAGCAATGCTCACCTTCCTTTGAATTCCCTCGCGAATGAGGCCTGCGGTAAAGGCCTACGCGCTAGCAGCAATTGGAATTGCAATGGCAGAGGGTAACCTCGCCCTCGTGCACCTCGACACCTTTGATCTTATTTTGATTAACTTCGAGTCTTGCGGCCCTAGCTACAGCTGAACGTTCAAAAGCATCTTTGTCAGGGTAAACCGAAATAACCACCGCACTCTCGGCACCTGTCGTCACGCTTAGCAGTATTTCAGCTTCGGGGAATTCAGCAGCAGCGTTAGCGGCATAATCATCTGCCGAAGCCTTTGCATCTTCCGCTGAGTTAAATTCAACCATATTAATCCTTGCGTAACTCATATTTTTCTCCTTGCTGTAATTTGTCTCGAAAGTGTACCCGCTTCCATAGAAATTTCGTACAAAAGGGGTGCCTCAGCAAAATCGGGAGGGGGGTGGCAACGCCTGACCTGGTACCTCTACTATTTGAGACATGACCGAAATACACACGAAACGACTCATTCTCCGTCACCCTATGGAAGCGGACGCCCCGCCACTCGTCGCACGACTGAATGACTTTGAAGTCTCAAAATGGCTGTCACAGGTTCCCTACCCATACACCCGTGCTGACGCAGACGACTGGATTCAGCTATGTAAGACGGACATGTTGAAACTTAATTTCTCTATTCTCCTCGACGGGGATTTGATTGGGGGAGTCGGACTAACTGCTCAACGTGAAGAGTCTCATGAACTGGGTTACTGGTTGAGTCGAGATTGCTGGGGTTTCGGGTTTGCGACCGAAGCTGCAACTGCACTCGTGGACTATGGGATTACTAAACGGAAATTAGCAACAATCGTCGCCACATACTTCGTAGGAAACGACACTTCTGCGAAAATCCTGTCAAAGCTAGGATTTGAGACTAGTGGCAATAGAAAGATTTTTTCCAAGTCTTGTAATGAGGAAGTAGAAGCAATTCTGATGAAATTAAACAGGTGAATCCATCATTATTTCAGGAAAAAACCGAAGTACCCACACACCGAAAGAGGCAGACAAGCGAACTTCGACCCGCGGGGGTGCATTTTGGTGGCAATTTGGTGGCAAACTAGTTGAATACTGCTATATTTAGTTAGACATCAATTAGGCTGTTTGACCATAAATAGCAGCATAGTTGGGTTTAGCTGAAAGCTATATTTGTAAATATACTTTAGTTGGTGAAAGAGATGATTGAATGACTACATCCAGCCGATGGACAAAGCGAGTCGTCGATGATGACTTAGAGGTTTTTAGCTCTAAGTCAGAACCTGACCCATCACAGGGTATACAGGTGCTACTAAAAGAAGCTGCTACCTATCTATCTACGGACAAGATTAAGCTCCTTCAGGATACTTTCATATTTGCGTCTGACGCTCACGAGGGCCAAATGCGGCTCACAGGAGACAAATATATAACCCACCCCATAGCAGTTGCTAGGGTCTTAGCAAATTTAAAAATGGATTTATCCACTTTACAAGCCGCGCTATTACACGATGTCGTGGAAGATTGTGATGTCTCACTTGAAATCATTGAGGCGCAATTCAGCCTAGATGTGCGAAGGCTTGTTGACGGAGCAACAAAAGTAAATGAGATTCAAAATCGAATTACAAATCCTATGCTCAATGAAGAAGGAAAAATTCATCTCGAATGGGAGACTGTTAGAAAATTATTGACCGCAACTGCAGAGGATATTCGAGTAATTATTCTAAAATTAGCTGATCGGCTCCATAACATGGAAACCGTGCATGTACTTCCTGAGCCACGACGTATCGCTATGTCACTCGAAACGCGAGACATCTATGCCCCGTTGGCGGAGCGACTAGGAATGTGGCGGATTCGATGGCGACTAGAGGATTTAGCGTTCCGTTGGCTTAATCCAAAAGAGTATTCAGAAATTGCGAAAATTTTAGATGCACGGCGAAGTGAAAGAGAAGCTTCGCTTGATCGTCTAACTAACGAAGTAGCTCATATTCTCGAAAATCATGAAATCAAGTCTGAAGTGTCCGGTAGAGTAAAAAATTTATTCTCTATTTATGAAAAGCGAAACAGATACGAGGCAAGTGGAAAACATTTTGATGATATCAACGATCTGTTAGCAATTCGAATTGTCGTTGAAAATATCGCCGATTGTTATCGTGTTCTAGGAATAATACACGGAAATTGGCAGCCGGTTCCAGGCACATTTGATGACTACATAGCGGCTCCGCGCAGCTCTGGTTACCAAAGTCTTCACACTTCGGTATCGGAACCAGATACAAGCTCCTTTGAAATTCAAATCCGAACCACTGAGATGAATGAGGCTGCCGAGTTTGGAGTTGCTGCACACGCAGGATATAAGGGGCTGAATGACCCAAAGCATGATTCTGACTGGTCATGGATAAGAAGGCTACTGACTTTTCAGCAGGAAGATCCGTCTGACGACTACTTCGAAGCACTAAAAACTGATTTTCTTTCGGATCAGGTATATGTCTCCACTCCCAAAGGTGAATTTTTTGAACTGCCTGCAGGCGCAACGCCTCTTGACTTTGCCTACCGAATCCATACAGATCTAGGCCATTCATGTTCCGGTGCGCGAGTTAACGGTCATATAGTTCCCTTGACGTCAAATCTAAAAAATGGCGACAGCATAGAAATTCTCAGACACAGGCAGGCCAAAGGGCCCTCGCGTGAATGGCTTGATTCGACCAAGCATTTTGTCACTACGTCCCACGCTAAACAAAAAGTCAGACAATGGTTTAGGCAGCAAAGTAAGTCTGAAAACGTCGAATATGGAAGTAATATCATGGATCGTGCTAAGCGACGGCTCGGCCTCAACACGAAAGACATCACTACCGGTTTCCATCAGGCCTTGGGCTATGTCTCTCGTAACGACATGCATGCGGCCCTCGGTGCGGGCACGCTCTCACAAGATCGGCTCAATAGCCGGCTAGCAAATTTAATCAACTCAAAACTAAAAAAAGTTTCTGGTAGTTCAGTCCCAATAGCCGACTTCGAGTCTAGTGTTAAGTCAATTGATGCCGGTATACGTGTGCTAGGTGCAAGTGGAATTGCCGTAAACGTGGCGAAATGCTGCTCGCCGCTCCCGGGGGACATAATAGTTGGTTATATAACTCACTCTAGAGGGGTCACAGTGCACCGGACCAAATGTCGTAATCTTGCATCTCGAGCAGATTCTACTCGACTGGTTGACTGTGATTGGGTAAATTCAGAACAGATGTATGCTGCTCGAATTGTGGCCGAAGCGTGGGATCGACCAGGATTAATCAGTGATCTAACGACCGTTTTAGCTCTTGCCAGCATCAATTTGGTTGAGATAAGCAGTGGCAAACATCAAGACCGGAAAGTTTTCATTTCGCTAACTCTTGAGACTATCGGTGGGGAAGAATTCACCTC
>CAVODE010000008.1:0-28993 GCA_963694535.1 Dehalococcoidia bacterium
TTATGCTTTTTTGCTGACCGAAATGGGATTCAAGGTAGCACCGGTGGGGTATTTCTATGTTTGTAATGCGGATAAGCATGCACTCGGTTTCTACGGACAAATGAATTTTGAGGAAACGTTAGTTCCATATCAGCTTAATATCACATGGATTCCCTCGAAGATTACTGAGATGCTGTCGGTACTTAACGGCAAAAAAACTCCGGAATCTAATCCAGCCTGTGAAAATTGTGCGTACTCTCGTGAACGCTCTCTAATGGAGTCAGAGTGACGAATCACGATCACGACGAGTTGTGTGCGACTCAGTATTTGGAATGGAAACGAAACCATAAGGTAGTGGTCGATATGCGGGGAGCATACGCGCGAAAGGAAATTTTGGCAGCTCGTGCAGCTCGTGATGCTCTAGAGCAGATTATGAAGACTAGAGGTTGTTCAGGGGAGGCCATTCGTAAAATCGAGAAAGAGCGGGAAATAGCAAAGCACGGGTATCCGCTTTTGTAGTTAACATTGTTTGGTGCTCAAGAATTTATTACCGACTGCCCCGGCGTTTAGCTACACCAACTACCGCTGGTGGACTATTACGAATGCAATGGGGCCTTTGGAGCGAGGCACTCAGCAGGGAATACTAGCATTTTATGTTTTAGAGGTCACTGGTTCGGCGAGCTTGATGGCAGTATCGGTGGCTCTTCAAGGAGTATCAGCTCTTTTCATGTTGCCCGCAGGAGTTTTGGCTGATCGCTTTGATCGAAAATTGTTACTCATTGGCTCGCTGGTGTTGGCGGCCGTTGTCACAATTGGATTTTGTGCGCTTATTGCTCTGGGGATTGAAAGTTACGCGCTTATTCTAATTTTCGTCATTTCGTCAGGAATTTTAACTTCTGGACAGATGCCGATTTCTCGAGCGATTCTTCCGATGACTGTGCCGCGCGAGCACTTGCTAAATGGGATTTCATTGGGAACGATAACGCAGAGCCTTCCACGCGTACTCGGTCCTGGTGTTGCCGCTTTACTCTATGATCTGGTTGGGCCGGAGGCGGGATTTATGGTTGGAGCAATAGTCCTTCTTTTTGGAGCACTTGCTGTATTGCCCTTGCAGTTGGGAGAGATTGATCAATCTGATGGAAGCGAGAATGAGACCTCAAGTGTAGATCGCTCCTTCCTATCGGACATGTCGGAAGTAGTCTATTTCTTGAGATCTAATCCGGTGTTGCTTACGATTATGGCGTTAATGTGTGTGGCTGGTCTATTTATGGTAGGGCCAGTTAATTATGGATCTCCCATTATTTTCCGTGAAATTCATCAGACATCGGCCGGATCATTAGGGGTTGCATGGGCCATGTTATCCCTGGGGATGGTCATAAGTTCACTTTTTATAACGCGTGTAAAAGACATGCCGAATAAGGGAGGATTTTTTGCAATGGCTATACTAGGCGGCGGATTTTGCGTGGCCGGTATGGCATTAAGCCCAACCGCGGAGATAGTAATATTTTTCTTTTTTATCTGGGGTTGCGGCGGTGGTTTTTTTATGAATATGAGTCAGGCGCTTTTACAGATGCGCACGCCAGATAAATTTATGGGTCGCGTGATGTCTTTGAGTAGTTTGGCAATGTTAGGCCTTATGCCAATAGGAGTGGCTCAGGTAGCACTAATTGATAATGGACTTGGATTCGGGACTCAACCAGCCCTCGTTATATCAGGAATAATATGTTCGTCCGCTGCGCTCGTGGCTCTCCTTGCTCATCCAGAATTCAGACAAGCCAAATAACTTAAACTCGAGGCTACTTATTGAATTCAGGCTCTCTTTTTTGAGTGAATGCTTCAATTGCTTCGTCGTGGTCTGGTAATCTTCGAGCAACTTGATCACGAATACTTTCGCGTTCCATTACGGCTGAGAGATCTCGGTCCATGGGATTCTTTTCCAACAACTCTTTAATCATCATCACCGCATCGGTGGGGTTGTTTGCAATTTCATTAGCCCTTTCAAGAGCTTTATCGAATAGTTCGTCTGGTGAAGTAACGTCGGACACGAGCCCCATTCGAAGAGACTCCTCTGCTCCAACAATTCGACCAGTCAGACACATATCAGTTGCGTGCCCTAGACCAACTAATTCTGACAAGATTCTGGTGGACCCTAACTCTGGCATAAGACCCATTTTTATAAATCGGATACTTAGTTTGGCCTCAGTCGATGCTATTCGGATATCACATGGAAGAATCATTGTTAGTCCGATCCCAACTGCGTAACCGTTGATAGCGGCGATCGTGGGCTTGGATTTCCTGAGCATAACTGGATATTCATATGCTCCTGAAACTCCTTGAACAATCTTTTCTCCCTCACCCTTTTTATTTGCTTGGGCGCGATCTGCGAAATCACCCACATCTGCACCTGCGCAGAATGCTCGTCCCTCACCAGTCAGAATGATTGCTCCAATAGAGTCATCGTCGTTCCAGGTAGCTATTTGACTTCTAATTTCATGAGACATTTGATTGGTCCACGCATTTAACTTTTCGGGTCGATTTAGGCGAATCACGCCGACTCGGCCGATAGTCTCGGTGAGTATTTGCTCATGTACCATAATTAAGTGACTCCTATGCTCTTCGAACTATTTAGATCGCAGCCGGGTGAAGCACGCTTCGTGCGACTTCTCCAGCCAACATATCATCAAACGCTTCGTTAATTTCGGTCAACGGACGGCGTTTCGAAATTAATTCATCCACCATAATTTTCCCATCCATATAAAGATCTACTAATTTCGGAATATCTCTTTGTAGAGAGTTAGATCCATAGAACGAACCGATTAGTTTTTTTTCTCTTAAGAAGGCTCGCCCAGGCACTGTAATGTCTTGTCCTACCACACCCACGACTACAGCAGTGCCTCCGTCACGGACCATGTCGAACGCCTGTCTGCACGTTGCTCCTAGTCCAATTGCTTCAAACGCGTAATCAATGTAACCATTTGCGAAGCCACGAGCCTTTTCAACTGGGTCACCCTCGCTCGCATTGACAAAGTGTGTAGCTCCAAAATTTGCGGCCATGTCGAGCTTGTTATCCATCGTGTCGATAGCGATGATTCTACGGGCTCCGGCCAAGCGAGCGCCTTGGACGATATTAAGGCCTACTCCTCCCATGCCAATTACTGCGATATCCGACCCTGATTGGATCTTCGCAGTATTTATGACAGCGCCCACGCCTGTAGTGACCGCACAGCCGATAAGACAAACTGTCTCGAGTGGTGCGTCATTACGAATTTTTATAGCTGCTCTCTCTGGCATGACGGTATACTCTGAGAATCCGGCAACACCAACTCCTTGCATAATGGGTACGCCATCTTGTGATAATCGAGGCTGCTCCCCCGTATATGCACGATCTGGATTATCCGGTCGCTCGCAAAGCCATGGCGTACCATTAATACAGTAAAAGCAATTTCCGCCGCAGTTTGGTCGAAAGCCAACGATGACGTGATCTCCAGGGGCAACGGCTGTCACACCAGGCCCTATCTCCTCAACTATTCCAGCAACTTCATGACCCAGTATTGCCGCCTTCGGCGGGACTATTCCGGCGGGCAGAGTGTTGTTCCTGAAGTTGTTAATCCAGTGCAGGTCAGAGTGACAAACGCCGCAGGCTGCGATCTTGATTAGTACTTCCCCCGCTCGAGGCTCAGTCAGCTCAACACTCTCCACAGCGATTGGATCACTACTCCGCAATACGGCAGCGTTCATTTCAGGCATTTTCAGCTCCTCATTTAAATTAGTTGGATTGAAGTGTAACTGTTCGCACGATTGATTGGACCGGTCGTTAGCAAACACACATACCATCAATTAGATACTTGAACTTTATGGCGAACGGCTATTTATTCTAGATTGGGTGAAGACTTTTTTATCTCAGCGAGATTTTGTTGCGGGGTAGAGTCTTGGTTGAATATTGCGGAGCCAGCTACCAAGATATTTGCTCCCGCGTCTATGCATAATTTGGCGTTATTAGGCTTTATTCCGCCATCTACCTCTATATTTAGCGACAAGTTCAGCCTGGTGCGAATTTCTTGCAGCTGCCTAACTTTATCGAGCAGTTTTGGATTCATCTGCTGACCGCCCCAACCCGGGCGTATCAGCATTACAGTCACCTGCTGAATTTCTGGAAGAAGCTCTTCAATCTCATCGATATGAGTACCCGGGTTTATTGCTATACCTACTTCACTACCGGTTTCTCTCGCTCGAAGCACAGTCTCGCCAAGACCAGGACCGCCAAGGTGTGGAGCCTCCATTGCGGCTTCATAGTGAAATATTAGTCGTGATGCTCCTGCCTCTGTGAAGGCGTCAAAGTGTTCTGTGGGATGAGCAACCATGGCGTGCACTTCGATTAAATTGTCTGTTGCTTTTGCGACTGTCTTGATGATCTCAGTTCCGAAGGAAATCGGCGGTACGAAATGTCCGTCCATGACGTCAAGATGCCATATTAGAGGTCCGGATGTATCTGCTTCTTGTACCTGATCTTTCAGTCGTCCGAAGTCGGCCGTAAGGATTGAGGGTGCAATCAGATATCTGTTCATTCTTGCTTAACTTCTTCATTCAACCTTGATTGAGCTGCCTTTCTGGCATTTTGCACCGTTTGGGGTGCTGTCCCCCCATTTGCTGCACGGGCATTAAGCGAGTATTCGATTGTTATCGCTAGCGCACCTTCGTCGAATGTGGGATGTATGTTTCTAAGTTCTTCAATTGTTAGGTCTGCGAGAGTCTTGTTTTCGCGTTCACAGAATGAAACCATGCTGCCGACTGCACTGTGAGCTTCACGAAAAGGTACGCCTTTTTTAGTCAAATAATCAGCATAATCTGTTGCAAGAGCAAAGTTGGCTTCGGCCGAAGTTTTCATATGCTGTCTATTAAATGAGCAACTGGGCAGCATAGCGGCCATTATATTAATCGTATTTAAAACAGTATCCACTGAATCGAATAATGCTTCTTTGTCTTCCTGCATATCTTTGTTATATGCGAGCGGTTGACCTTTTAGGAGAGTCATTATTTGAACCATATTGCCTATGGTTCTAGCGCTTTTACCACGTGCTAGTTCAGCTAAGTCTGGATTTTTCTTTTGAGGCATAATGCTTGATCCGGTGGAGAATCGATCATCGAGGTTAAGAAATCCAAATTCAGCGCTGGCCCAGAGGATGAGTTCCTCAGCCAGACGTGAAATATGAATCATTGACAGGGCAGACGCAGAGTGAAAATCGAATATGAAATCTCTATCAGACACCGCGTCGATTGAATTTTCAATAACTCCATCAAATCCAAGTAGATCTGCGGATACAGATCTATCTACCGAATATGAAACTCCAGCGAGCGCGCCAGTTCCGAGTGGTGACTGATTTGTACGGGACCGTGCTTGCACAAATCTTTCAGTGTCTCTTGCAAACATTGCTTCATATGCCTGCAGATGGTGACTCAGGAGTATTGGCTGAGCCCGTTGGAGGTGCGTATACCCGGGCATTATTGTTGTGGCTTCTTTTTCCGCCAAATCAAGCAAGACAGATCTAAAGAATCGCAACGATGAGATCACTGAATCACACGAGTCTCTTACAAATAATCTGGTATCCGTAGCGATTTGATCGTTTCGTGATCGAGCGGTGTGGAGACGCCCACCAGCATCTCCAATTCTTTCAGTCAGCGCGGCCTCAATGTTTAGGTGAATATCTTCACGTTCAACACTGAAGGCAAACTTACCTTCGGTGATTTCCTGCTCGATCTCTGTTAATCCATTGATGATTAAATCTCTATCCTCGGGACTGATGATATTCTGCTGCGCGAGCATCGTAGCATGGGCTTTCGAGCCAGCTATATCCTCTCGATAAAGTCTTTTATCGAAAGAAATTGACGCATTGTACTGGTCAGTGAGTGCGTCACTATCAAGCTCGAAACGCCCACCCCACAATTTATTAGACTTTTTTTCAGTCACAGTTCTACTCGTTTTCCGGAGCGGCCAAGCGTAATAGATCTCCATCACTTCCGGTAAGGGATTGTCTTTGCGCTTGAACTTGTGCAGGTAACCCGTGCAGTCGAATAAACCCTGCGGCCTGACTCTGATCAAAGAGATCTCCCTCTTTATTGTAAGTTGCCAGTTCTGGAGAATATAGAGACCTATCAGCCCGACGACCGGTAACAGTAACCGAGCCATGCAAAAACCGCACTTTTACATCCCCTGTCACGTGACGTTGTGTCGAGACTACGTATGAGGCCAGGTCACGGTGGTGAGCGCTAAACCACAGCCCGTTATAGACGAGGTCGGCATATTCCTGCGAGGCTGTATTTTTGAAACGTGATTGAGCTTTGGTAAGAGTCAGATCCTCAAGTGCACGATGAGCTTCCAGTAGTATTAGTGCTGCAGGTGCTTCATAAATCTCTCTGGATTTAATCCCTACCAGTCTATTTTCAACCATATCGATGCGACCAATCCCATGTTGGCCACCCTGATCCGAGAGTTGTTGGACTATTTCCGTGGGAGACAGCTCATCGCCGTCTAGTGCAGTGGGAACACCTTTTTCAAAGCGAATGTTAATATCTTTTGCGGTTGGCGGTGTTTTACTTAGAGGCTGTGTCCATTCGAATACATCTTCTGGAGGCTCTAGCCACGGATCTTCTAGTACACCGGCTTCAACTGATCTACCCCAGAGATTCTCGTCGGTGGAATAGGGAGAGGCTGTTGTTTGCCGGACAGTAATCCCATATTTTGCAGCATATGTTAAGGCCTCGTCACGAGAAACAGAATGCTCCCGAGTTGTGCCGACTATATTCAGATCAGGCGCAAGAGTCTGAACGCCAACGTCTAGTCTGACCTGGTCATTTCCTTTTCCAGTGCAACCATGCGCAACCGCAGTAGCTCCAATTTCTCTAGCTTTATCGACAAGCATTTTTGCGATTAGTGGTCGGCCCAATGCGGTGGCGAGCGGATAGCGACCTTCATAGACAACTCCGGCTTGTAGAGCAGGCCAGATGAAGTATCGGATAAATGTATCTTTGGCGTCGATTATTTCTACTGACGCAGCGCCAGCCTCTTGGGCTCTCGATCGAATTCCATCTAGATCTCCCAAATTACCAAGGTCGATGGTGAGACAGTGAACTTCATATCCACGTTGGTCACGTAGCCAGTGCGCAGCTACTGATGTGTCGAGACCTCCCGAAAATGCCAGTACGATTTTTTGCTTTTCATTGTTCATAGACTAAGTCTACATGCACTCTATCTAAAAGAAAAAATTTTGTACTAAGAAAGTTTAGTAAAGGTACTAATTCACATTGATTTGGGGGCACTTATCCCCATCAAGTTTAAAATCCTTGCGAGCACATTTTTTGTCGCTTCCAACAACAAAAGACGTGATGAGCTGAGTTCAGGATCTTCGATCTGAACTACTCTACATTGTCCATAAAAATTATGGAACGACGCAGCTAGTTCGCGTGCGTAATGGGCTAGGTGGTGGGGAGCAAGATCAGACAAGACACGTTCCACTATTTCTGGGAAGAGCAACAGCGAGACTATAAGTTTTATTTCTGCTGGATCGGTGAGCAGGTCAGTGTTCGCATTTTCAGCATCAAGTTTTTGTTGCGCGGCGAGATCGAGAATCGAAGAAATTCGCGCATGTGCGTACTGGATATAGTAAACGGGATTGTCGTCAGATTGTTTGACGGCAAGCTCAAGATCAAATTCCATCGGTTGATTGGCACCGGTTGCCAAAAAGAAATAGCGTGCGGCGTCTTCACCTACTTCTGCAACAACATTTGCTAATGTGACTATTTCACCAGCCCGCTTGGACAAAGGGACTATTTCATCGCCTCGGCGCAGAGTAACCAACTGATAAAGTAAGACATCAAGGCCCTCTGAATTTCCTCCTACTGAATCTATTGCTGCCTTTAAACGAGAAACGTGGCCTTGGTGATCTGCTCCCCAAATATCAATTACCCGATCGAATTTGCGATCAATGAATTTTTCATAATGATAGGCAATGTCTGTAGCGTAATACGTGGGAGTCCCGTCTGATCTAACCAGCACATTATCTTTTGATTCACCTAATTCAGAGGACGTAAACCAGACAGCGCCGTCACGCTCAGCGATCTGGTTTTTCTCAGTGAGAATAGACATAATCTGTCCATACTGGCCATTTTCTTCCATTAGACTTTTCTCAGAGAACCAAGAATCAAACTCCACTCCGATTTGTTTGAGGTCGGTTTCGATCTGCTTAATCAGGATCTCTATTCCAATTATGCCGATCTCTTCAATAACTGAATCATTGTTTTGCTCTAGGAAGTCTCCGCCAAATTGAGTTTTTATTTCTTGAGCTAAATCAATCATGTAACTTCCGGGATATCCGTTATCAGGTAGACTTGCGTCTTTTCCATGGGCCTGGAGATACCGTGCATAGAGTGTTTGTCCAAATATTAGAACTTGATTACCAGCATCGTTTATATAATATTCTTGTTGCACTTGATATCCGGCAAATTTGAAAGTGTTAGCTAAACTTGACCCAATCGCGGCGCCTCGGCCATTACCAACGTGAATTGGTCCGGTAGGGTTGGCTGAAACATACTCAATTTGAATCGATCTTTCTCCTTCGATTGGGATTTGTCCGAATGAGTTATCACGAGCTATTACGGAAGCTTGTTGTGCCACCCATTTATCGGCGAGAAAGAAATTGATGAATCCAGGCGGTGCTATTTCGACACGCTCCACAGCGCTATGTGTTGGTATGTGTGCGATGATAATCTCAGCTAGTTCGAGGGCCTTTATCTTAACTAATCCCTGAATTTTAAGAGGCAAATTTGAGGAAAAATTACCATGTTCTTGGCGATTTGGGTGTTCAACGCTTATGGTGTGATTTGGGACCGATGAAACGGTACCGTCATGCTCTGCTGATTTAAGAGCCTGTTCGAGTAATGAAATGATTTCGTCTCTGATTAACATGTGCTATACACCTTGCTGTCGATTGTTACTCTTTGAAATAATTAATTTCGAGCGCATCTCGCACGTCATCCATTGTATCCTGAGCTATTTTTCTTGCATGATTCGAGCCCGCTTCTAGGGCCTCTCTTATTAAAGTGGGCTTACTTTCATATTCTCGGCGTCGCTCTCGTGAAGGCTCTAAGAAACGGTTAATTGCTTCCGTAAGGAGGGTTTTTACTTCCACATCACCAACCGTACCAGCACGATAACGCTCTTTTAGATCATTTACTTCTTCGAAATTTGGGTTGAACGCGTCATGGTAGATAAAGACCGGATTGCCCTCAACACGACCTGGGTCCGTGGCATGAATCCGATTTGGGTCTGTGTACATCTTCCGTACTTTTTTCCCAACCTCGTCTTGAGAGTCCCCCAGAAAAATTGCATTATTGAGACTCTTGCTCATCTTGGCTTGGCCGTCGATACCAACTAATCGCCCCACTCGACCTATTAATCCCTGAGGTTCAGGAAATAACTCACGTCCCGCAACATTATTAAATTTCCTTGCGATTTCACGGCTCATTTCGATATGTGGCTGTTGGTCCTCTCCGGTCGGCACGAGATGCGCTTTGGGCATCAGGATATTTGAAACCTGCATCATCGGGTAGTTAAAAAAAGCGAGAGGCGCTGATCGTTTAGTCGATTGATTTTCTATCTCTGTGAGTTCGGCTTTCAGAGTAGGGTTGCGTTGCAGCATCCCAAGTGGAGTCCACCAAGAAAGCCAAGTGGTAAGTTCCGCGTGCTCAGGGACAGCACTTTCTATTACAAAATGACTCTTTTCCGGATCGAGCCCAATTGACAGCCAATCAAGTGCAACGTCAAAAACGCTTTTGCGAACTCTTTCAAAATCATCAGCATGATCAGACACTTGATAGTCAGCTATCAAAAAAAAACAATCATAGCTAGGTTGCAGTTCAAGCCAGTTTTCCAATGCACCAACATAATGGCCGAGATGCAATGGTCCAGTGGGTCTAACCCCCGTCAAAATTCGTTCATCATCAGAGTTTTTTGAGTTTTTTGTCATTCATTCGACTTTCTAACGAATAAAGTTGCTGTGTCTATCTTAATCGTGCTTAAGACTATATGTTCACACCGACTGCATCCATCAGAACAGAATGCTTGCTAACAGTTAGAGGATTTTCAGGCCTTTATAAGCTACCTCTTGTCGATTGGTACGTATGCTCTATGAGCTTCACCGGTGTAAATTTGGGTAGGCCGATAGATACGATTTCCGCTCGCCCATTGTTCCTCCATGTTTGCGACCCAACCCAGCGTTCTTCCAGCCGCGAATATCGGCGTAAAAAGTTCAACTGGTATACCAATTGCCGCGAAGATGCACCCACTGAATAAGTCGACATTTGGGAATAGCCCTCGATCGCCTAAACGAGCAGTGGCAACTTCTTCAACCGAAAGAGCAATTTTATAATAATCGTCAACCTTTGAATCTGTTTTAATGATGTCAGTCGCGAGTCTCTGAATCACTGCTGATCGCGGATCCTTTACGCTGTACACACGATGGCCAAAACCAGGGATCTTGAACTTGTCATCTAATCTCTTGCCGATTTCTACTTCTGCCTTATCAGGGTCTCCAATTTCCATAAAAAGTCTCAAGGATCCCTCGTTTGCTCCACCATGGGCAGGACCCGAAAGCGCGCCAATGGCGGCAGAAACCACTGCCTCAGGCTCAGCCTTAGTTGAGGTCACCACGCGTGACGTGAAAGTCCCAGCATTGCCTGCAGAATGGTCTGCTTGGAGAGTGAGTAACTGATTCATTACATCAACGTGTCCCTCCGGATGACTTTCATTTCCAGTGATCATTCGCAAGAGCATCTCCGCATGCGATTCGTCATCGCGGGGTCCGGAATAGGGTCGATCCGTAAAAGCCTGAGCAACGATGCCAACTGCTGTCGCTACTTTTGCAACTAGCGCAAGCGAACGGTCGCGGATGGAATTAATTTTTGGTTCAAAGTTGTTATCTTTAGGGCCAAGAAGGGCTATCGCCGCCTGTATCGCGAACATTGGGTGCGTATTTTTTGCGATACTTCTGATTATTTGTACAGTTTCGTCATTGAGATTGCGTTCTCTTTTTAAAATAGACCCTATCTCGTCGAGCCTAGTTTGAGTCGGTAATTCACCATCAAAAAGAAGAGCGACGGTTTGTTCAAACGTCGCTCCGGGTAGAGTAAGTTCTTCGATTGAGTAGCCTCGATAGGTAAGTCGACCAGCTTGCCCTTCAACCAATGATAAAGAAGACTCGCAGATAGGAACGCCCTCAAGGCCTGGGCTGTAACTAGGTGAGTCAGTTGTCATATCGAATCCTTTCATCAACTAAAACATAGTTAGCATGAGGTAACAAACCGATAGATATTATTTGCCTGTTAGATCGTTAGAGAATGATATCACCCATCGCTAAGCCCTTCTACCGCAAATTATTTTGATTTCGATTGGGATTTGCGGGTGCGTCTGAGTTAGCATGTACTAGCTAGACTTTGGTCTAGAATAACTTTTGTATATCTCAGGTATGTTCGCTGAGAGAGGGAGTAATCATGGCTTCAGGGGCAGGGCGATTCGGTCTTCCGAGAAACGATGAGAATGAAGATTCGACCAAAAATAAACTGGAAGAGATGACTCTGTCTATTAAATCTGCAAAGGCTAGGCCGGCAGAGCTCGAGGGTGAGATTGATGTCCAACTAGATACTTCCCGAGGAGATGTAACACTTCACTTTAGACCGGTGGAGGGTGCGGTTAGCGCCAGCGTATTCGTGGGCGGTGCCGGAGGTGGTGTTAAAGGTCCAGCTGATGAAGTTTATATCCGATTATCATCCGCTCTCGAAACTGAGGCAGTTGCGTCAATTCGGGTAGAGTACAGGGAAGCTGGAGAGTTCGAAGAATGTGTTTTAGATACTCTGGCAGCTTGCTCTTTTTTGAAAGGGATTGGTGCGGAAAAGATTATTTTAGTCGGCCATTCTTTCGGAGGGGCGGTAGTTATTAAGGCTGCTGCACTCGCGGACACGGTAGTGGCCGTGGGAAGCCTCTCTTCGCAGAGATTTGGGACATCTGAGATAGACAAACTTAATAAGCCGTTACTACTAATTCATGGGTCGAGTGACGATATCTTAGATAAGGCCGCATCTGAAGATATTTTTAGTCGTGCGAACGAGCCAAAAGACATCGTAATAATTGAAGGCGCCGGGCACGGCCTCAGCGAGAACGCAGAGGATGTGTTTGTTTTACTTAAAACCTTTATTCAAAAGCATGCGGCCGACGGCATAAATTAGGTCACCGGTCGACGGGTTCAGATTTATGCCAATCAGTGATGCTTTGATACGCGTGTGCATATCCAATCAAATCAGCCTCTCCAAAAGCTTTTCCAACCATCTGCAGGCCAATTGGCAAGCCATCCGAAAAACCACACGGTGTGGATAGGGCCGGCAGACCAACTATGTTTGCGGGTAATGTAAATAAATCATTAAGGTACATTTCGATGGGGTTATTTATTTTAGAGTCAATTTCAAAGGCCGTGGTTGGCGTGGTCGGTGTGAGAATCGTATCGACCTCATTTAACGCAGTCGCGAATTCCTGTTGAATAACTGTCCGAACCTTCTGAGCCTTCAGATAGTATGCGTCATAATATCCGGCCGATAAGGCGTAGGTGCCGATCATTATGCGTCTTTTGACCTCTGGACCGAATGCCATTCCTCGGCTAGCTGACATTACTTCTTCCGCATTTTTACCATCAAGCACCGAAAATCCATACTTCACACCGTCATATCGTGCCAAGTTTGCTGATGCCTCAGATGGCGCTATTAAATAATAGACTGGTAGGGCAGCCTTAATTGAGGGAATTGAGATATCCCTATTTATAATTGCGCCTCTAGTTTCGAATTCATGAATTGCGCGCTCAAACGACTCAAGAACATCGTCGTCCACACCTTCTTGAAGTAATTCACTTGGAATTCCAATTTTGACACCATCAAACCCTCGGTTAAATGCGGATTTAAAGTTAGGGACAGGTTCCAGCGAAGAGGTGGAATCTTTTTCGTCGTGGCCAGCTATTACTTGGAGTAGATCAGCCATATCATTCGCATCTCTAGAGAATGGTCCCACTTGATCAAGCGAAGATGCAAACGCAACGACGCCGAACCTAGACACCCGCCCATAAGTGGGTTTAAGCCCCATCACGCCGCATAAAGCAGCGGGTTGCCGAATTGAACCCCCAGTATCTGTGCCAATCGAGAGTGGAACTCCTCTCGCTGCGACAGCGACAGCAGACCCTCCAGAAGAGCCGCCTGGTACTCTTGATAAATCCCAAGGGTTGTGCACAGGACCGTATGCAGAATATTCGTTTGAGGAGCCCATAGCAAATTCATCTAGATTCGTCTTTCCTACTATCACAAGTCCTGCATCTTTTAATTTTTGGACCACGGTGGAATCTTGGACAGGGATATAATGCTCAAGCATTTTTGAACCAGCAGTGGTTCGTTGCCCCGCAGTATTAAGCAAGTCTTTAACTGCAATAGGGATCCCGATGAGCGCACCAGTTTCGCCTGACTTAATACGCTGAGTTGCGGCTTCTGCCGCTTCAAGTGCATCTTCATTAGCGATCGAGATGAAGGCGTTTAGGTGCTCGTTTTGGGTTGTTATTTTGGCATTCACGATTTTAAACAAATCCGTGGGCGTATAAATATTTGAGCGAAAGTTGGCTGCGTGTTGAGCAGCTAGCTCTCCTAGATCAGGAGTGACCGTCATACTGACGTTCCTAGATTCATTAGTCGAGAACCCCTTTTATCCTAATAAAGCCATTTTCTGTTCGTGGAGCGTTTAAGAGAACTTGACTAGGAGAAAGTGAACGTCGAATTTTATCTTGCCTTAAGTTCTGATGAGACTTTTCAAGATCTCCACTGGTCAGCACAATTTGCTCCCCTGACGCGTGTAGGGTTGGATTTACGTGACTGGTATCTACCTCGTTTAGGGATTCAAAGTGACCAAAGATTAGCGAAAGATCTTGTTGTAACTTAGTAGCCTCCGAATCGCTAAGTTGAACTCGAGCCAATTGAGCAACGTGAATAACATCTTCCTTAGAAATTTTCATGGGTCTAGCATACGATCGAGAAGACACTCAATCCAGTCAATCTAGATAGAATTTTCTCGACTTCCAAGAGTTTCGTAGGAGTGGCATACTTAGAGCAAGGTTACCCGTACAGATGATTATTTATATTTATTAGGACTGGGAATGGATCAAACAAATTTTGGACCTATAGCATCACGTCGTGGCAATCCGTCTTACCTATGGCGGTTTGGTCAGGAACGGAGGCTAGATTTCATTAAGCCGTTTATTGGCGAACTCGATGGCCTGATTCTCGACTTAGGTTGCGGTGTAGGCGAATATGTCCGAGCAATTAAGTTAGCAGGTATTGAGTGTGTTGGAATAGACATTGAACACTCTAGATTACTCGACGCAACTGCAAGGGATAAATTGGTGGAGTCAAGCGAGTTTGCTCCAGCTAGTTATCTTCTTGCTGCCAGTGAGACATTGCCGTTCGTGAGTGATTCATTTGATGCAGTACTGATGAACGAGGTTATCGAACATGTCCACGACGATAGAGAGACTTTACGAGAGATATACAAAATACTGAAGCCCGGTGGTGTCTGTATTTTATTTGCTCCAAATAAAGGATATCCGTTTGAAACGCATGGAATATGGTGGCGCAACAAGTATATTTTCGGAAATATCCCGCTCGTGAATTGGTTGCCTGAAAGATTTAGGAACAGGCTGGTGCCGCACGCTAGAGTTTACGGGCACCTAGACTTCGAGAGCCTGATAGAAGATCTTTCATTTGATGTCATCGAGCACGCGTACATTTTTCCCGGATTCGACAATATTTATAAGCGATACAAGCTTCTGGCTAACGTACTGCGTTTTATCTGCTATCGACTTGAGAGGACTCCGTTGTCGAGGTTTGCACTTTCACATTTCATGGTTTTGAAAAAGAAACCTCACTCATAATGACACCTGAAATTCGGAAACTTCTGGCATTAACGCGCGTGAACATTTTTTCTCACGAAAAGCCATCTCACTCTAAGTTGTTTTGGGCGTTAATACTCGCGGCATGCTTTCCAGTTTTTGTGAGCTTAGTACTGGCACTTACTGTGGGTTTTTTTGGGAAAAATTTCTATCAAGATGTTTCGGGAAATGTCGTAGAACCTCAATTACTGTTAAGTGAATATTCTCGAGGATCTGCAAAGATTTACGACAGGAATGGTGTTTTTTTATATCAATTTGTGAGCCCCACCGATGGACTCCGACAACCCGTGCCTCTTTCCGAAATCTCATCATGGGTCGTGGATGCAACGATATCCGTAGAAGACCCGTCGTTTTATACGAATAATGGACTGAACATTACTGGCATATTGCGGGCGGCAGTGGAGAATTTGCTTCCTTGGTTTAGCTCACAGACTAATCAAGTATTGGAAGGGTCAGGAGGGTCGTCGATTACCCAGCAGTTGGCGAAAAATATCTATATACCTGAAGGCGAAAGACTTGAGCGAAGCTACACGAGGAAGTTGAAGGAAACGGTTGTAGCTCTTGAGCTTACCCGAAAGTATCCCAAAGACGATATTTTAGTTTGGTATCTCAATTCTATATCTTATGGTGGCCCATATGTCGGAATCGAAGCAGCATCTTTGGCATATTTCGGAAAAAAATCTAAAGACTTGACACTTGCTGAGTCAGCGCTGCTTGCGGGCATTCCTCAGTCACCGGCTTTGTACGATCCTTTCTCACCACAAAATTTTGACCCAACTGCTGGACAGATTGTATGGGGCTCTCCCGCCAAGGCTCGGCAATCGGGAGTACTTGATTTGATGGTGAGGCGTGGGGTTATATCTCGAGCTCAAGCTGAAGCGGCAGCTATGGAGTCTTTGGAATTCCAAACTATTGAATTTGACATTGATGCCCCTCATTTTATTCTCGGCCGCGTTTCCAGCGAGCTAATTTCACGATTTGGGCAGAACGCACTTTTCAATGATGGTCTCGTAGTAACTACTACTCTTGATTTAGAACTTCAAAGAGTAACGGAGCAAGTTCTCGAATCGACGATAAGTGACAAGGGCGACGCAGCTGGTTTGCACAATGGTGCAGTATTAGTCCTAGATCCACAGACGGGACAAATATTGACGTATGTAGGATCCCGAGATTATTTCCGAGATGACATAGAAGGGAGGAATGACAACATAATCTCCCTAAATTCGCCAGGTTCGACCTTGAAGCCATTTGGCTATTTAACGGCATTTGCCAAGGGGTGGGGAACACAGACAGCTATATTGGATACGCCTTTCTCTCTAATTGACAGCGAAACTGATGAAGAATGGAGGCCGGTCGATCCACTTTCGTATTGGGCAGGTCCACTTTCGGTAGCGAAATCACTAGGTAATTCTCTGAATGTCAGTGCAATCAAAATGGCGGTATATACCGGTGTACCAGCGTTATTGGAGACACTTCAAGCAGTAGGCTACACCTCCTTTAATAGCCCTCTTGGCTATGGACCGGCATTGATTACCGGTGGAAGCGATATTTCATTGTTTGATCATGTAATTGCCTACAGTGTTCTAGCGAATAAAGGAATCATGCGTGGCCAAGAAATTAAGCCGGCAGATCGTCTCGGGGGCGCTGGACGTGATCTCGAGCCAATATCTTTACTGGAGGTTTCAGATTTTTCTGGAGACATTCTTTACAAATTTGAAGAGCCAAGCGAGCGGAGAATTCTTGGTGCTGAGTATGCATATCTGGTTACATCGATCCTGTCGAATGGCGACAATCAATGTTTGGTTTATGCGACTTGTAATAGATTAAAGGTTATTGATGGTTATCCCACGGCTGCAAAGACCGGAACGAGTGAACCGTTTGCCCAAGAAAATGTGCCCGGCGAAGACATACATCGCTTGATTGGGGAAACATGGACGATTGGATACACTCCCAACATCGTTGTAGGAGTTTGGGCAGGAAACTCAGATAACTCAATCATAAGAGATATTTATTCAACGACTGTAGCATTCCCAATTTGGCGTCAAGTAATGGTGAACTCGTTTGAAATTTTAGACATTTCTCCAGATGATTTCGTTCGTCCGCCAGGAATTTCCGAAATAGAGGTTTGTTGGCCCTCTGGCCGCTTACTTACTGAATATTGTCCTGACTGGCGGAAGGAGAAATCGCTCTACGCTACAGAGGTTTTAGAGAGAATTCAAAGAAATGATCCTATCGTGATGGATAGTGTTGATCTGACGCCGACACCTGTTCCGATTTTTGACGAAAATCGAGACAAGGTATCTCTTGAGGATTCAGGTAGCAAGGAATCTGAATTCATTCCTGCTACGGATGGCTGGGACGTGGGACTGAATTATGAGTCCGGTTATGACGACTGGTGGAAGCTGGTTTTAATTGATCGGAGAACAAATGAAATTGCAGGAGAAGCGACTCCCAAAGAGTTTGTTGAATCGCAGGTTCGACTAGTTCTTCCTTGGAATGAGGTCTGGGAGTGGGAACAGATTTTTGAGTGGGCTCGACTGCAAGGAATTAGTGACTTAATACCCCGCTTTGCCCAGAAAAGCGAGGAAGAAGCTGCGGAGATATCGCTATCGATATTGTACCCGAGAGCAAACGAGCAATTGTCAGGAATTCAGAGAATTAGTCTAGGCAATACATACGGCGAGTTTTCTAGGATTGGGTTGGAGCTCTCGGCTCTGGGAAGTGATTCCTGGACTTTACTTGCAGAGCAATCGTCCGAGGCTACTGTTCTTCAGGAATTTGTTTGGGACACTCGACTATTTCCAGATGGTTACTACCTGCTAAGGGCCAGTATCCTACTTCCAGACATGAATTATTCTGAATATCAGGTGCCTGTGAATTTAGAGAATGGTTTGTCTGGACCAGGATCTTCAATCAAAATTTCTGGTATTAGTCGTTTCTCTGTAGTCCGAGGAATATCTGCTATCACTGCTGATCTCAGTGGTCCAGATATTCGACATCTGTCGATTTTTGTCCGATCGGGCATGAGTGAGAGTGAACCACAGCTTTTGGAGCGATTAGATTCGCCCACCTTTGGTATGAATTCCTTTCTGTTTGATTCCACTCAATACGAGAATGGGATCTACTCATTGATTTTTGAGCTACATGACGAATCTGTTGGACTTACGACCACCAGCTTGGCCATAGAGATTAATAACCTGAGCCGCTGAACTTAACGACTATCAACAATTTCTCGCTGAATTCCGGATAGACTTTCGCTCGAGTCAATTTCTCTGACTACTACTAAAAAGTCGTGCAGTGAACCTGTTGCTAGCCTGATGTTTTTTAACTGTTGACCAACAATGTTTTGAGACCCATCGCGAGCCGAGTATTGATCGACCCACGCGAGATAAGCTTGATTAATTCTCCTTGGACACCAATTGAATTCTTTGCACCAGGCCAAGCGTTTTGTCGACATTAATTCTTCGGCGACTCTCAGGTCTTGAGCGAGTAATAGACCGTCGACATCTTGACGCAGATCGCGTAGAAGTTTGAAATCAAACGGTTTACCTTTAAGCATTTCACTTGGCTCGTCGCTCGGCGGATGATTTCTTAGGACTACATCAGTGATTTCACTGGCAGCTATATCAGCGACAGTCTCATTAATTGCCGTGCCACTAGAGAAATAGATTCTTCCAAGGTTAAAGAACGCCAGATAATGGTGTATCCATTCGTGGGCCACGGCAAAGACTGTCCTTTGGTATGAAAGACTGTCATCAATTAAGGCCGGATACGTTGCAATTCCGCTAATTTTTACTGCATAGGCTGAGTGTTCACCCGACTTCTCGATATTTTTTTCTAGGTCGTCAATTTGTTCTGAAGTAAGATCTTGTTTTACGAGATAACCATCTGCGTGTTTAATTCTATCGCGAGGCGATATGACAACGTATTTCGGAGGGACGGCGAGTTCGACTGATACTGGTGGAAATATATCTAAAAAAGGTATTTCAACGATACTAAGATCCAGTTGACCTAAAGCTTGAGTAACTCTCCTTGAAAGTTCCTTTTCGATGGCGGACTCGTCGGGCTTGTTTGACCGTGGACTGACACTACCTTCGCGAAAGAAAAAACTGTTGAACTCGCTATCAATTACTCTGTCAGGATAAGTGGGAGTTAGTAGCGGCAAGTAAATATACTTAACTAAGTGCTGAGCTTCGAATAGCTCAATATGCCATTTCTCATTGTTATATCGATTGTTGAAGAAAAAAACACCACCAACTAAGGCAGTTACGAGCAATAAGGTAAGTGGAATTGTGGACTTCCAATTTGCCAGTTTCGAAAAACGCATAGTCCTAGAGTAATCCTGATCATTTATGATCGGTTACACAACGTACTTACTTCAGTAGGATCGGCTTAATAGAAGTTAATTGGTATGAACATATGAATTCTGTTTCAGCTAAGCGTGACCGGGAAATCAAACCTCTTGCTTCGAGTAAGGGGTTACTACTTGCGATTCGCGTATTTCTCAGTAGACTTGTGGCTATTGCTCTTACATTTTCAGTCGCGATATGGGTTTTCAGCTCAAGTGTTCAGGAGATATCAAGTGCTGAGCCGACAATTGTGGCGATTGAGACGTCTTTAGAATCATTAATTGGTATTGAGTCGTTATTGCTAGCTCAGGAAAATATAATTCGTGAGCAATCGACGCATGTAGAGCCATCTCATATTATTTATCCCGAAGGCTGGCCGTTTCCGATTGGTCTTCCAGCGAGCGTGGTTTTAGATTCGAACGTTCAAGCCTGGGCCCAGCTTTTAAGTCGCGAAGCGGCTCAATTGATTTATGAGAACGGCCCTAACGTTGTTCTTTCTGAGAGTGCTACCAGTCAAGATAGCTGGTTTACTGTTTCAGGATTTTTTCTACGAATGTGGTCGGTGTGGAATGTTGAGACGCATGAAACAGCCTCAACATTTTCGAAAGTCAGCTTTATAGTATCCGTTGTCTTTTTTCCTTTGCTTGCTATCGCAGGAGTGGGGACGGGACGTTTTTTTACGAGCGGCCTAATAATTCTAATATCAGGATTCCCAACTATTGTGGTTTTTGGATGCGGTGTAATCTGCTGGTATATTATTGCACCGACAGGGATTGGATTTCCTGGGACGATGCGCGAACTCGGATATATCGCTCTTTGGCAAGGATTTTATAATGGCCTTTTGATGAGCTGTGTTGGATTAACGTGGTTGTCATTTCTCTATCTCTTTCGGTGGCTTAGCAGCCGGTCTCAAACTCGCCCGCATTGACCTTCAAAGTGTGCACCGATAACGTGTGAGGATTAGAATGTGACTATCAGAGTAGGTGAGTGAATCATGAGCCGAAGTCCAAAAGATTTTTTTATGCCACTTGCGATTGGTGCTCCCGATCCGCTGCGGGAGATACCAATGAAGCCGTCTCGGATGATTCACTTTATGAACGCCGCAAACGAGCGAATGAGAGCTCGGGTACCCCAGATGTTGGAACAAGTTGATGTCCTCTTGGGTAATTTAGAGGATGCTGTTTCTGTTGATGAAAAAGTAGCCGCACGAGAAGGCTTTATTGAGGTTGTCAAGGCAAATGATTTCAAGGCCAACGGGGTAGATTGTTGGACAAGAGTGAATGCACTAGATTCACCTTGGTTTTTGGATGATCTACACGGGCTAGTGGGTGAGATTGGTAATGATTTAGATGTCATCATGATCCCGAAGGTACTAGGTGTTGAGGATATACATTATGTGGATCGACTACTGGCACAATTAGAGGCAAAATTTAGTATTGCAGAGCCACTTTTGATTCACGCAATATTAGAGACCGGCGGTGGAGTAGTAGCCGTTGACGATATTGCACAGGCATCGCCCCGTATGCAGGGAATGTCATTTGGTCCGGCAGACTTAGCGGCATCTCGTCGGATGAAAACAACTCGAGTAGGAGGTGGACATCCTTTCTATAGGGTTCGTACAGATCCCAATCCATCAGATCCTGATTCTGAACGAGTGACTTCACAGCAGGACCCTTGGCACTATTCCATTGCTCGAATGGTGGACGCCTGTGTAAATGCTGGTATTTACCCTTATTACGGTCCTTTCGGTGATATTAGTGATCCTGATGGCTGCGAGGACCAATTTCGTTCAGCATTTTTGCTTGGCTGCGTGGGCGCATGGTCGTTGCATCCATCACAAATTGATATAGCCCGAACTGTTTTTTCTCCTGACCCGGATGAAGTAATCCTAGCGAAGAGAATATTGGACGCCATGCCAGACGGCTCTGGTGTGGCCATGGTTGATGGAAAGATGCAGGACGATGCTACTTGGAAACAAGCAAAGGTAATATATGATTTAGCCATTATGATTGCGGAACAGGATCCTGAAATGGCAAAATCCTATGGAATCTAAAACTAGTCATGATTTTTATTTGGAAAGAAAGTAGGGATATGAGGTTTTACGAGTTTGAATCAAAAGAAATTCTTGCGAGTGCAGGTATTCCTATTCCAAAATCAATGTTTTGTAGAACTGCTGAAGAAGTGTTGTCTGCCGCCAATAAAATAGGAGGATCGGTCGTTCTTAAATCGCAAGTTTTAAGTGGCGGACGAATGAAAGCTGGTGGTATCCGTTTTGCTATATCAGGAGATGAGGCAGCAGCAGCAGCGATAGATATTTTTGCGTTATCTATCAGTGGTAACAAACCCGTCGGGATTTTGGTTGAGGAACGAATTGAGGTTGAGCAAGAATACTATGCGGCCGTCACTTATGATGGCCGCGCCAAACGCCCACTAGTTATCTTCAGTGATATGGGCGGTATTGATATCGAGCAAGTTGCTGAGGATCACCCCGAACATATATCACGCACTCACTTTTCGGCTCTTGGTAATTTTCCTGACTACGTGGCAAAGAATGCGGTTGCAGACGTAGGAATTGCTGGTTCTGAGCTAAATGGGCTTACGAGAATTGTTTCAGGTCTCGCTCGCTTAGCACTCAATCGTGACATGACACTAGCTGAGATAAACCCGATCGGTCGATTGGCTGATGGCCGTGTTATTGCTTTGGACTGCCATTTGGATATGGAACAGGAGGCGACAAAGAGCCATAAGGACTTATTAGATTCGATGGATATTGGTGTGGATGAGAAAAGGCAAGCTCGACCACCAACAAAATTTGAACAAGATGCTGCATTTGTCGATTCTGCAGATCCCCGAGGAGTTGCTGGTAATTTAACAGAGTTCGACGGAAATCTCGGGTTAATTATCGGTGCAGGCGGAGGATCACTTACGCTTTTTGACGCAGTAAGGGATGCGGGTGGGCAGCCCGCTAACTACTGTGAAATTGGTGGAAATCCTTCGGTTTCTAAGGCTGCCGCGCTTACTAAGTTGATATGTGAGCAGCCCAAGATCGATAAGATAGCTGTGATGATGAACGTCGTGTCAAATACCCGTGTTGATATAGTGGCTCGAGGTGTAATCAAAGGCTGCTTAGATGCCGGCTACGATCCAGCCGAAAAGATAGCACTATTTCGAATTCCCGGTTCATGGGAAGAGGAGGGATTTGCGATCCTAGACAAGTATTCAGTGAAATATGTTGATAGATCGGTCAGCATGGATGAGGCTGCAAAGATGGCAGTAGAATCTTTGCTATAAATATTGATTTTAGGGCAGGAAATCATGACGGGTGGGATAAGAACGGTTATGGTCGGTTCTTGGCCAATACCTTTTGGGCAGAGACTTATGCTCAAGAATTACTACTTAAATTTGATATCAGATGCGGATGCGTATTCCACGCTGCAACGGGCTGCGCGAGTTTCGATGGATGAACAGATTGCATGTGGTGTAGATCAAATTATGGGTGGGGAGGTATTCGCGCCAGATTTCTACCACCATATTCCACCCCGATTAGCAGGATTAGAAACACTTCAGGCTAGAGATACGGCTAAGGGGTATGCCGGAGTGGGCCAATACCGGGTGATGGAGCGAATAACCGCACCTATAGGCACTGGACACGCTATTGCATATCGTCGTGAAAGCGCTATCGAACCGAAACTTGGCAAGGCAGCAGTACCATCTCCGTTAACTATTGGTGGAGGGTTTGTGAATGAAGCAAGTCGCGATCATCTAGCCGATATGATTGATGTAGTCTTCCTTGAGATTGCCGATATGGTTGCGGCCGGGGCTACTGAAATTCAACTAGATGCTCCCAGTGAGGCCGTCGGTTTGGTGTCTGGTACCAAAGCGGTGAGTGAGCTTGTTGAACTAATAGCAGGTCCCTTAGAGGCGGCTCGTTCAGATACTGAAGGACAGACAATTACGCGCACAGTACATTTTTGTTTAGGAGATATTTCAAGACAGACTGCCACGGAAGACCAGAATCTTAAAAATTTAGTTCCGCTTCTGCAGGCACTAGAAGGGACAGTGGACAGAGTTCATTTGGAGTGCTCATATCCTGGGCAATGGCAGGATATATCTGTACTGAATGAGGTGCCAAGCTCTATGGAGATTATCGCAGGAATTGCTGACGTAAAGTCAACTAATCCCGCGGCTTCGGTCGACGTACTTTCAAGCAAGATTCAAGCTCTTCTTGATATTATTCCCGCTGAACGTTTACTTGTTTCAACGTCATGTGGTTGTGGTAGGGTGCCACACGATGAGGCCATTCGATTGGTTAGAAATTTAGTAAAGGCTGCTAGGGCAGAATAAACCAAAACGATTATTCGTTTGAACTCTCACAAAACATTTATGGTTGTAGACGACCTCTGCCTAATGGCGCCTACTAGAAAAAAATTATCTATCTGTAATTGATTTATATTCCCTAGGCTTCGGACCTGTATAGACGGTAAGTGGTCTAAGGAGAATATTATTTTCAAATTGTTCAATGACTTGGACGCACCATCCAGGAGTTCTTCCTACTGAAAAAATAGGTACAAAGAAGTCTTCTGGAATTCCGTGTAGGTAATAGACCACTCCCGCATAAAAATCAACATTAACGTTCACTCCCAGACGGGAATAAGGCGACATTGCATCGACTACAGACTGGAGAATGTGATACCACTTTGGCTGCCCCATTTCCTCAGAGAGCTGTTTAACGCCTTCACGCATATGGCGAGCACGAGGGTCTTCAGCTCTGTACACCCGATGGCCAAAGCCCATTACCGGCTGTCTATTCTTACGCAAATTTTTGACGTAAGCTGCTGCATTCTCTGGCTCACCAATATCGATAGCCATTTGCATTACGTTTTCTGCGGCACCGCCGTGAGCCGGACCGGAAAGCGCGGAAATTGCCGCGACTATTGACGCATGCAGATTGGCGTCAGTACCCGCCACCACCCTTGCCGTAAATGATGACGCGTTTGTGCCGTGTTCAGCATGAAGAATTAAGTCGGTATCCATCAACTTGGCTGATTCTGGGGAAGGAATTTCACCGGTCATCATGTATAAGAAATTTGCCGCATGGTCGAGTGATTCGTCTGGCGCAATGATTGGGTTGCCATTTCGCATTTGAGCCTGTGCTGCAACAATCATTGGTACTTGACTTGTTAGACGCAAAGTTTTTCTAACGTTTGCTTCAGGGCTATTGTCGGTGACTTCAGGGTCGGTTGTCGACAACGCAGATACTGCAGTCCTTAGAACATCCATTGGATGGCCATTCTTAATCGATTCGATTATTTGATAAACAGTATCGGGAAGTTTCCGTTCTGCCTTTAGCTCGGCAGTAAATGCCTCCAGCTCGGTTTCAGTTGGTAATTCGCCATGAATAAGCAGAAACGCGGTCTCCTCAAAGGTAGACCGGGTGGCCAGATCGTGAATCGAATACCCTCGATACCAAAGATTCCCCTCTTTACCATCGATGTCACATACTTGCGAGCGCTCGAAGTAGACACCCTGTAGACCACGATTTATCTGCGGCCCCTCTGTTTCTGTAGCTTGATCTGGCATAAAATTCCTCATATACGATTCGGTAGTCTCATAGTTTACCCTCCAGATGAGAGAATGAACAATCCGGTCTGCCAGATGATTTTCTAGTGACAATAATCCTAAACATTTCTGATTTAACCAAGCAATTTGGTGAAGTTCGAGCACTTGATGAATTTAATTTACAACTTGAACAAGGGACTGTGCATGGATTAGTTGGCCCTAACGGTGCAGGCAAAACAACCTTACTTTCCATTCTAGTAGGGCTGCGACGGAAAACCCATGGTGATATTCAATATGCCGTTCCAGAAAGTCGACTAGCTCTACTTCCAGACACACCGGATTTTTTTCCATTTCTTACAACGCGCGAGGTTGTTGATTTAGCTCGTTACCCGTTTAGAGATCGTGTCGATGTAAGCACTGTCGATAAGGTGATAGCCGAGGTAGGTTTGGAGGAGGCTGTTGATAGGCGAGTGGGTGGTTTTTCCCGTGGTATGAAACAGCGTCTAGGTCTTGCTACTGTGTTGATATCAGAGCCCGAAGTACTTTTACTGGATGAACCATGTTCAGCACTAGATCCATTTGGCCGTCGTGAAGTATTAGACTTGATTTCTGGACTAAAAAGAAAAACAACTGTGCTCTTTTCCACACATATTTTGAGTGATGTTGAGTCAGTTTGTGATTCGATGACCGTGATGAATGAGGGAAGAGTTTTATATGATGGACCGATCGACGCGTTTACTAACTCAGACACCCAGTCATTCGAAGACTCGGTACTTGATCTATTGACGACAGATTCCAATAATGCGCTGGCGGAAAAGTAGGGCTACTGATGAATCTCTGGCGGGTTGAGTTACTTCACCTATTACGAACATGGCGTGGTTGGACTTTATCGGGTGTCTTTCTTTTGGCAAGCCTGCTTGCGGTTCTAATTGGTTTTTTAATTCATCGCTCGTCGGGATCGTCATTCACCTATGACCAAACCCTCGATTTGTATATGTTATTTGCTTGGCCTGCACTTCTCCTTTGGACAGGCATCGCAGCATCAAGCTTCGCTATTGATAGTAATAAGGAGCGTTCGGTATTTCTAAGATTACGATTTTCACTTGCGGAGATACTCATCAGCAAGTCTATATTTTATTTTGCTCTGGCAGGGACCTTATGGCTAGCAGGCTTTGCTATTACTTTTTTTCTGGGATTAGTTATATTTGATGGGAGCCATCAAATCAGTCTTCGATGGTTTTTATGGGGTCTTTTCTTTTTTCTTATTAGTGGAATTTTTAACACCTCGTTGATTTTGTTTTGTGGCGCGTTGTTCAGAGGCGCTGTGGCTTCGGTGTTAGTGGTGATAGGTCTGTCACTTGGTCTCCCAATCATAGCCTCGCTACTAGTATTTCTTGAGTTACTTATCCGCGGTCTGACGGATACGCCTCCAGTAGAATGGGAGACAGTATCTTACGTTGCCAGAGTGCTTGTATGGTGGCCGCCCTCAACATATGACGCAATCGTTTTTATGAGTGTGACCCCATCTGAAATAGCAGCGAACGCAAACATTAGCATAGGACAGGCACTCGATCTTGATCCTTATTTCCGTATTAAACCCTTGGTTGCATCAGTCATATCGGTACCAGCGATGGCTTTATTCGCATGGCATCGATACGTTAGACGCGAAATCTAATAATCTGTGAATTCTGGATATCCTTAGTCATCTTCAAGTGTCGACGTATCACCCTCATCTAAGCCGAGCTCGCGTGCCTTTAGTAGTCGGCGCATTATCTTGCCTGACCTCGTTTTTGGCAGGATATCAATCACGGCAATTTCACGAGGAGCGACGGCCGGCCCAAGTCGAGTTCTGCAATGCCTGTTTAGCGACCGTAAGAGCTCAGGAGATTCTTCAAACCCCTCGCTCAATGTAACGAACGCTTTTACAACTTCCATGGCAACCTCATCAGGCTTTCCTATAACCCCAGCTTCCGCGACTGCCTCATGCTCGATTAAAGCGCTTTCCACCTCAAAAGGAGAAACAAGGTGGCCCGCCGTGTTGATAACATCATCATCTCTGCCAAGAAACCATATATATCCATCGGTATCCATCTTGGCTCGATCGCCTGTGTAGTACCAACCATTGATGAATCTTGAGTCATAACGTTCTTGATCATTCCAGTACGTTCGAAACTGTGACGGCCAACCAGGCTTTACGACGAGTGCGCCCTCTGTTTCGGCCTCATCAATCTCATTTCCCTCGTCGTCGACTACCGTCACGTGCACGCCAGGAAACGGGCGACCCATTGATCCAGGTCGAATAGGCATTGAGGGATAATTTGCGCACATTATTGCGCCGGTCTCTGTTTGCCACCAGTTATCGTGGATAGGTAGATCAAACGCTTCGATTCCCCAGACGACTCCCTCGGGGTTAAGCGGCTCACCAACAGACATGACATATCTTAATGACGAAAGATCGTACCCGCGCGCTACATTTGCACCCGAGCGCATTAGCAGGCGTATCGCCGTGGGTGCTGTATACCACACTGTAACCTTGTGATTCTGGACTACTTCATACCATCTTTTTGCACCAAATCCTCCCTCATCTATGACAGATGTCACTCCGTTAGAGAAAGGGGCGAACATGCCGTACGAGGTACCAGTCACCCAACCAGGATCGGCCGTGCACCAGTAGATATCGTCATCATTAAAATCCAGAACATATTTGCCAGTTGCGTATTGGCTTACTATCGCGTTGTGGACGTGGGCCGCACCTTTTGGCAAACCCGTAGTACCTGACGTAAAATGCATGACCGACCAGTCTTCGGGGCCAGTCTTTTCGATTTCAAATTCTTCAGACGCTGGATCGACAATTGAAGAATATGAGATATCGCCGTCAGCAACATCGCCACCTTCACGGTGATTAATGACAATTACATTGCGCAGAGACGGTAACTGGTCACGTATTGCGTTGATTTTGGGTAGCAGTTTTGGTGTTGTGATGATCGTACAGCCTTCAGCACGATCGATACGATCTTTGATTGGTTCGGGGCCGAAGGCTGAAAAAAGTGGCGCCATAATGGCACCGATTTTCAGAATTCCAAAGCACGAAAAATACAATTCGGGAATTCGATCAGCAAGGAGAAAAACACGCTCTCCTTTTTCGATGCCGATGCTTTTGAGAGCATTAGCGACTTTATTGGTTTGTTTTTTCATGTCGGAATAGGTGTATGTCTCGATTTCATTTGAGGCACTCTGCCAAATAATGGCGGCCTTATTAGCTCGCGCACCATCTGCATGTCGGTCAATACATTCATATGCCTTGTTGATGAGTCCATCAGGCGTGTCTAGTTCTTTCCAAACATCATCCCAGTTCCACGATTCTCTCATTGCAGACCAGTCCGGAATTTGTGGAGCTGCTTTAAGTTCTCCAATTATTTTCGGTATTTCTGGATATCCGTCGATCATTTTAATTCTCCCACCTAAGATTAAGGATTGTTATTTTTCCTTGCGCAGCCGAGTATAACGCGTCTAGGACTCGGATTTCTCTCTAACCTCATATATAAAGACTTGAACTAGCCAATCAAGTTTTTCGCGGTAAGAAATGTCTGAGCGACCGAATCAACAGTTATCAACCTGATATCACTGTCCGATACGCCGTGATCACGTAGCCACGGGACTTCATAATCAGGTACGAGCTTCCATACGTCGAGATTTACCGTGTCAGCGTCCTTCCATCGACCGAAAAAACCAGCTGGTGATCCGTCATGACCAAGTGATATTTGTTTTGCAAATCCGGCTTTAACAAGGTTAAGAGCGATTTTACTTCTCTCGGCTACATACGCCTCGTCCGTAGAAAAAAAACGGTCTAGCCCCACCACCGCTCCTCGTTTCGCTATTTCAGTTAGATAGGTCATATCAGACGTATCATTCGAATGCCCGATTGTGACGGCACCCAGATCAAGACCTTCGTCCTCAAAAATATCGAGTAACGGCAAACCAAGTTTGTCGGCTGCCCGTGTATGACATGAAATTGGCGATCCAGTTGCGCGTGCAGCTCGAGCCGCTGCACGTGCTGTTTTTTCCAATTGCATGCGTGGTGATCCA
>CAVODE010000009.1:0-28929 GCA_963694535.1 Dehalococcoidia bacterium
ACATCATGCGAGACTTGCTGGCAGGCAAAGTCAGAATGCAGGTGGACTGATATGGCTATTCCTGACAAACATGACAGGCTTCAACATAAGACATTCAAATTCTGTTATAATGGATAGATTCCATTCCAATATCAGAGCGCCTTACGGGGCGCTTTGTTTTTGCTCAAAATTTACCCCAGTACTTTTTTAAAATTTCGCATAAAATATGTTGTAGATAACAAGATAAATTAGGTCTGATGAAGGATAGAGGTAAAGTAATATGATTTTCCATGTAATCGCCGAGCACGATCACACAACCTGTGGCCGAGTCGAGAACGGGGTAGTAACTAAAACTATGGCTGAAATTTCAAAAACAGGTCAGGCATGGGTAGAAGGTAATGACGACGTAACGGTACTTGGCGTTTGGGGTTATCCAGTTTCACATCGTGTTTTTGCAGTTGTCGAAGCCAACACGTTTGAGGCCGTAACGGAACTCTTTGAGTTTCACCTCGGCAAGGGGCCCGTTGAGGTTTTACCAGTTCACGATATAGTTCAAGCTCGGAAAGACTCAGGGTTTTGGGGTGAAAGATGACTCTGACTTAATCAATTTTTTTACAGTACTTTTTTTTTAAAACTTTTGCATACATGATTAATGTCCGATCACCCCTCCCATAGTTAAAGAGGAGCCGAGCAACCTTTGATCCACAGAGGGCAATTTTTATAACACTTCATCAAATTCAGGCTATAAACAGAGGCGGATTTTCGTTAAAAAGTGACAAAAAAGTAACTGGCAACAAAGAGCTAGCACTAGCTGCATTAAAACGTATACTCACTATACCTACATATTAAAGAGAGAAATTTATGTCCAAAATGAAATTCGGATCCTTCTTAGCTCCCCACCATCCTATTGGTGAAAATCCTATGCTGCAGCTCCAAAGCGATTTAGAACTTGCCCAACATTTAGACAATTTGGGATTTGACGAATTTTGGTGTGGCGAACACCATTCAACTGGATGGGAGGTGATTGCTTCTCCTGAATTATTTTTAGCCGCCGCCGCTGAACGTACACAAAGAATCAAATTAGGAACTGGAGTTATTTCACTACCCTACCATCATCCTTTTATGGTGGCTCAAAGATTAGTTCAATTGGATTATCAATCTAGAGGACGAGTATTATTTGGATCCGGCCCAGGAGCCCTACCCTCTGACGCACATACAATGGGACTCGATCCTATGCTTTTAAGATCAAGGCAAGATGAGGCTATAGGAGTGATCAAAAGACTTTTTTCAGGGGAAAGATTCTCATATGAGTCTGAATGGTTTACTTTGAAAGACGCTAAATTACAACTAAGGCCATTACAAGAAAATATGGAATTTGTTGTAGCCTCAACATTTACTCCTTCAGGTATGACTTTGTCAGGAAAACATGAAACCGGAGTAATATCTATTGGCGGAATGGCATCTCAAGGACTCACAGCATTAGCAACCCAATGGGGGTTTGCAGAAGAGTCTGCATCAAAACATGGCAATCAAGTTTCAAGAAATAATTGGCGAGTCCTAATGAGCTGGCATATTGCTGAAACTAGAGATCAAGCTAGAGCAGAAGCCAAAGAAGGACTTTTTAGACATAACAATGAATATACAACTGGAGCCCTTAACCCTGTTGATGGAGAAATTTTCAAAACACCTGATGAGGCAATCGATGCTAAGGCATTTTCAGACGACAGTACTGCAGTCATAGGAACACCAAATGATTTAATCAATAAGATACAAGAAATGATTGAAGTCACTGGTGGATTTGGATCAGTAATTGGATTCGCTCATGATTGGGCAAATAGGGAAAATACTAAAAAAAGCTGGGATTTAGTTGCAAGATATGTAATCCCTGAAATCAACTCTATGCTAGACGACTATAAGGATTCACTCGATTTCGTAATTAACAATAGAGAAACATGGTTAAGAGCTAAAGATGCGAGGTTGAGCAATGTATCGGAACATAAAAGCGCCGCTAAGGTAATGGAAACTGAAGGATTAGCAGGAGAAAAATCTAAAAACTAATCAACTGCTATAAATTCATAAAACTTATTTGTCTTTGTCTTGAATCTCTGCGCGCCTTTCCTTAAGGCGGTCCATGAAGTTCTCTATGGATTTGGTATTTTCTTCAAGCTCTTCTTTAGCCTTGTTGGCAAAATACTCACGGCGACGTCCAAGCTCATCCATCTTTGACTTTGATTTCTCACTCATGCAGGGAGTGTAACGTTTCCCTCCACTACTTTTTTACTTGCCTATATATTTCCTAAAAACAGAATATCCAATCCCGAAAACCGCTACCAACGCAATTAAGTCCCAACCAGACAATCCAAGAATAGTTTCCATTTTGTGGCTCCTCCCATGAACTAATCGTAGCTATCTTTTAAATTTTGCATGCAGGTTTTATGCACCTACCTCTCCCTTCACAGGAGGTGCGGGGTATCCATTGCGCCCCCACTGATCCCAATCGTCATTAACGCTATGACACGTCATTTATAGGAATCGTTGTAAATAAAGGGATTTGCGATTTTTCTCGCGTCTGGTATCTGGAAGTCAACCTCGTATGTCCACAGTTGCCCTTAAAAGAAGGTGACGAATTTGGAACAATTCGGATGTGATTTATGACTACAATAATGGTCAGAGAATGTTGGGGCGCTGGTGGTACCTTATGACTGATGGTCCTTTAGAGTTTGGTTGGTTTTTACCCACAGCAGGAGATACGACGGCCTTCGGAGTCCCGGAGGCGAGGGTAGACGTAACACCGGAATACCTCACTAAAGTCGCAAAGACAGCCGAAGAGTCTGGGTTTGACTATATCCTGATACCGGTCGACCGAGCGTGCTGGGAAGCTTATATCACCGGCGCATTTATCACCGCAAACACAAGCAAAATATCTTCGTTAATAGCAGCCAGGCCTGGGTATATCAACCCGGTCTTGTTGGCTAAGATGATCTCTACATTTGATCAGATGAGCAGTGGTCGCATCTGCGTTAATCTGATCGCGGGTCAGGCAGATGAAGAGGTCAAGTCTGAAGGTGTCTCCTATACCAAAGAAGAGCGCTACGCCCTCATGGATGAGGAGGTTACGATCATGAAATTGCTGTGGGCCGGAGAGGCTCCAGTGGACTTTGAGGGTCGCTTTCACCAGATCTCGGGCGCGAGCGTTAACCCGAAGCCTTCACGGCAGCCGCGTTTTTATCTGGGCGGTGGCTCTGCGGCTGCCTGGCAGCTGTCTGCGAAGCACTCTGATGTCCACTTGTTTTGGGGTGACATGCCGGAGCGAATTGCTCAAAATATTACTGAACTTCGAGGCCTAGCTGCTAGTCATGGACGGGAAAACGAGCTTGGATTTGGCATGCGCTTGCAGATTATCTGTCGCGAGAGCGAAGCGGAGGCCCTTCAAGCTGCAGAGGATTTAGTACATCACATACCCGAAGCGATGCGCGATCATTTGAAGATTCGCGTGGCCGAGTCTGAGGCGAATCGACGAGTTCAAGAGCTCGCGGCAGAAAAAGGTTTATGGATAGCCCCCCACCTTTGGAGTGGCCTGACCAGGTTTCGACCCGGCGCCGGCATAGCGGTGGTTGGCGATCCGCAGCAATGCGCGGACACATTGCAGCAATTTATCGATGTTGGCTGTACATCCTTTTGCTTGTCGGGCTACTTACATGATGAGGAGGCGGAACGCTTTAGCCGATTGGTTCGACCGCTGCTGAAGAGTTAACAGGTTCGAACAGATTCGTTGGACTCTAGATTGTTCGACGAGGTCTTTTTCAAGCAGGCATGCCAACTATTCAGCCACAATGATATTGTCTATTTACATTTTATCAATACCAATAACGCCATTTATAAGTTTGACCTGCCCCCTCCAATCTGATGCACACGTTAGGAGATAGAACACCGTCCTACGTGCAGCCAGCTCCGAGAAAGTCGGTCGCAAATCCGTGTTAATTAAAATAATTGAGAAGAAAATGTCAGGCTGGGTATGGCACAACTCTCCATCTAACCCCGCATATCTCGAGAGAATCGAACTTTATTCTCCCTTTTGCATCCCATAGATCAACTCCTACCACACCCGTTCGACCATCTCGAGATTCGACAAAACGCATCGTTTGAAAATCAGCCAATTGCAGTGAGGTTCGATCGTCAGGAACAAGAGAGGAACCCGCCCCTAAACCATTGACCCAACGCAGACACATCTCTGCCGGATCTACATCTTTACAAGCAATTTCTACAGCTGCGAAACCAGTTGTCACTCCACCATAGGGACGTGAATCAACATCGATTTGCCACTCGTTTCCAGCGGGATAGTAGGTTCCCTTATTTCTCGGAAACTGATCCTGTCCGGGCCAGTTTTCCTGTATTTCTGCTAAAGTGCCAAAGTCACGCGGATGAAATTGGACGTTTACTCCAGACACCATGTCCGGCTCCTTCGTCAAAGGACTACCCAGTTCATAACGTTCTGATTTGACGCCGGCTAGACCAGAACCCGGTGTTCCGACACAAACGTTCCTATCTCCAGCCACAATCCCGGTACCCAATCCTTGAACTGACATAGACTGGGAAGCCACCGCTATGTCAGGTACCTGAACAATTGCCATGTAACCACAGTCCCCATTTTGTTCGAGCAATCGAGTTTGAGTGGTCGAATTTGCCCAAGCACGATCAGAAGGACTAACCGTTTCGAGAAAAGAATCGCCTAAGCGAATATGCGTGTTGGTCAAATTACCACCAGCAGCCATACGCGGGTCTCGAAACACGACCGGTGCGTCAAATGCCGCACTCAAAACACCTGATGTCCACTCCAAGTCATGAGCGAGTAAACAGATTTGCCTCAGTCGAAGTTCGGCGTTAACAGTAATAAGTCTTCCTATCAAGTTAAGAAAAATTCTGATTTACATTTAAGTATGAATGTTTAGAACCCCATCTGTCCGTATATATACCAGTCAATTAAAACCATTCACCGGTCCAGTGATTGCTCCATTGGACCGGTTTTGTGAGGATATACCTAATACCAGACTGTGCGGCATGACTGGAAAGATGATCGATAACGAGTTGAGTTACGTCAATGTAGCAGCCGCCGAGTTCTAACAACAACTAATCGGGCAAGTTACAACCAATAAGGAAGATCCTCGAAAAAGGAGCTCTCAGTGGCAAATTTATGCCGTCAATATTTACTGATGATTATTCCCTTAGGAAGTTTTCAAACCCCGCTGGTGGCCACGATTAGATACCCATACGTGTCACACATTATTCTGAATCGACTCATGCCCTAAACGTCTGGTGAGAGCGTGTAGGTCTATTTTCTGAGCACTCAAGATAGTCGCCTTGCTGTGTCTGAGCGTGTGAAGACTTACTCTCCCAACGATATCTATCTTCTTACCCATGGACTTGTAGCTTCATTTGAAGCATCAGCAAATAAGTTAAGAGATACAAGTAAAAGTGCCAGCGTCGCACCTGGGAACAAGGGGTACCACCACGCTTGTCGTAAAAAGGTCTTTGATGCACTAATTAGTCCGCCTAGTGATGGATCCGGAGGTTGCTGCCCTAGCCCTAAGAAGCTTAATGACGCCTCAAGAAGCACAGCAGTCGACATAAACAAAGCCACTTGCGTGATTAACGGCGGAATTGCGTTCAAGCCAATATGTCTGAAAATCACTCGCACAGGGCCTGCGCCAATGGTCTGAGCAGCCACCACGTACTCATTTCTCTTTTCAGAGAGCATTTGACCTCTCGCTAATCGAGTAAATGATGGAATACTAAAGAACGCTATGGCAATACCAACATTTCTAATCCCTGGACCCAAAATAGTGATGATTGCTAATGCCGCTAGCAACCCAGGAAAGGCCAAAAGAGCATCCACAAATCGCATCGCTACCGACTCAACCCAACCGCCAATATAACTCGTCACCAAGCCAATAATAATTCCGATCGAAGATCCAATTGCTACCGATGTGAAAGAAATGAGTAGCGATATTCGAAGACCATAAACTGTCCGAGCAAACATATCTCGACGCATTTGGTCTACGCCGAAAAAATGATCCCATGAAGGAGGTAAAAATCGTGCGGTTGCATCCTGAGCATTCGGATCTGGTGCAATGACGGCTGCAAAAATTGCACAGAATGCTAGCAACCCAATTCCAAATATCGCGACGACACCCTGCGGGTTTGAAAGAAACCTATAAAGAATCAACTTCCATTGTGATTCTCCTATTCTGAAACGCTGATAGAACGTGATTGAACCAATTAACTCGTCAGAATTAGTCATTCTTGGCACTTCTCAATCTGGGATCAAGAAATCCATAGGTAATATCAACCGCAAGGTTAACAGCAATGTATAAAGTGACTAGAAAAAGGAGCATCCCTTGTATCACAAGGTAGTCCCGATTCTGAATCGCTTCAATAATTGTCCTCCCTAGACCGGGTCGGGTAAATACAGTTTCAATAATCACGACTCCAGAGAGAAGTGTTCCTACCTGTAGGCCCGCGATAGTCACTACTGGAATCAGCGCATTTCTTAACCCGTGGCGGAAGATAACTACTCGCTCGCTGAGTCCTTTTGAGCGGGCAGTCCTGATATAGTCTCGCCCCATCGACTCCTGCACAGAAGTTCTCGTGTAGCGCGCTAGTATAGCAGCTTGACTCGCACCCAGAGTGATGGCCGGAAGTATTAATCGCCAAAGAGCCTCAATCGGGTTCTCAAAAAGACTGACGTAGCCAGCCACGGGGAACCAATTCAAAACAACAGCAAAAACCCAGAGCATCAAAATACCTAATAAAAAATTGGGAATTCCTATGGTAGTCATCGTAAAGATTGACAGTACCCAATCCCAGTATGACTTCGGTCTTGCTCCAGCCATCACTCCCAACGGGATTCCAAATGCCATCGCTACAACATAAGACACAGCAGCAAGCTCAAGACTCGGAGGTAATGATCTCTTCAAAAGATCGCTCACCGTAAATTTAGTTCGAAATGATGTACCGAAGTCACCTCGGATAACGCCACCCACCCATTCGAAGTACTGTACTGGCCACGGGCGGTCTAGGCCTAGTTCAGACTGAATTCGCTCGTACGTACCTGCGGGCGCGTCTTCGCTCGTTAAATAATCTGCAGGATCACCTGGAATGAGTCGAACTACAAGAAAAACAGCGATACTTGTGATCAAAAGGACAGGAATTGTCTGAATAAGTCGGCGAAGGACAAACTCTAACATGGGGCCTCTATAACGTCGTTTTTACGCTCTCGTGAGTTTAATAAAAAGAATGAAGGTCTCTTTGAGTAGGTTTGAACAGACATTTATCTCTGTTCAAACCTACTCAAAGATAATCAGTTAAATTCTATGAATCCAACCAAAGTTCCGCGTAAGGGGGCTCCTGTGGAGCAATACTTACTTTGTCAAATCCCTGCAATTTCTTGGATTTAACGATAATACTTTGGGTTGGTCGCATCGGAATCAACCATGGGTTTTCTATCCATAGCTTCTCAAATAGATCGTACTGAGCCTGAGCTGCGTCGCTAGTACCGTTCACAGTCTCAAGAGCTCGAATAATCGATATGTATTCTTCGGGCTCGTAAAAACTCATGTTGCCTTCTCTAAATGGAAAGGTCATCAAGAAATTAGTGACTGGCGAAAGGTTCGCAAATGCGTGAGCAGTAATCCACAAATCTGGGAATTCACGAGCTCTTAGTCGCTTAATGAACGCAGTCGGCTCCATTGCATTTAATTCAACTTCAACACCAATTGCTTCGAAATTCTCTTTCAATAATGTTGCGTGATCTATATAAGATTGCGTTGATCGGTGATCAATGACAATCGGACGTGTTTGCTTAAATCCGGCTTCGGCCAAAAGCTTCTTGGCATCTTCAGGATAATAGAGCGGAGCTTCCAGTGCTTCCCGCCAAGCAGGAGAACCCTTGGGCCAAGACTGGGCTGTTACTTCTCCAAAACCTTCACCAAGTTCCGTCACCGCTCGCGTACGATCCACCGCATAAAATAATGCGCGGCGAACTCGAGGATCTCCAAGTTGATCACTAGTGACATTCATACCTACATACACAACACCACGTTTGGGAGTCAAACGAGTCAAACCATCATCTCGGAACCGGGCAGCCACACTTGGGTCACCATAGAACATGTCAAGTTCTCCAGCCTCAAATGCAAGCCCCATCGCGTCCATATCTGCGAAGAAATTAACTTCGACGCCATCCATATGTGGACCGCCGAGTACATCAGAATAATGATAATTTTCATTTTTCTTGAAGCTAACTTTCTCACCCGGACTATACTCGTCCCAAGTAAATGGTCCGGTTCCCACAATTCCCTTACCTCCGATCACATCAGCATAGCTATCACGGTGTGTGACCATTAGCTGAGCAAAGAAGTCAGTCATATTCGGACGGGGCTTATCAAACGTGAAGTCAATCGTCAGGTCATCAACAATCTTAAAATCAGTTATCGAATCTGAAAATTTCTTCAACTGAAATGAGCCGGTAACTCCAAATGACTCTGGGTCATTTAAAAGTTCAAGACCAAAGACATAGTCACTGGCTGTTACTGGAGCACCGTTGTGAAACTCTAGTCCAGGTTTAAGTTGAATCGTAGCCCCGGTAAGGTCACTGTTGAACTCGTAGCGCTCAGCCAGAATCATCTCAGGTTCTAAGTTGTCTCGATATTTAATAGCTGGTTCCACTGGAAGAGTTAAGTATGGATTCTCTGCCAAAAACACAAATGGATAACCTGTCGTAGGGTTAATCTCCGCCGTCTGACCGGCCTGCATTACTCCACCTTGTTTTGGCCCACTTGCTGCTGCTGCAGTAGCAGCACTACTAGATGAGGAAGCGCTACTGGCTGAGGAAGATTCTTCCTCCGAGTCTGAACAACCAATTAGCGCGGCTGCACCAAGTCCAGCTGCACCAACTCCAGCTCCACGTAAAAGCGAACGTCTGTTTATAAATTCATTAGGATTCAAATCAGTACTCCTTTAAATAAAATCAGTCAAATTTGATCAACCGATATAACTCAGTTGAAACTACCTCAAATGAGCTAAATATACAATCCTGATTCGATTAGTCAGCTTTGATTAACGCCCATCACAATATTATCTATTCGATAGAACCGATACTAAATCTCTGAAAGCTCTGGCATAGGAGCAGACGATACCAACATCTACATTTGAATCAAATCGATCCTCTGCCATATGAAAAAATTCATTGTCATTCGTAAGAGCTACATACTTTCCGCCACCACGCTGCGCAACGCAACCCATTTCTCCACCATGGCGAAGGGGCAGCACTCCTTTAGTAATACGACTTGTAGTTGGTCTTTGTACCGTCTCTTCGATGAAGCTCATTGCTAGCTCGGCAAGTTCTGGAGTTGACGCTAATAAATTACCAGTCGAGCCTAATTTCGCACCGATATTGGCCCCAAAATGCACCCATGTAGCGGATGTCGCCAACTCGGTCCGCTGATCGAGCAGATTCTCGAGCCCAATGAAACCCAATTCATGCCCAGTATTCGCGGCAAACAGAATCCGGCGATCAGATCCCATCGCATAACAATTCCGCAATATTTCCATCCAGCAAGCCAACCCTCCACCGCGTTCAGCCGCTACGCTCCACCACCCACTCAATGGCGTATTTATTACTATCGGTTCAAGATCGGGCTCTCTGCCATCAATTTCCACCAACACAGTAGCCGAACTCGATTTCACTCTATGGGCTTGAATGATCACGCGAACCCTCACTTCATTCTCAGCCAATCGCAACAGCTCATCTCTACGGTTGTCACCAATCTGTAAAACTGGAGGACCATATGGAGAAAGAAAATCAAAGGCATTCGCGAGAGAAAGTCCAGTTTCATGACCATTCGTTATCACAACGATTACGCCTTGAGTCTTTTTCTTACGTAACTCAAGTAACTCTGGCCCCCAATTCTCGGAATCCAACAGAGTAATCTCGGCCACAGAGTTGTTTAGATCTAATAAGCCAGTTACGCCATCTTCATCGGTATAACTACAATCAAAGAGAGGAGTGCCTGTGATTCGCTCCGAGCCAAATTCTAAGTAGGCAGAATCAACTTCTACCCTATCTAGTTCATAGGTGACCTCGCTCGGCTCTAAGCCAATCTTGCGGACTTGGTCATTCATCCATTCAATAGATTGGGCATCCACATCTGTTCCCGTCCGATGCCAACCTTGTGCGTCATACTCTGAAATCAATTTTTCTATGCGGTGCTTCATGAGTGAATTCGGACCCTTCGCGTTCGTGACATTCGAGCCACCCCAGCCCTACTTCACAGACGACCATTCAGTTGGTCGACATAATTTATTATTTTGGCTTACTACCAAACCTTCGCTTTTGCTTAGATATTCAGCCCATCCTGGATCTGCGTCCCGTGCTTGCCGCTTTTCTTCAACATCAGCTAGATTCTCATATCCCCATAAATGTACTACTTGGTTTAGAGGACCGTGCTCAACAACAAAATATCCAATTGGTTCTCCTATGTACTCGCGCAAGACAGGCATCGCATATTCCTCGAACAAAGCAAGATAAGTCTTCATTTTTCTCGGGACAATGTCATATGTACGTACGTCAACGATCATCGCTAAATTCCTTAACTATTCAAGTATATTTATATGACAGAAGATATCAGTGAATACAGAAAACTGAAACTTACGTTCTGGATTCCGGCCACTGTACTCATGATGTCCACAAAACACAGATGGGAAACGACTAATGTCCAACTTTGATTTAACAGAAATAAAGGCACTCGCATGGGATGTCGGAGGAACAGTATTTGACTGGCATCACACCATCAAGGAAGAAATTTCGAGATTGGCAAAATCTTCATCGCAAAATATCAATCCCGCGGAATTTACTAATGACTGGCGCACCACAATGTTCGAACTCCTTCAACCAGTTCGCGAGGGTACAGAGTCTTGGAAAAATGCTGATCAACTTCACCTGGAAGCTCTTGATATCGTTCTCAGTAAAGCTAATTGGCCGATGACTCTCAGCGAACGAAAAAAACTTAATACGGTCTGGCATAGATTAAATGCGTGGCCCGATGCTGCTGAAAACATAGAAAGGCTTCGAAGTAGATTTCAGGTAATTGTGCTGACTGTTCTATCTTGGCAAATAGTTGTTTCATCGTCCAAACACAACGGAATTTCCTGGGATGGAGCATTATCTTGTGAATTTCTGGAACACTATAAGCCACATCCAGAGGCATATCGAAAAGGTGCAGCACTACTTGGGTTAAGGCCAGAACAAGTCATGATGTGCGCTGCCCATCAACATGACCTGAATAACGCTGCTGCTGCTGGGTTACGAACTGCGTACGTTCATCGCCCCACTGAAAAAGGAGATGAACTGCCGAACTCAATGCCTTCGATCGACGATTTTGATATCGTTGCCACTGACTTTAACGAGCTCCGTGGAAAACTCCTAGCATAGGACTATTTTAACAATGAGATTTACCAAGTAAAAAGTAAAATTAGTTTCCATATACATATTGATGAAAACAACTACAAAACCTGTGCTACGGTCATATTCAAATAAATTTTTAGGAGGAAATAATGCTAGGTGAAAAAATAGGAACGATTAGCGGCCCAACAACGTTGAAGGCACTTCCCGCAACTAATGGGAATCCGACATTTGAAACTACAGCAGCGGGAATGACCGGCACTCTCGCGGGCGCCGAGGTTCAGGGATTTGCAACATATGCGGCCGAAATGAGACCAAATGGCACGCTATATGGTGAATGCCCAAATGCTGGTGTAATCATGGCTGCCGATGGAGTAGCGACCTTTCGTGCAACTGGAGTTGGCAGATTTATGGAAGATGGAAGTGCAGTTTTTAAGGGAGTGACTTATTTTGAGACTTCGGCACCTTCTCTCGCGTCTCTAGATGGAATTGCTGTGGTTTATGACTGGGTAGTTGATGCCACAGGTGCGGCTACTTGGGACTTGTGGGAATGGAACTAACAAAAGTTCTCTGACTTTTGTTCTGCTACTTAAGTAGTAGAACAAGCTCAATTACGAGATATATGATTGCGGTCAGAGCTTTGCTAGGCTTCGACCGCAATCTTCTCAGCTCTAGTACTCGGCAAATTAACCGAAATTCCGTGCCATTTAAACGACCGGATTACCTTGCCCCACGTCTTCTAAACCTTGGTTTATCGCATGATACTGATCGGCGGTGATTGTTTCTTGATCAAATTGATTTATAAACGACATGGTGCTCCCTCAAATTTTCGCTAATGCGCGCATGCAGCAAAAGCATACGACTACAGCTAAATTCGTGTGTCACCACGACTGGTTGGCAAACTTACCGGTTGAGGAGAGCCGAGTTTTCTAAAACGCCTTCTATAGCAACGACTTCCGATATCATTTATTCTGAGAAGAGGAGGACTTACTTCTGGTTCTCAGTCAACTCGCAATATTTCAAAATTCAGGATTTTCGATGCCAACGACTAAAAAAAAGAAGCGAGCCAAAGGTACGTTGAAAATGAAGCGTATAGCTTTGAAGGAACGCAAAATCGCTAAAAAAAGATTCGACGAGATGATTGAAAAAAAAGACGGGCCGAAAGAAGAAAGCCCGTAAAGAACCTCGTTACAGTGAATCGATGTCACTAAATTTCCCTAATAAGTATTAACCCACCTTTTAATTCATGACTGATTATTATGGGGATGCACTAATCTAGATTATCTACACACTCGTCCAGAAATTGTCACACATAAGAACAAAATATCGAGTGATGAGAATGGAGATTACAACACATGATAATTAGCCTAGATACTCTAAAAACTCGAATCCACGGTGTCGTCCTAAATAAGGGAGAACAGGGACATGAGATTGACGGCCTAATCTCAAAATTAGAATCGTTACCTGACAGTTACGATGACTTGTTGGAGTTTGCTGGCGAATTATCTGATTTGCCGATTCGCACCGATTGGCCGTATATGGAACCCAATGACATTGAAGAAATCTGGAGTGAATCTGATTCAAAACGTAATACTGGTGCCATCGCAAATATAAACTTGGACGAAAGCGCAGAGCGAGTAGAGTCTGCCTTTCTTGGATCGGTCGCTGGTTGTGTCTTAGGGAAACCACTAGAAACACGTCTCACTGGTCATGAAATACGACGTGCCCTGGAGGCTATGGGCGATTGGCCTTTAGATAAATACGTTTCTAAAGACATCGAACAACACCTTCCGCGAGTCCATAATTCATTTTCAGAAACAGCACGAGAATTTATTCAATATGTCGCTCCAGACGACGATATAAATTACACGATAATGGGAATGCTTACTTTGGAAGAATATGGCCCTGACTTCACGCACGCCGATGTACAGGATTTGTGGCTAAAACATCTCAATTTTCACACGACATTCGGACCAGAAAGAACCACCCTATTGAGGGCAGGAACCGAGTCTCTCGACCGGTTTACCTTGGAGTCATTTCTCGAGAAGGGTGGAGTCGGTCCTAAGATCGCTTTTAAAGCACGACCTGGACATCTAGCTTTGTTTAATGACTTTCTAAATCCCGGAGATGAGTTATGTGGGGCGGCGATAAGAGCAGATGCTTATGGATACGCCTGTCCTGGAAGGCCACAAAATGCCGCAAATATGGCCTGGAAAGACTCAAGCTTCACTCATAATAGAACTGGTATTTACGGAACTATGTTTATAGCCGCGGCTATAGCAATTGCCCAAGTCACCGAAGATCGAATAGAAATTTTTGAAAATGCCCTTCAATATATACCTCAAAAGAGCCGATTCTATGAACGCGTTTCTGCATGCCTTGAGGTGGTAAGAAATTCAAACTCTTGGGAGCAGGCATACGATCAGCTAAATGATAAATATGGAGATTATGGACACTGCCGTATCTATCAAGAAACAGGAATGTTAATAAACACACTGAAATTTGCCGAGAATACTGGACATGGAATCTGTATCCAAGTTAGCCAAGGAGCTGACACTGATAGCTTTGGAGCCACTGCGGGATCATTACTAGGGGCCTACTTTGGACCAGGTCATCTTGACAAATCATGGTTAGATCCCTTCAACGATGACATCCACTCCGGAATGTCATGGTTTTTCGAAAGATCTCTTTCTTCTCTCGGCCGGAGGATGAGTGAATTACCTCGACAAATAATGCCGCAACTTATTGAAAACAGCTCTGGTATGTAGAAAAGTACTGCGTGAAGCACTAGTCCAAATAGCATTGCTACGCCTCGTGAGGCGTCGAGGTCGTAATGCCGTGCCGTTGAAGCGCTCGTGGGAGTGCTAGCTAAAACTTAAAATCAGCACTTGTTATCGGCTCCGCCTCGCGTCAATGAAGCTCTTCACAAAAAATACCATCGCTAGAGCAGAAGTTCCGATCATAACTAACACACGTAAGAGTCCTATTCCTCCAGTATCTAGTGATTTAGGCAGTCGCATACCAAGAAGAGCTAACAGAATAATCAGCGTTAAAAGCACCGCTATATGAGTAACAATGTGATTCAAATTTGGTTTGTTAGACGCTAACAAAAAACATAAAAAAAGCACCACGCCAAAAGCAACAGGAATCAATGCAGTCACAGATGAGACGGCAAAATAGCCCCATAAACCGATTGCAATAAGCGATATTGAGTTGAGTAAGTTAGCTCGGGATGCGTTCATTTTCATCTATCCTCTCCATTAATCTTGTTTATCTAGCTACGCAAGTAATTTCTTGCTCAAGTCCGAAAAATCTCTGGCTACGACATCAAATTGATCGTCGTTTGGAATCTGAACCGAGGCGTCAGATCCGAAAAAATGCTTGGAAACTACGTCATGTTCATCAGGTACGTGTACGTATGCCGTTCTTAGTCCAGCATCTGCCGCGCTATTTAAGTCGTTCTTATGCGTCGCGCACATCATCACCTGATCAGGCCGCAAACCCAAAAGACTTGCAGCCTTTTGATACGCCTCCGGATCTGGCTTGTAGTGTCCAAGAAATTCACATGAAAATATGTTATCCCACGACATTTGATTGTGTTTCGAACTCGAAACAGCTATTTGTAAAGATAAAACAGTCAGTACGGTTACCTGAAAACGGCTTCTTAGTTTTTCTATATTTGCCGGTGCGTCAGGCCACGCATCTAATCGATGCCAAACTTCGTTCAAATCCTGTCTCTGCCCAAGCGTCATCGCCCAGTCGTGCTCGTCCAAAACAATATCTAGAGCTTCGAGGTGAAGCTCATCAGCATTCTTCCAAGTCCCTTCTCCTTTTCTAACCGGCTGGAGAAGCTCAAACATCTTAAATCGCCATTTATTAGCAAACGCAGCGGCATCGATCTGCTTCGACTGCGATTCGGCTAGTACGGTTATTTCTCGTTTGATAGTGTGATGCCAGTCAAATACTGTTCCTCCGACATCCCACGTGAGTGCTTTTATTTCGGTCAAATCAAAATCAGCCATGCAAACTCCTCTATTTAATTTTTATACCAGTATATAGATCATGAAAATTTATCTGCAGACATCATGATATAACTTTGGTTAATTAGTTATCATCTTCAGTAATACTAATAAACCTAAATAGAGTTAAGAGTTTGTGATGATCGTTGACGTCCGTACATATGACATAGCTCCCAGAAAAATGAAGACCTACTTAAATTTGTTCGAGGAATACGCTCTGCCTGTAATGCGCCGGTATATAGGTGAGCCACTCGGATATTTTGTGGTCGAGCATGGACCATTAAACCAAGTCGTACACATATGGGGATATGAAAGTTTGGCTGACTTAGAAGAAAAGCGTCGAACGAGAGATACCGATCCCGACTGGGCCGAATACCTCAGCAAAAGTGAAGGTCTTATTATCAGCCAAAATAACAAGCTATGCCGACCTGCTGACTGGTCTTCCATAAAATAACAGCCTGACTTGTTCGGTAATTTAAAGGACAGAAAATAGGAAATATTTATGAAACGCCAAGTACACTTAAACTTATTCATACACAGTCGCGGCCATCACGAAGCGGCTTGGCGGCATAAGAACGCCACTCCTTTTTTACTCACAGATTTTCGTTACTACGAGGATTTGGCTAAGAAAGCAGAAGCTGCCCTATTCGATTCTATTTTCCTATCCGATATTTTGTCGCTCGGACCTGATATTGAGTACACACCGCGTGCAGTACTCGATCCAGTCCCACTTGCTGGTGCATTAGCTGCTATTACAGAGAAAATTGGCATTATAGGAACTGCCTCAACTACATATTCTGCGCCTTACAATTTGGCTCGACAATTTGCTTCTCTTGATCACATTAGCAACGGACGAATTGCTTGGAATATCGTCACCACGGCTTCAGGTCACGCTGCAAGCAACTACAGTGCCGACCCACAGGCGGGTATTGAAGAACGATATGAACGTGCCGATGAATTCATGAAGGTAGTAAACGGCCTCTGGGATAGCTGGGCTGAAGATGCAGTAGTAGACGATCGCGCTCGCGGACAGTACACCTTGCCTGGCCGTATCCAACCAATCAATCATGAGGGGGTTTTCTATAACGTCCGCGGACCATTAACTGTGCCACGAGGACCACAAGGAAGACCCGTACTCGTTCAGGCAGGATCATCAGAACCAGGACGCGCTTTTGCTGCAAAACACGGCGAAGCGATTTTCACTGCGGTCTTGGAGAAATCTGCAGCTCAGGATTTCTACCGAGACATTAAAGCTCGTGTCATCGCCCAGGGGCGGCGAGCAGATCAGTGCGTGATTATGCCTGGGCTGAGTCCTGTAATTGCCTCAACTGAAGCCAAAGCTAAGCAATACGCGAAGGAATTGGATGAGTTGGGCGATCAGGAAGTCGGGCTAAAGAGGTTGTCAGGAAATTTTGGGGGCATCGATCTCTCTCACATCGGGCTGGATAAACCTCTAGTGCCAGAAGACTTTCCGGATCCTAAAACTTTACAGGGATCCGTGAGTCGACCCAGTCTCATCATCGATCTGATACGAAACCAGAAGCCGACCTTGCGCGAACTATTATTCAAACTATCGGGCGCGAGGGGGCACTACACGTTTGCCGGCACACCCGAACAGGTCGCCGATCTCATGGAAGATTGGATTAACGACGGGGCTGCGGATGGGTTCAACTTAATGCCACCGGTACTTCCAGAGATGTTTGATATTTTTGTATCCGACGTGATTCCCATACTCCGAAAGCGCGGAATCTTTCGGACAAAATATGAAACCGACACACTACGCGAGCATTATAAATTACTGAGGCCAACAAGTCGTTTCGACTAGTGTCTGCTCACTGAAAACATTCGATCCAAAGTGCTTACAAGTATTTGAGAACTATTCTCAAATACTTGCACTATTCAAAAATGAGAACTATTCTTAATTTCAGTAAGCGACTTAATTGGGAATCAATCTCATATTTACGAAAAAGACTGGAGAAAGTTAATGAGCCTTAGCCAATTTTCAATCCTGCAGATACTCAAAAATAATCACTCGTTTATAACTGTATTTTTGTCCTTAGGTATTCTTTTAAGCGGATGCACAAGTGATTCAAATGGTGAAGAATCTTCAGTCACACAAAACAGTGAATCGGCTTCCAGTACGAAAATTACTGTGTCGGCAACAATTTTTCCAGTTTATGATATTGCCCGACAAATAGCTGGTAATAAGGCCGCTGTATCGCTTTTACTAGCACCGGGCGGCTCGCCGCATACATTCAATATGACCCCCTCTATTCAGAAGCAAATCAGTGATTCCGTTCTCATATTTGGCATAGGTGAGGGCTTAGACGAATGGATAGTGGATTCTGACAATTTCATTATTTTGTCTTCTGGCATCGAATTGCGTGGCTGGGATGGCGAAGAACACGATGAACATGATGATGAAAAGCATGACGACGATGACGAAGAACACGATGATCATGATGATGAAAAGCATGACGACGATGACGAAGAACACGATGATCACCACGGGCATGACCATTCCGGTGCAGATCCTCACTACTGGCTGGCACCGCTGAACGGTATACAAATGGCAAAAAACATCGCTGACGAGCTTAAGAGAGTCGATCCTGAAAATACTTCAGATTACGAGGCAAATTTGGTGAAATTCACCGAGGAAATGGAGTCACTTCAAGCAGAACTGGTTGACTTAGCTGAAACAGTTCATGACAAGGCATTCATCACGTTACATGACTCGTTCGCATACTTTGCTGAATTCTTCGGTTTAAATCTTGCCGGATCATTTGAACCAATTGGTGCCGAAGAACCATCACCAAGATATCTAAAAAAACTTACTGATACTGTCGAAGAACAGAATGTGAAGGCCATATTCTCTGAGCCACAACTTTCAACAAATAGTCTCACAGCGTTTATCAACGACAACAATTTACAAACCAATATCCTAGATCCCCTAGGCGGTGTAGAAGGACGTGAAACCTATCAAGCACTTCTGAAATACAACATCCGAACACTGACTAGCACCCTAGCTAAATAACATGGACCTCACTAAGATATGGCATCTAACCTATTGCAATCGTTAACAAAAAATATGTACTTATCTGAAATAGCACAATGACTTCAACCACCTACGTACCTTCAGAAAATATCATCGAGTGTGAAAACCTTACGGTCATTCGTGATTCAAAAGAAATTCTGTGTGAGGCTTCTTGTTGTGTACCCCGGAATTCTCTCACCTTCTTAGTTGGTGAAAACGGCTCAGGCAAAACTACCTTGGTTAAAGCGATCTTAGGGCTCCTTCCAAAACTTGCTGGTGATATTTCGTTCAACTCTCAAATAAACACGAATTCTCCAGTTACTGCTGGGTACGTACCACAGTCTGTTGATTTTCCTAAACAACTTCAGATGACAGTGAGCGAATACCTCAAATACACCGCCAACGTTTTCCCTGAGCATATGGAATCAACTCTCGATAGGGTTGATTTTCCGTCTTCATATTCCAACAGACCGATAACACAATTATCAGGGGGGCAGCAACAAAAATTACTTCTCGCGGCTGAGCTTGCACGAGATCCTGAAATACTTTTTCTCGATGAGCCGCTATCAAACGTGGACCACTCAGGTGAAAAGCATATCCTCGATGTAATTTTGGAGATAAAAAATAGTGGAGTGACAATTGTGATTATCACGCACGACTGGCAAATGGTTTCTAGCTACGCCGACCACGTTATCTGTTTGAATAAGAATTTTAGTTGCGATCGGTCGAACAGCTGTATCTGTAAGAATTCAATCTCAAAGGTAAAAATTAGACAAATTCAAAAATTGACGCCAGATCCTACTGATACCCATGATGGGTACTGTTATGTCGATAATATTTAACTTAATGAACCATAATGCAATTAATAACTGAGATTATTCAAATTCCCTTCATGCAAAGAGCATTACTTGGCTCGGTCATGCTCGCGAGCCTACTTGGCCTATTCGGCACTTTCATCGTGCCTCGTAAGCTTAGCTTCATGGCCGATGGAATTGCCCATGCCTCGCTCATAGGTATAGCAATTGGCATTCTTCTTGGCGGAATACCTCTTATTTGGGCTGCTGCTGTCGCAATTATTCTTGGATCGATACTGGCATTTGTAGATGACTCAAATCTAGTAACTCACGACAGCCTGATCGGAGTGTTTTTAGCTGGCGGGATGAGTGCTGCGATAATAATTATGTCCTTAACTCCTGGATATAAACCAGAACTATTCTCATATCTCTTCGGAAACATACTGAGCATCACTTGGCCAGACATATATCTGTTGGCTGTTTTTTTTATCGCTACGCTGATCCTGTTCAAATATCAATGGCGAACTCTAGTGCTTACCACTATCCATCGCGAGCTCTCTTCAGTTTTGGGGCTTCCGGCCCGAACAGCTAAGTATTTTCTTTTCGTCGGAACCTCACTAGCACTGATCGCTGGAGTCAAGCTATTAGGAGTAGTACTCATTTCAGCATTACTAATCATTCCATTCACCAGCGCAAATCAAGTGAGTCGCTCACTGCGAACTACAGTCATCGTGACACAACTCTTTGCGATTTTTGGGTCAATCGCAGGTATTATTCTCTCTTATATTTTTGATTTACCAACCGGCCCATCGGTGGCAATCCTTCTAGTCACAACTTTCCTAGTTACGCTTCTTATAGCAAAGGTGAATGAAGCCCCGATTTGGAAACATGATCATATCGAAAGAGAATCGTCCTGAAATACCTCATTGATCTAGCGTTGTGTAGGGACTTATAGCGTTTTCACGTCTGACACCCTCTAATTAACTGCATTAAATAGCATTAAATTTGTATATATTTTGGAATAAACAGACAACCACAAGAATCAGACTGACAATACACTTATTTACCAAAAGCATTAACAAAGTGTTAATGACTTAACAAATGGAAAGAGAAAGGAAAGCACATGAGCATGTCATGGCTAAGGCGGGGATTCCTGTTATCACTACTAGCTCTTGCGTCAGTAGCACTAATCGCTTGTTCTTCAGATGATGAAGATAACACAAGTGCTAACGCAGCTGATTCAGCAGCAAGTGGCGAAAGCACTCTTGAAAAAGTGAAAGATCGCGGTACTTTGAAGTGCGGTATTTCCGGCTCACTACCTGGTTTCAGTCAACTTGAAGCTGACGGAAGCTATACCGGTTTTGATGCAGATTACTGTCGAGCAATCGCAGCAGCTGTTTTCGGTGATTCAAGTAAAGTTGAATTCGTTGAAACAACTGGTGCCAATCGATTCGAAACACTTGCAAGCGGTGAAGTCGATGTCTTAATTCGAAACACCACATGGACACTGAGCAGAGACTCTGATCTTAAGCAATCATTCGCAGCACCAACATTTTATGATGGTCAGGGAATGATGGTTAAAGCTGACTCACCGTTCCAAACACTTGAAGATATGGACGGCGCGACCGTATGTGTGAACCAGGGTACGACTACTGAGTTAAACCTTGCTTCGCAATTCTTGGAGCGTGGTCTTACGTACACAGCACTTACCTTTGAGACAACAGATCTTCTACAAGAGGCTTTTCTTGCAGGGCGATGTGATGGATGGACTACTGATAAATCAGGTCTGGCCTCACGAAGGGGTGTATACCCAGATGGTGCAGATGCACTCCGTATTTTGGCAGTTACTATGTCCAAGGAGCCACTCGGACCTTTGACTCGACACGGTGATGACGAATGGTTTGATATCGTCGCTTGGGTAACTTTCGGTACGTTCCAGGCTGAAGAGCTCGGAGTGAGTAGCGCAAATGTTGATGCTCAAATCGCAAGTCCCGACAGCGTAGCTACCGCCCTCTTATTAGGAGTTGGTTACGAAGGTGGGGATGTCACTGATATGGGTCTGGCAGTCGGTCCGCAATTTATGCAGGCTGTACTTAAGCAGGTCGGTAACTATGGTGAAATTTACGAAAAGAACATTACGCCACTTGGTCTAGAAAGAGAAGGTTCATTGAACGCTCTTTGGATTAATGGTGGATTGATCTATTCACCACCGATTAGATAAGGTGATCAGGAGGTCACCCTTATTACTGTTGACCACCGCTCATCGAATATCAAAAGTCTCAGTATGCCTGGAATAATATTCAGGCATACTGAGGTTTTGATAGATATTTCTAAACTTCCAACTATCTAGTGACAGGTTCATCTCAAAATGAATGTCCTCACCGATTTCTGGTATCGCTCTGCATACAGGAGAGCAATCGTTCAGGGCGCAGCTGTTCTGGTAGTTGTTTTTATCGGACTTGGACTGATCGGACAGCTCTCAAATCTTGAGAATGTCCAAACACCTAGGTTCTCGTCCAGTCCACCATTCCTGACGTTTGACTTTCTAAATGCGCGAGCCGGTATAGCTCTCTCACATGGTCTTATATTTGATATTGATAGTAATGACAGTCGTATGGATGCCATCCTAAATGGTGCATGGAACACTCTTCGCCTTGCATCTGTACTCATTGGCTTTGCAAGCCTCATGGGACTACTAGTCGGAATAGGGCGATTATCTGATTTTTATTTAATTCGAAAGGCGTGCACACTCTACGTAGAAATTTTGAGAAATATACCCGCACTTTTACAGATTTATATCTGGTACGTAGTGATATGGTTGAGTGCACCAGCTATTAGCGACGCGATTGCACTGGATATCAATTTCTTTGGCTTAGAACTACTCCAAGATTTCGTTTATATTTCCAACAAGGGCTTTGCGATTCCCTGGCTGGTCGGTCAGGACAATTTAAGTATCTGGCTCTTCGTCTCTGGCGTGACTCTCATAGGGGTATTTATCCTCAGACGATATCTCCAAAAACGCCAAGATGCTCTAGGTGGAAATCAAAGAACTAATAGATACCCCATACTCATATTCCTTTTGATATCTGTGGTCGCATATATCCTTTTAGATTCGCCCTTTACCGGAGAAACACCTGACATTATCGAAAGTGGTGCCCAAGGTGCGATTCAAAACTATAAAGGTGGAATGGTAATCACTGGAGAATTTTTAGCGATTGTGGTGGCTCTTGGGTTTTACACAGCCTCCTTCATCTCGGAAATCGTTCGAGGAAGTATCTTATCTTTACCCGCTGGGCAGGCTGAAGCTGGAAAAGCTCTCGGACTCTCTGCCTACCAGCGACTCACACTAATAATCCTGCCACAGGCCCTGCGCACTATGATTCCACCTTTAGGCAATCAATATATAAACATGACTAAAAATACCAGTATCGCAGTAGCAATCGGTTTTTCTGATGTTGTGTTTGCTACAAGAACAATTTCTAATAACGCTGGACATAGTCTCGAAATTTTCACAGCTTTACTCTTAATTTATCTCGTAATGGCACTCTTCATCTCAGCCGTGATGAACGGGCTTAACTGGTATGTACAGAGATCAGGTATATAAAGGTATTTATGTCGAATAATACTCAACCAACTTCTGAACTTTCTCCCCTTCAGCGTATGCGAATGACTTATGAGGCTTCAGATACAAAGTCTCAATTATTCAAAACAAAAGTACATACTGCCATCACCTTGCTAACCCTAGTGATAGCAGTATGGGCTCTCATCACGATCGCCCAGTTCGTAGTCAATGCTGAGTGGCAAGTAATTAGTGATAAACGAAGAGCCTTCATGGTCGGACGGTATCCTGAAGAACATATGTGGCGAATCTGGCCATCAGTCTGGATGTTTGCAGGCGTAACTGGTCTGAGCTCTGCACTCTGGCTACGGCCGGGCAGACGAGTCTTAATCAGTCTCTTCGTTGCCGGAACAATAATCAGCTATTTGTTTTTGGAATTCGACTCAAATGCTTTGAAGTTTGGGTATGGACTGCTACTCGGTCTCTCTGGTTATGCCTTGGGGTACTTCGGTGACGCAAAACTTAATCTGAGTGCAATATTGGCAAAAGCAGCGACATTAGGTTGGATTCTTCTTATACCGATAGTTTTAATTTTTCTCTTCATTGGTGATGCGCCCACTACCAATTATTGGGGTGGCTTATTTGTAAATGTCATACTGGCAGCCATCGCAATAGTAATTGGTACACCTTTAGCAGTGTTGCTCGCACTCGGCCGAACAACACAAGGCTATCCCGCTATTCAAATACTCTCTACCAGTCTTATTGAAATAGTACGTGGCGCCCCCCTGATAGCCTGGTTATTTATGGGTCGATTTGTTCTTCCATTCATCCTGCCGAGTTGGTTTGGTCTGAATGAGGCTGATGTAATCATCCGAACCATGATAATTTTGATTATCTTCAACGCAGCCTATACAGCCGAAGTTGTACGAGGAGGTTTGCAAGCAATTCCAAAAGGCCAGTATGAAGCTGCTGACTCAATTGGGTTCAGCTACTTCCAAACTCTTCGACTAATTCTCCTTCCACAGGCTCTTCGTGCCGTTCTTCCATCTCTAATTAACCAATACATCGGACTCTTTAAGGACACTACTCTTGTGTACTTGATTAGCGTTGTTGATGTTCTCGAGGTCGGCCGAAAAGCATTTAATGAGCTTGCATATAGTGGCACAGCGTTAGAAGTTCTAATATTTGTTGGATTCTTATTCTGGGTAGTGACATGGTCCATGTCCAATCTCAGTAAAAAAGTAGAAAAAAATCTAGGACTAGGCACACGCTAGTCCCACAGGAGAATGACCTATGGCAGAGAACTCGTCTAACAAAGTTATAATTCACGCTGAAAATGTTGACAAATGGTTCGGCAACTTTCAAGCTCTGAAGGATGTTTCAGCTGATATCAATGAGGGCGAAGTAGTCGTTGTGCTTGGGCCATCAGGGTCTGGAAAGTCGACTTTCATCAGATGTATCAATCAACTGGAAGAACATGAAGCTGGTGTAATCATCGTCGATGGAATTGAAATCAACGATGACAGCCGTAACCTACAAAAAATCCGATCTGAAGTGGGTATGGTATTTCAACAATTCAATCTTTTTCCACACCTCACGGTGCTAGATAACGTCGCATTAGCTCCTCGAAAAGTAAAAAAAATGCCCAAAAAAGATGCTGAAGAGTTAGCAATGGCAGGCCTGACTCGAGTCGGAATCCCGGAACAGGCTCTGAAATTTCCCACCCAACTTTCTGGTGGCCAACAGCAACGGGTGGCAATCGCAAGGGCGCTTGCGATGCAACCAAAAATTATGCTTTTTGACGAGCCAACCTCAGCACTCGATCCAGAGATGATAAAAGAGGTTCTCGACGTAATGCGAGGGCTTGCAAAATCCGGAATGACAATGATTGTGGTTACTCATGAAATGGGCTTTGCGCGTGAGGTGGCCGACCGATTTTTATTCTTCGCCGAGGGGCAAATTGTTGAACAAGGGACACCCGATCATTTCTTCAATAATCCTCAAGAAGATCGCACTAAGCTCTTCCTCTCACAGATTTTATAGCTAATAGTTCAAGGAATTCTCGGCGAGGTAGACTCGGTAGTCCTCTAAAAAACTACGCTGTACTTCTGTCTCAAATCTTCCTCCAGCATTTTTTACGCTTAGCAATACGTCATTAGAAGACATCCCCAACGCTGTGAGAAGGGCGGCCGCAAATAAGCCAGATCTACCGATCCCAGCTCTACAATGGATAATCACGCATTGACCTGAGCGAAGTCTCAGAATAACTTCCTCAACAAGGGTATGAAACCTCTCCATATCGACTGGCACTGAAAAATCTGCTATTGGAAAGCCAGATACCTCGATCCCTTCATTGCTCTCAATGTATGCCAAGTACTCGGGAGAAATATTCGACAATTCGTCTCGTTGGGCTAAATTTACTATTAGATCTGTGTCCCTAGCTTCTGCACCTGCGAGCCAATCCATCAATGATTTTTCTGAACCGGGCATTTCGGACAATAACAATGTGCCCGCAATCGACACAGGCAATTGAACCACTCTACCTACATGAGTCATAGTTATGGCGCTTCACTCCAGGGGGGTTTTAGTCGTCACTTTTCCTCATGTACCGATCTCTCCATGACTCATCGTCACTCCATCGATACGGGCTCTGCACTGTTGTTCGAGGAACGAAAGCATTCTCAAGCGTCACGAACGCTAAGTCCAGAATACCTTTCTGAGTAACATCATCATGTGGCTTGCCGCATGGATGACCAAGTGGAAAGTCATTGAACACGAACCTTGGCACACCGACCTGCTCGACAATATCGCGGGCACAACCAACTATTACTGTCGGAATTCCGTTCTCTTCCAAGTGCCGAGCTAGCAGACTCACGGTCTGATGACAAACTGGTCAGACAGCAACCAATAGTGCAACATCAATTTCATCATCTCGACACATCGAAAGAATTTCTGGTGCGTTACGCTCACTGGTCATTCTCTGACTCCGCAATGTCGGTGCTCCGTATAGTCGTGGACCTACTGACCCAAATCGGCCGGTCTCCTGAATCTCATGCAATCGCTCTAGCGGAAAATATACTCGCTGATCATCGATATCTGCATTATTTCGGTCATATCCAATATGTGATATCCGTACATCCGGTATCAATTCACTTGGGTGTGTATAAATATGTTTAAATTTTGCGTCGTTGTTGTACGGTGCTCCCGGACCCTGATCACCTTTATCGGGCTGATACGGTGCAGCCGTCGTGATAAGTGCAACACGAGAATCTGCTAATGGTTTCTTAAGTGGAGTGAAAGGCACATCCTTGAAGCGAGCCCACTGATATGGGTTATCAAATCCCTGTGACAAATAATGATCAGTTGTTTTAGCCATGTAACTTATATACAGGGATCGACTCGTGTCAGTTTTGTTTTCTGTTGATGTCATAATGTGTCCTCTAGCAGTTGTACTATAGCAAAATAATAGTTCTACAATTCACACCTAAATGGCACTTATAAATATAGCTCCTATGTGAACCCAACTACTCGTTCACAGCAAGGCAAACAGGCTATTTCATGTGCAACTAAATATAGCAGTATTTAACTGCTTTGCCACCATTGTGCCACCAAAGGCGAGCGGTACGGGTAGAAGTTCGCTCGACTCCTCTTCATGGGTGGGGGCTTGTCCTTGTTCAGCAAATAGAAAAGATTTAGCTACAATCACATGGGTCGGAATACGGCCCATGTGATTGCAATTTAACCGTCAAAAATCCTTACCTTATTATTACTTCCAGACCGTGCGGGTCGGAAGCTGAGACTTCCGATCCATCTTTAAGAGTAACCAGCCTGTCCGGATCTTCCATTGATGCGAGGTCTTTCTCTTCCCAACTGGAGCTCTTGCAATCATCGCTGATGGTCAAAACAGCCACCCCTGGTGTCCGCTGAACATTCTCAAGGGAGCCGATAGCCGACAGCGGTTTAGAACCCCGCAAAGCAATAAACATCTTGTTGCCCAGGATGTGTGCTACGTCAGGCTTTGGATCAGGGCTGAAGGACGTGGCCATCGACTGAGTCGCTACGACCTTATTGGTTTGAAGATCGACGAAGTTGACGTCATTACTTACGCGCATACTGGTTATTGCAAATATATTGCCCTTTTGATCAGTACAGGTAGCCGCACCATGTGTGTCTTCACCTGGGAGTTCAATCTGCACTGGGTCAGGGAATATTCCGTCTATAGCTCTACTAGCATCAAATGTATAAAGGAAATCATCTCCTCCGTTAGCCCCACTTTCACCATTGGTCATTATCTTATTAAAAGGTAAACGAGATACACCACACCCGATGCCTGGAACGGTAGCCTTGTCATAGACCTTCGCCACGGTCATAGGTGTGCTTCCATCTGCAGAACCCACGTCTACTACCAATAAACCTCCACCAGCTAAAGTTATGTAGGCGAATTTACTGTCACTAGTGAATTCGTGACAGATCGGGCGCACCACTGAAGTTCCTAATTCATTGGCGAATTGGTCTAAGGCCAAGGTCTCCACTAAGTTGTAATTATCACTCGTGTAGTTAGTCTGGATTTTATGAAGGAACCCAGATTCATCTTTTGCGCCAATATTTGCGACTATAGCCATGTTGTTATCAGGAGATGCAACTGAGGCGTGGGAATTTGTTGTTCCACCTGCTCCATTGAAACCTCCTACTGTACTGACACAGCCGACGATCTCACGACTGGCAATATTTATGAAGAAAGTATTACCAGAACCCACATTGGCCAGAAGGACGTGACTGGCCTTCGGAGTGGTAAAGTTCGAAAGTATCATATGTGGCTTTGTTGGGGCATCGCAATTAGCGTCTTTAGCTGCCTTTGCCAGATCTATAATTTCAGGAGATGCATTCTTAGCATCCTTTAGAAAAATATCTTTCCCATCCCATATGTAGAGGAGTCCACCAGTCCCGTCGCTAACAGTGGGAGATTGGTCAACAGCCCATACTTCGTAGGAAGGTTCCATTTCTGGTAGAAAACCTTCTGCAACACTACATGCAACTGATGTAACAAAGACCATCATCAGGCTTAATATAGATATATATAACGATTTAAAATTCATTTCTATACTCCTTAACGTATTTCAAGAGCTGTATCATCTCTATTGTTCTACTCTCATAATATATAAGTTACTTAATCAACTTAATAGTGTTTAAGTGATGTGCCTAAGATTATAGCTGAATGCTATATACCTGCAACTGCTCCACCCATTCTCCAATAATTCCGTGGTACGCAATTTCGGGCGGTAATGGTGGATTCCAGTCTTCAAATATTTTGGCCCTAAACCTTTGGGACTCAACGACGGGAGCTACCTGGGATACGGGTCAAAGGTTGCTCGACTGCTCTTCATGGGTGGGGGGGCGACGCAAACAGATCTCAGACTGAACCGAAAGGTAACTCATTCAAAACTGACTGTAAGTTGATTTCCTATCCCCATGTGGAACGCAAGATCACACTCAGTCGGAGGAGTCAGAGCACCCAACGACTAATAGGAGCGGGATCAATAAGAGAAGTAATCGTTTCACGTCTCAAATAGTAACGGTATGGGGTCAGGCGTTGCCACCCCTAGTCCCTGTGTTTGGGGACTGCTCTTATACGAAATCTCTGGGCAACGGTTACTCTCTGTCGGGAATGGAAAGGACAGGGTATGGACTGGGAACAATTAACAATCATCGCGCAGATCGCCACGGGAGCGGCGACGCTAGCAGTGGCCGCATTTTTGGCGAGCCAGCTTCGAATACAGCACAGGGATTCGGAAAGAGACTTTGTGTTCGTGCAAGAAAATAGGCAGCAGGACCTCATCTTTTCAGTATTCGGAGATGAGTCCACAAGAAAACTGTATTGGAAGGCTCTTAACGACTGGGATTCACTTTCGCCAGAGGAATTGAATAGCTTTCGATTCATCTACCAGCAGTTTTATTTGGGGAGTTGGACAAGTTGGCGCATGCGACGTGACGGTGACAATCTTGATAGATATGACTACCAATGGAGACAACTGTTAGAGCAGCCCGGACAACGTCGCTTTTATGAAGCATTCGGTCGAGGCATCTTACAG
>CAVODE010000010.1:0-28582 GCA_963694535.1 Dehalococcoidia bacterium
AAATTGCAACCATCAAGCCTACAATCGATATCGCTATCAACATAACTACAGAGATTGCGTCTATATAGGTCGAAAATTCAATTAAAAATAAAAAGTTATCAGCAGAGATTCTCACCCAATCAAAGGCATAGACGTTTGCTTCCCCTGGGTGAAATTCACCATCATGAAAAAAACCTTGGAAATCAATAATAATAAACAGAGTGACAAGCAAAATACCAAGCATGCCTATAACAGCCAGGAAGTCGCCTTCCCTAGGTAATATCTTCCTAAAGAAGGAAATAATCAAGAATGCTACTACTGGCATCGCCGGCAGGAGCCACGCTTGCTGCATTCCTATTGTGACAGAAATATCCGGCACAATTTCCTCCTCATATTATCGCTCGATTTCATTCGAAATCGAATACTACTTCTTTTTTCTTTACTCACTACCAGCGCATGTCACTTGCTTCATCCACATTAGAAGTTCGTCTTTCTCTGAATAAACGCAGAACAATTCCCAATGCCAAACCGACTTCCGCTGCAGCCACCGTAATCACGAAAAGTGCAAAAATCAAACCAGTAAACGCGTCGGTATCCAAATAGGAGGCAAATGCTATGAAATTTATTGATACTCCTGCCAACATCAACTCAACGGCCATTAGTATCAAAATTGCACTACGGCGAGACAATACCCCAAATAACCCTAAACCAAAAAGAATTGCACCAAGTGTTAAAAAATACTCAATGGGAATCATTATTCAGACTCCTCAGGCAAATCACTCCCGGTCGAGTGTACATTGACCAACGCACCTGTAATTGCTACATCAAGCAATACAGCAACGATGATAATTGGTAAGGCAAATTCTCTAAATAGACGCTCCCCGAATAACTCAAATGGCACCACATGCGCTGTTGGGTTTCCCCAGTCGCCTGACAACAACAATGTTATAAAGGTGCCAATAAGTAGCGATACCAGCAAAAATGCAAATGGTTTTTGTGAGCCATCAGTAACTACAGGATCATCTTGAGCATTGGTCATCATTAAACCAAAGAGTAGTAATAAAACAACACCACCACCATAAACAAGAACCTGAACAAGCGCCAAGAATTCAGACATCAAAAGAAGATAAAGTGCCGCTACTCCAATAAGTGTGGCGGTAAGAGACAAGGCTGCATGCACTATATTAGGTAAAAGTACGCAGCCTAATGCACCCAGAATGACAATAATTGCAGCCACAAAGAAAACCATCTCGGGCGCACTAATTACTCCAAAGGCAACCAAAGTAACAAGCACAATACCCAATGGCACGCCGATGGCACCCACTGTAATTCCACCACCGATAATGATTCGGTCGAATTGAGAAGGAAGTGGAATTCGTTTCAGCATTCTGGTAATTCCAATTATTTAATTATTAACTTCAGTATCTTCGGCACCAGCCTCGGATACTGTCTCGTTTGTTTGACCAAGCACCGGCACCCATTCATTAATATTCCCAGTCCTACTTTGCGAAAGTAATTGTTGGAGATCCATCACTAAATCCTGTCTGTCATAGACCGAAGTTTCGTGGCCTTCCCAAGTATTATTCATCGCTATAGCATCGAAATTACAAACCTCCACGCAAATGTTACACCGCATGCAGCGTGCATAATCAATCCAAAATTTATCGATTATCTTTCTTCGAGAGGATGTGCCTTCAAGCTTCTTGTGATTCGGATTATCTTTCATAAGAACTGTCATACACTCAACAGGACAAGCCCGCTCACAAGCATGACATCCCGTACAAAATGGCTCATGGATATCCTCGTCCCATAAAAGCAATGGAAACGCTCTATCTCGTTCAGGAAGAGGCTTGTGATAGCTCGGATAATCTCGAGTAACAGGCTTTCGCAGAAACACTGCGAATGTACGAGCCATGCTCTTTGCGATGCCTCTCATTTATGAAACCTCTGCTTCCTGCACTGCAATCGCTCTAGCTCGTCGTCGTCTCGGTTGCAGAGGCCTTTTAACAATTCCCTCAGTCACCCAAAACAAAAGACCTAGCGATAATACCCCAGTGATGAGTAATATTATGTGCGGTAAGCCATAAACCAGTACGAATCCATTTATTAGTATTTGTAGAAAACTAAATGGCAAGAGTATTTTCCAGGAATATCCCATCAATTGATCTATTCTAAGTCTCGGGACCGAGGCTCTAACCCAGAAAATCAGGAAGATGAATAATCCTCCTTTACCTGCAGCGAGAAGCATCTGAAATGGAAGACCGAAATCTTCGCCGAAAGGCCATGAATAGCCTCCCAAAAATACCGATGACCCGACAAATGCCATTATGAGCATTCCCGCATACTCAGCCAAGAAAAACATTGACCACCTGATGCCTGAATACTCCACGAAAGGGCCACCAACGATTTCACTCTCCCCCACAGGAATATCAAACGGAGTTCTATTTAACTCAGCTAGTGCTGCTACGAAAAAGATGAAAAAGCCCAACGGTTGCCATACGATTAAAGGGACTACGCTTTGAAATTCAACAATCTTATCCAGCTGTAAAGATCCAGCTAACATTGATGCCGATAATAAAGCCAAGACGAGTGGCAGTTCGTACGAAATTCCCTGAGCCGCAGCACGCAAAGCCCCAATAATCGCGTATCTGTTGTCAGAGCCCCAACCTGCCATTACCCAGCCGACTATGCTGATGGAAGAAATTGCAACGAAGTACAAAATACCTAGCTCAAGAAGCCGCACGTTCCATCCCTGAACCCAAGGTACTATCACAAATCCAAGAAATATCGGAATGAAAACAAAATATGGCGCTAATTCAAAGGTCCAAGGATCCGCTGCGGCTGGACGTAAATCTTCCTTTCCTACCAATTTGACGGCATCCGCCACGGACTGTAACAGTCCCCGAGGGCCTGTTTTTTGTGGGCCTACTCGCTGATGAAATCGTGCCAGTATTTTTCGCTCAGCGTATATAAGCCCCATCACAACGACAGTCATAAATGCTACAACCAATTGCAGCCTAATTGCTGCATCAGCCCAAGGGTTAAGTGACATGCCAAAAAGATCAACCGACATTATCTATCTACCTCGCTAAGCACGATATCGATTGACCCGAGAATAACAATTGCATCCGCCATATACTCACCAACCGTGAGTTCGTGAAGCGCCTGGAGATTAGAAAGGCACGAGGATCGAACCTTACATCTATAAGGTCGATTACCACCCCTGCTAACCATGTATACCCCATACTCACCTCGCGGAGCTTCGGTTCGCAGATATACTTCGCCGGGAGGAGTTCGCAGCATACGCGGCATCTTCTCAGGCAATATCGGGCCTGGTGCTAAATGCTCCAGACATTGATTAATAATCTTAATCGACTCACGCATTTCCATAACTCTGCAGTAGTAACGATCAAATACGTCACCGTGCTCACCGGTTATTACATCCCACTCAACCTGGTCATATTTGAGATATGGCTCATCTCTTCTGATATCCATATCAACGCCTGAGGCCCGTAATGACGGCCCACTCATTCCAAGGGCAATCGCACGCTCCGCAGATATCGAACCAATTCCTTGGGTCCTAGCGAGAAAAATTTCATTCTCCGACAACAACGAGTCAAAGTCATCAATCCCCTGCGTTGCAGATATTAAAACTTCTCTAACCCGATCTACAAAATTAACTGGGACATCCCACGCTATTCCTCCTGGTCGAAAATATGCGTACATCATCCTGTCGCCAGAAACCTCTTCAAAAAGGTCGATTAATGCTTCTCGCTCTCGCCATGCATAGATGAAAGGAGTACCGAATACACCTGTATCTACCCCAAATGCGCCCAAAAACATGAAGTGGCTCGACAAGCGATTGAGCTCACATAAAATCATCCTGATCCATTGCGCACGCTCTGGAACCTCGAGATCAGCCAGTGCCTCTACCGCCATGACGTAGGATAACTCTGCATTAAAAGCAGCCAAATATTCCGTTCGATCCATGAAGCCAATACCTTGCCGAAAATCCATGGTCTCGCAAAGCTTCTCAGCTCCTCTATGCAAATAGCCGATATATGGAATTACGTCACGCACAACTTCACCATCTACAGTCATCACCATACGAAATACTCCGTGAGTAGATGGATGTTGCGGGCCGACGTTCAGTAGTAGATCTTGCGTCTCAAATTCGGCCGATTGATCGGATGTTTGTGATAAGACTTCGACCATCTAGAGTTCCTCCCCTGAATAGCCCATACCCTCACCCTGCAAAACTTCAATTTCAGCCAAAGGATGATCTTTTCTCAATGGAAATGTATCGTCAATTTCCTCAGGCATTAGTAGATTTCTGGGATCAGGATGTCCGGAAAATTTTATACCAAACATCTCGGCAACTTCGCGCTCCAACCAATTAGCAGCAGGCCATACGTCAGTCACAGTAGGCAGTCTCAGAGATTCATTTGAGAGAAATACCTTCACCGTAACATTGTGTTTCTTTGTTGTTGAATAGAGGTGATAGACAACTTCCATTCCATCACCCATGTTATCCACTGCGGTGAGAGATCTTAGATAATCAAAATTTGCATCCTCATCATCACGTAATGCCCTAGACGCCTGAACTATCTCATCAGTCTCGATACTTACTATTACATCCATAAATCCAGTTTCACGATTAACGCCAATTCCTAACAAGGCGTTATCCACGATCGACCAGATATCATCATGGTCGCCGATCTGGTTTGTAAACTGCTCCTCAACGGGCTCGGTTGTCATTTACCTTGTACTTTCCGTTCTTCCATTATGAGCTCTTGCAGAGCTATAAATGAATCAATCAAAGCCTCGGGTCGTGGCGGGCACCCTGGAACATAAACATCAACTGGAACAATCTTATCTACGCCCTGCAAAACACGATCGTATCGGGTGTAAGGGCCGCCATTTGTAGCGCATGCACCCATTGAAATAACCCATTTAGGACCTGGCATCTGTTCATAAAGGAGTTTAACTGAGGGAGCCATCTTCTTGGTCACAGTTCCCGCTACAATCATCACATCCGACTGCCGAGGCGAAGGCCAAGGCACAATGCCAAATCTATCCAAATCATAATGAGCCATATACGTTGCGATCATCTCAATAGCACAACAAGCTAGACCAAAAGTCATGGGCCACAAAGAGGACTTACGGGAGGCACCTAAAAGTAAATCTAAAGGTGCTTGAATTATTCCCGGCAGAATTTGCTTGTACAACGCTTTACCAGGTACATACTGCGCGGGTATCAGAAGTGGAGCTTCACTTGGATGCTCGGTGGGTAGTGCAGGGAGTACCGGAATTATCTCGGGTGCAATCACCGGAGATTCAGTTGGAACCGCTGCAGGATCAGCAGGAGTTATCGCCATTGTAAAGCCCCTTTCTTCCATGCATACCCTAGTGACAGTGCCAATATACCTATAAAGAGCACCATCAACCAATAGGCGAATACGCCCACATTGAGAAATGACATAGCCCAAGGAAATATAAATATTGCCTCGACATCAAAAACTATAAACAAAATCGCATACAAATAAAAGCGCATACCTATGTTTGTGGAAGCACGCCGTATAGGCAGCATCCCACACTCATAAGTCGTCAACTTTTGATTTTCCTTAGAAAACGGAGCCAGCAAACGGGCGCCTATTAGCGCGCTGAATACCAGAATAAATCCTACCACTCCGCCCAGCATAACCGGCAAGTAATTAATGTATAGTGCGGTCTCAGATTCCATCAATAATGTTACCTTTACGTCGTTTAAGGCATTCGAAAATTAACATCGCGTCACCCGTAAGGTCAATTCCAATGTGAACTACTGAAGTTTATCAAACTTCGGTCTCAGAAAACATCGAATCGGTGAAATTACTTGAAAGAAAAAAAAATAGAAAAATCAAGACGTGTTGTATGGGTGGGTCAAAGTTGACCTAGCACGAATATTATTACTCCTTTTCAAGATCCATCACCACCGATTCGATAGCACTACGCACATGTTGGTCCTCAATATATGCCGCACCCTCAGTTTCACGAATCGAGGCAGCACGTTGTAAAATTAGAGCACGCGGCACACTACTAGGCGGTTCAACCCCCCAAGCTGTCAAAGTGATTAATACCCCGTTCGGGTCTTCCAAAAATACGATCCTCTCGTATCCTCTAGTGATCTGCTCTGAACCCTGAACGCCTGCCCGTGACATCTCATCCCACATATTATTCATTTGATCGAGTGAAATATTAAAGGACAAGTACTGCATCGACCCCACTCCCGGCGATGCCGCAGCAATATTCACCACATTACTCTCTCGGGGACCCACCAATTGAATAAAGCTGTCTCCTCCACCGGTGTATAACATAGCTACTATCGACTCTGGATCGTCTCGATTTGGTTCGATATATAGTGGTCGAAGTCCTAATTTCTCATAGAATTGAATCGACTCTTCAATATCTTTCACGATGATAGCCGGATAATTTATACCTAAAGTCTGGACCATTTGTACGTACCTTTCAGCCTTAATTTCTCTATTTCAACACTTCAATATCAGTTAACTGCCTGCGGGTTAGTAACACTATAAAAAAAACTTCTCTGAATGTAACATCTGGACATTAGGTATAGAAGATTTGAACTTATGTCACTAAGTCTGACTTGACGCTTTGTTCTTCGCCATGGAGACTATATATACCTAACAAACATTAACTCCTGAAACCATTGGTAAATCGAATCTATATGAAGTCCGCGTCAAAATTCGTTCCAATCAACCACGAGATGGCTGCGAGCTACAACCCTGCAACCGTTGAATCACCAATTTATGAGTGGTGGGAAGAAAATGATTTTTTTAGTCCAAGTAATCCAGAAAATGAGCCATTCACTATCATTATGCCTCCACCGAATCTCACTGGAGCGCTGCATTTAGGACACGCGCTCACAGTAGCCATCGAAGATGCACTCACTCGGTGGCACCGAATGCTCGGCCATGATGCCCTGTGGTTGCCAGGCGTTGATCATGCTGCAATCGCTGTGAATGCATTAATAGAAAAACAATTACGCGAAGAAGGTAAATCACGTCATGACGTGGGAAGAGATGCGTTCCTCGATCGCACGTGGGCATTTGTCGAAAATAACCGAAACCGAATCAGTACTCAGCATAAAAGGCTGGGCGCATCGGCTGACTGGAAGCGTGAAGCATTCACAGCTGATGCTGAACGCGAATTATCTGTGCGAACCACCTTCAAAAATTTATATGATGATGGTCTAATATTTCGTGCTGAAAGACTGATTAATTGGTGCATCGGATGCCGCTCAGCCATCTCTGACATTGAAGTCGAATACGATGACGAAGATGGCTCATTTTGGTATATAAAATACATGCTTGATGATGAGTCAGGTGAATCAGTGATTGTCGCCACAACGAGGCCGGAAACAATACCAGCTGACGTCGCAGTAGCAGTAAATCCCAATGATGAAAGAAATGCCCATTTAATCGGTAAAAAGTGTTTTGTCCCGACAACCAGTCGCACAATCCCAATAATTGGTGACGACGGAATTGATATCGAATTAGGCTCCGGTGCGTTAAAGGTTACGCCGGCACACGACCAAATTGACTTCGACATAGGTGAGAGACATAACCTCGAGATCATTAATATTCTAAATCCTGACGGTACTTTAAATGAACTGGCGGGTAAATATGGTGGACTTAGCCTCGATGCTACAAGGCAACTAATTGTCAAAGATATGGAAAAATTAGGACTCATTGAGCGAACTGATCCTTATACACATGCTGTGGGCCACTGCCAACGATGCTCGACCATCGTTGAGCCACTAATCTCTGAGCAGTGGTGGATAAACGCAAAACAACTTGCAAAACCAGCAATTCAAGCGGTGACAAGCAAACAAATAGCTTTTGTACCTTCTCGATTTCAGAAAACATATCTCGGATGGATGGAAAATATCCGTGACTGGTGTATTTCGAGACAAATTTGGTGGGGACACCGGATTCCCGTCTGGTACTGCACTGACTGCGGACATCTTACGGTATCGGTAATTGATAGAGATTCGTGTGAGTCATGTGACAGTGTGAACGTTAGCCAAGATGAGGACACCCTTGATACCTGGTTTTCCTCTGGACTTTGGCCGCACTCAACCTTGGGCTGGCCTGAAAATTTAGACGGTGATCTTAAGCGTTTCTATCCGACTCAGGTCCTTGAGACAGGTTACGACATCATTTTTTTCTGGGTAGCCCGGATGATTATGCTCTCAATTTACAACATGAACGGTGTTCCTCCTTTTAAAACGGTCTATCTACATGGCCTAGTTCGCGGCGCTGACGGTAAAAAAATGTCGAAATCTACAGGGAATATTGTTGACCCGCTCGAAGCAATCGAAACTTATGGATGTGACGGTTTACGGTATGCGCTAATATCCGGTACGAGCCCTGGCAACGATCAAAAGTTGACAGATGATCGACTAGAGTCAGGTCGAAATTTTGCCAATAAATTATGGAATGCAGGACGATTTGTCATCAGCCTAAGGGAACAGCACAAAGACAAGGTCACTGCAGCACCTTCTCAACCAGCGCTGGAAGACAAGTGGATTAGTTCTCGACTAGCGGCACTCACAGAGGAAGTAGACAGGCTGCTCACTAATTACGAATTGTCTGAAGCATTACGTCAAATAAGGGACTTTTTCTGGGATGATTTTGCCGATTGGTATCTTGAAATAGCGAAAATCAGAATTCGGAACGAAGATTACACACCCCTTGCCGTGCTAACCGAAACATATGAGACTACTCTTAGGCTAGTCCATCCTTTCATGCCTTTCATATCGGAAGAAATTTGGCAAAGATTACAAAATTCGATTGTTAGTTCAGATGAAGAACAAGCTTTGATCGTAGCAACCTATCCAAACTCTGAAGAACTCAAGTTAAAAAAAGATTCCGATGCTATAACCCGATTTAGTGCCATCCAAGAATTCATTCGCTCAATCAGAAATATCCGATCAGAAAATAAAGTAGATGCCGCAAGAAAAATTGAATGCTTTCTTGTTACGTCGGAATATACGGATGAAGTCAAAAATCTAAGTGCTGCTATTAAGTCTTTGGGTCGGATAGAACCGCTTCACATTGTCAGTGAAATTAATCAAGCTCCGACCGAACAGGTGGTATCTCAAGTGACAGATGGAGGCACAGTGATAGTTCCACTGGGCGGATTGTTTGACCTTGAGATAGAGCGCAATCGCCTAAAAGTAGATCTCCAGACTGTTCAGCAAGAAATTAAACGACAAAATCAAAAACTTGAAAACCAAGAGTTCCGTCAAAAAGCACCGGAACCAGTCGTACAAAAAGAGCTTGATAAATTAGAAGCTGCACAGGCAAAGGCTGTCAGTATCTCAGATAGACTGCAGGAGCTTGTTACTGACTAGACCTCTTCGGACAGCCATAGTACATCGCCCTTAAGTGAATCATTCCAAGGTTTCTCGGCAAAAATAGCGTACTCCCAGCGCGACTCGAAAATCGTAGTCGTACCACCGTGCCCCGGCAACACAACTGTCTGTGGTGCTAGAGGATGAAGTCTCGAAGTAATGCTTTCGACGCTCGTCAGTAAATCGTTATTCGACCCTGTTAGCCCAGGCCCCCCCGGAAATAACACGTCACCAGTAAGCACGGCGCCAGCCACCAAGAAACAAGTGGACCCAGGCGTATGCCCAGGCGTATGCATTGCGACAATTTCATTTGTGCCTAATTTAAAAATCTGGCCCTCTGCAATTGGCTCTATCTGCTTTTTGGGATCAAGATTGATTTCAGTAGCACCGGCATATGCCGGTGCCATGGTCATTGCTCGAAGTGTCTCAAAGCCCTGCCAATGATCACCATGATGATGTGTGAACAACAACGCTTGTACATCTCTATCGCCTATTGCCTGCACAGTAGACTCTGATCCCAAAGGTGCATCAACAACAATCACAGAACCTATTTCATTTGAATCAGAGATGATATATGAATTATTGCCAAAAGGACTGATCTCGCGCAGGCGTTCTATCCTAAATCCTTCATCCTCATATACAACATCGGCCGTAACTATCTTCGAAAGATCCGTCATCAATAAGTCTCCAATCTCTGCTACAAATAAATCTTCTATCAGTTTCCGCTACTATGTGTAAATATTTCCACTGGATGGTAGCGCACTCACCTCCGGACCCGCATATAATCGAGTTTCCGGAGTCTACTGGCTCAAGTGAATTGGTGATGTTAATACGGGGGGCAATATGGCTAAAACAGTTAAAACTCTTGGACAGCTAAAAAAATCGAGATACGAGATTCTTCCGATTCGCGAGGAATTACGAAAGAACTTAATCTCCAAAATAAAATCTGGCGAAGATATATTTCCGGGAATCGAAGGGTATGAAAACACTGTCATCCCGCAGCTTCAAAATGCAATTCTCTCCGGTCAAGACATAATTTTGCTTGGCGAACGAGGGCAAGCTAAGTCAAGAATTATTCGCTCACTGACCACATTATTTGATGAGTGGACACCTATACTCGACGGGATTGAACTGCCAGAAAATCCCTACAATCCAATATCTCCTCAGGGTAAAGCAGCAATTCGCGAGTTAGGGGACAGGACGCCTATCCGCTGGATGCATCGTGACGAACGATATGGTGAAAAATTAGCTACGCCAGACATAACGATTGCTGATCTAATAGGGGAAATAGATCCCATAAAAGTTGCCGAAGGTCTATATCTTTCAGATGAAATGACGATTCATTATGGCCTTATTCCGAGAACCAATAGAGGTATTTTTGGACTCAACGAACTTCCTGACTTAGCCGAGCGAATTCAGGTTGGTCTCTTAAATGTGATGGAGGAGCACGATGTTCAAATTAGAGGGCATAAAGTACGTCTTCCTTTAGACGTGCTCGTAGTTGCAACTGCAAATCCGGAGGACTACACAAATAGAGGCCGAATTATCACTCCCCTTAAGGATCGATATGGAGCTCAAATCAGAACGCACTACCCGCCCACTATTGAGCATGAAATCAAAATAATGCACAGCGAAGCCAACACAATCAATATAAATGAATGTCAGCTGATTATCCCGCACTATATGGAGCAAATTATTGCTGAAATTACTCGACTCGCTCGTCGATCTCCAGACGTATCTCAAAGATCAGGAGTTTCAGTTCGCGCGTCAGTGGCCGGGTATGAAGCTATTCAGGCAAATGCCGTCCGACGAGCTATCAGACTTGGTGAATCATGTGCTGTTCCAAGGATTTCTGACTTGCATTACCTAATTCCGTCGCTTCAAGGGAAAATTGAATTCGAAACAGTCGAAGAAGGTAAAGAGGATCAAATTATTGCGAAATTAATTAACGGCGCTGTAGCATCGGTTTTTAATGGCATGATGGAGGGCATCGCAAAAGATTCCGCGTTAGACGGAATATCAGCTGCATTTTCTGAAGACCTCTCGATCGATGTTGGTGAAGCAAAAAAAGCTGAGGAATATGGAGCCATACTCGACTCACTGGATGGCATGAAAGAAATAGTCAGCTCTATTACCGAGGATAATACGGTCGAAATGCAAGCGTCTTGTGTTGAATTGGTGTTAGAAGGCATGCATCTCAATAAGCTTCTCAACAAAGACAAACTTCAAGGAGAAGCTTTGTATCGCATGTAATTGTTATCCAGATTGTCGGGCGGTAACAAGGTCATCCCTGTTACTCTAGTTGATAAGCATTAAATAATAGGAATAGCTGAATGACATCATCATATCGATATACAAATTGGGATGGTTCACAAGCTGAAGATTCACTTGACGCGGATGACTTACTCTCATCAATCGCAGATGACTTGCTAAATTTTGGTGACCTGCAACATGCGTTGCGCAATCTTATGCAGCGTGGAGTGGAGACTCCTCAAGGCGACAACATGCAAGGTTTGCGGGATATGCTTCAAGATCTCCGCCAACAGAGGCGTGATCAACTCGATAAATACAATCTCAGCAGTGTGCTCGAAGAACTCAAAGAAGCCTTATCAAACATCATTGAAGAAGAACAGTCCACGGTCACGGAACGACTCGAACAAACGAAAGCCTTCAATGAGCACAAGCCGGATGAGGCAAACTCACCCTCTGAAAAACGCAATCAAGCAGAAGATAACAACAGTGATAAGGAAGAAAGTAAACGTCTAAATGACCTACTTAAATCAATAGCACAAAGAAAACAAAATTTTCTCGACGACTTGTCTGATAAAGAATCAGAGCAGCTGAAGGCGCTTCAGTCCTATGAATTTTTATCTCCGGATGCAAATGATCAATTTCAAGAATTACTTGAGCGGCTCAAAGAAGCTATGTCATCGCAAATGTTGGATCAAATAAAAGAGTCGTTGACCAATATGTCGCATGAAGACAAGCAACGAACAAAAGATATGATTAGCGATCTTAATGACATGATTAATCAAAAAATTAAGGGCGAAGACCCTGATTTCAATTCTTTCATGGAAAAATATGGAGATATGATGGGTGACAATCCACCCCAGTCACTCGACGAATTGCTTGAACAACTTCAAGAACAGATGAACGCAATGCAGTCACTCATGTCATCAATACCAATTGATGAACAAGACCAATTGCAACAATTACTTTCTAATAGCCTTGGAGATTCTGAACTGCAGGCAGAGCTAAATGAGCTCTCAGAAAATCTATCTTTTCTGAACTCAGGCAAAAATGGCACAAAGTACCCCTTCCGTGGTGGTGAAAATATAAGTCTTGAAGCTGCTACTGATTTGATGAAACAAATGAATGATATGGATTCGCTTGAAAAGTCACTAGAACGAGCCCAATACCGAGGTGAGATGGACGAAGTTGACCTAGATCAGCTCGAAAGAATACTCGGTAAAGATACCGTGGATGAATTTGAATCTCTTAAAAATCTGGTTGACGCACTTGAAGATGCTGGCTACATCCAAAAAGACGGCGAAGAGTGGCGATTAACCCCAAGAGGCACAAGGATGATTGGGGAAAACGCGTTACGTGAAATATTTAGGCAACTCAAGCTAGGAACCGTAGGTAATCATCAAGTGCCTGAAAATGGGAGACAAGGTGAACGACTAGATGAAAGTAAGCCATATGAATTTGGCGATCCGTTTCACCTGGATATGAAACAAACAATCATGAATGCACTTGAACGGGAAGGACGAGGCTCACCTGTTCAGTTAGATCCCGATGATTTTGAAATTTATCGGTCTGAATTACAGACTACGACGGCGACTGTTCTTCTTGTTGACCTATCTTGGTCAATGGCGTTGCGTGGGTCATTTGTCGCAGCCAAAAAGGTGGCTCTCGCACTTCAAAATCTAATTAAAGCCCAGTATCCACGAGACACGTTTTATGTAGTCGGCTTTAATGCGTATGCACGTGAACTTAAGCCAAACGAGCTTCCCTTCGTCAGTTGGGATGAATCGGTTGTGGGAACAAATATGCATCATGCGCTCATGCTTGCGGAAGGTTTACTTGCAAGACATTCCGGTAGCTCCAAACAAATACTTATGGTCTCTGACGGCGAGCCAACGGCGCATATGGAAAATGGTCGATCCCAGTTCTCGTACCCGCCCAGTCCAGTGACCATTAGAGAAACCTTAAAGGCGGTAAAAAGACTGACACAGAAACAAGTCACGATTAACACATTCATGCTAGATCGAAGTTATTCCCTTAAAGAATTTGTTAATCAAATTGCCAAGTTAAATGGCGGTCGCGTGTTTTTTTCAACCCCTGACCAACTAGGAGAATATATGCTAGTCGATTATGTTGAACATAAAACAAAGCAAATTAGTGGTCGAAGATAACCTAAGGTCACCACAGAACGCATATGATAAACACCTTGCAATGGGATCACGTAAGTATCGCTGCCAGAGCAATTGCTCCGGTATCAGAACTCTGGAAAAATTTATTCGGCTTTCGAGAAATCGGTACCTTCACCGGTAGTTCAGGGTTAAACGGACTAACTTTAGAGGCGCCTGGTAGGTCAAAAATTGCTCTTGAAATAATAGAGCCAGCTGATGCTGACTCGTACCTTCATTCTTTTCTAGATGGGCCTCATGGCCCCGGACTTCATCACATAGCATTTCAGGTTCCATCTATAGAAGAAAGCGTAGATTTTCTTCGATCGAAAGGGATAACTCCTTGGGGAGAAACCATCGACGACGAAGGCACAAAATATGCCTATATTCACCCGCGCGGAGGTGGACAAGGTGTATTATTCCAATTATATGAGTCTGAATTTGCATGGAACCAGGCCCCAGGATTCCTCGACACAGACATTTCTCATCTGGGAATTACAGCACTGAACCACGTGTGTCATGTCACAGAGTCTCGTGAACAGACTGCGAGCTGGTACAAAAAGTTTTTTGGGCTCTCTACAGTCTATCAATCGCCATTGGGAACTAGCTCAAATGACGCAGGCCATAAAGTTCAATTCAGCTCACATGTACTTGATTGGCCAACTGAACAGTCCCGAATTGAACTACTAGAACCTCACGGAGATAGTTCCTTTTTATATGATTTCTTAGACAAACGTGGGCCTGGTTTACATCATCTAACATTCCAAGTCACTGACTTTGACCAGGCCCTAGCTGCGTGCGAAAACTACGGCGTCAGTGTATTTGGCGGAAGAGAAGGAACGACCGATGGTGCCCTCTGGCGCGAAACATTCATTCACCCTAGAGACGCATTTGGCGTTTTAGTTCAATTTTTTTGGGAGGAAAAATCGGGAATTTGGGTGTAACACATCACCGATACCTAGAATGGAACTTACCAAACTAATACTTAAAGACTATCGCTCTTTCCACAGGTTTCACTGGGAACCCAGTTCAGGTGTTCACATAATTTATGGTGAAAACGGATCAGGAAAATCCAACCTTCTAGAAGCCATCGCAATGCTCAGTACCACTCGTTCTCCTCGAACACATAGAGATACCGAACTCGTGTCATGGCGAGCACTCGATGAGGACCCGCTTCCAGGCGCTTTCATATCAGCTGAAAAAATAAATGCCTCGAAACTGAACGATACGAGAGAGTCAATTGATATCAGCATCAGTGCGGCTGAGCCAATAGGCTACGACCCTGATATCCCTCGCGACCCAAAACCAAAGATGATCAAACAATTCCAACGAAATAAAAGTCCAAAAAGAGCCTCTGACGTTATTGGCTGTATCAAAAGTATCTTGTTCTCCGCGCGCGACCTTAAAATCATAGAGGGCACACCTGCCGACCGAAGGCGATATATTGATGCCACAATATCTCAACTAAGTCGTGATTACGTTGTCGCACTTCGTGAATATAACAAGGTATTAGAAAACAGAAATTCTCTTCTCAAACAAATAAATACAGGTAGACAGAAAAGTCCTGCGCTAGATATTTGGGATATTCAAGCTGCAAAAGCAGCAGCAATAATCATTACTATACGTGGAAATATTTTGGATACGGTAAGTCAGACAACATCAGTATTCTTTTCAGAACTAAATCCTAAAAACCCGGAAAATAACAAAATCACCCTCCGATATTCACCAAATGCAAAAGTGGATTTAACTGATTCTATTTCAAATCTTGAATCTTCACTTGCTGACTCCTTTGCTCAAGCCCGCGCAATAGATATTTCTCGGGGAGTAACAACAGTTGGACCCCACAGAGACGATCTAGTATTTCAGCTAAATCGCTCAGATGCTGCCGTATCTGCATCTCGAGGTCAGCTTCGCTCACTTGCCCTCAGTTTGCGACTTGCTGAAGTGGATCTCTCCCGAACAAGTACAGGAGAACAACCTATTCTATTATTAGATGATGTCCTCTCTGAGCTCGACGAAGCACATCGGGAACGGGTAACGCACCTAGTGCAAGAGTCAGACCAAACCTTCATCGCTACCCCTGATCCTGAAAGACCTGGAGTTCATGACTTGCCTAGGTCAAATCGTTGGCTTCTTGAACATAATGAACTGTCGGAAATGACGTTTCCTATCTAGTCCATCTGAATGTGCAAGCTCATGAATATAATGAATACTCATCAATTTTCAAAGGATTCGGTTAAAGTGCAAACACAAGCAGCTGTGCATCCGTGTACGTCAGGCTACATTAAATGATTAGCTAATTGATCTCGATCGACAGGGCCGATCACAGATAAATGGTACCGACTCGGCTTCAATATTAACTCCGCAACTTCTCCAATTGACGCACGATCAATCGAATCAATTTTTGATAGCAACTCGTCAGGTTGTAAAGCCGGAAGGTTCAGAGAAGCTTGTGCGCCAACAAACGATGAGACAGCTCGAGAATCCTCTAAACGTAGCGTCAATCTTGACCGAATAATTTGTTTTGCTAGTTTTACCTCAGATTCAGTAGGCATCTCGACTGCTCGTTTTAGTTCACCTAATAGTTCCTGAATGGTGGCATCGACATTTTTCGGATCAACTCCGGAATATATGCCAAACATTCCAGTATCAATCAAGAAGTTTGGATATGAGTGAATGTCGTAACATAATCCTAACTTTTCACGCAGTCGAACAAACAATCTTGAGGACATGCCCTCTCCCAAGATTACCGAGAATAACTCAAGCGCGTAACGCCTTTCGTCGTGCAGTGCCAGTCCAGGCATTCCTAGCATAAAGTGCACTTGTTCCGTATCTCGCTGAATGAGAGCTAATCTGCCATCCAAGCCCTCACCTGAATGATTTTCATCCTCGCCATATATTGACTTATCTCGAATAAACTCGGCAGGAGAGCCTGATTCCCATTCACCATAAAGTTTTCTGACTGCATGCTCTGCGCTAACAGGATTGAAAGCACCAGCGATTGATAAAACTGCTGCATTTGGCACATATTGCTGCTTGTAATAACTAACAATCTTGTCACGCGGCATATTCGTAACAGAGTCGACTGTTCCAGCAATTTCTCGACCATGAGGCTGATTTGGCCAAAGTAAGCCATCAAGAGCAACCGAGACTAGTTCTGGAGGGGAATCCTCAACCGCAGCCAACTCCTCCAAAATAACCCCACGCTCTCGCTCAATCTCCTCATCCAAAAGAATAGAATTTTGTATCAGGTCGGATAAAAGAGTCAATCCATGTAACGCCGCATCAGGTGTCATTTTTCCGTAATAAACGGTCAGTTCCCGATCTGTTACTGCGTTAACTCCGCCTCCCAGTTGATCGAGCTCTCTTGAAATCTCGACTGGATCTGGTCGCTCCGAGGTGCCCTTAAAACAAAGATGTTCTAAAAAATGTGAAAGCCCGCTATCAGATTCAGTTGACTCATATCTTGAGCCGGCCTTCATATACAACGAAATTCCGACCGAAGTTGCGCGATCCATGGGTGTAAGGAGAACTCGAAGTCCATTATCAAGGGTTATATCTCGGGTATCAAGACGTACACCATTTAAATCATGATCCATGGGAGCAATCGAATTAGGAATATTATTCGAACTGTCTGTCATTTATACGGCCGTAACAACTCCCATGATACTAAATAACTTTCTACCTATAAAGTGTAAAGCTACGCGTCAGTCGCAATTAATTTGACCGATGGAAGTCCATCAGCCACACCTTCGAAGGGAAACAAAGACATAATCGCGCCACCGCGATAGTAAGATGGTACGTAGACGGTACCGGCAGCTACTCCATCATCTAACTTGATATTCATAGTAATGGAATGCAACCCATTCTGAAGAGTTACCGCAGCACCCCCAGTTACTCCAGCTTCCTGTGCATCCGCCGGATTAACCCAGGCAGTCCCTTCTCGATCCAATTTGTCTGCTTCCTCGGATGAGCTAGATGCGCCGTCCCAAGACGTGTATAACGACCGAGAGGTAAAAACTGCTAGGTTGTCTACTCTCCCAATAGGTGCCTCAATATCATGGATCACGGCCTTAAACACAGACTGTTCTGGTATAGCCCTCGAATGACCTTGCTGCTGGACTACAGTCTCCTCCGAGGGGTATTCAGCAAGCAAGGAATATGAGAATGATCTATCGAAATCAAAGCCGAGGCCAGTCGCTATTCGCTTGATAATTTCAATTCCAGATTTCTCCTTCTCAACGCCATTGTCAATAGAATTATGAAGTAAGACTCGTCGATCAGCTGTAGTAATCGAACCAGATCGATGATAAAAAGCAGCCTCTGAAAGCATCACAGTTGCATATTCAGAAAGCGTAGACTTCACCGAGTCAATTACCACCAACGACTCTAAATTTGAAAGCGCAGCGACAATCATGTCAGTATCAGGAGAATTCAAAATAGGATTATCATCATGAATAACAAGCCCTTTTATCGAACCAGAAATCGCTCCTAGAATAATCTCTCGGAACGCTTTACCATCGGCTCTCGGAGAAATGCCGCCGTCATGCACTCCATGCGTATTGCCATCTAATGGCAGGTAGAACAGGTGCTCCGCGGTCGTATCGCCAACCATCGCAATAGCCAGGTTACAGGCGGCTAAAGCTAGACCACTGGCCGTGCCAGCATCAATCGCGTTCGGTGCGAAAATGACGGAAGTAATCTCGTCGGAGAATTCCTCATTAGAACCAACAATGGCTAATGCTGCATTCCACTGTTCAGTCGAAATTCCTAGTGGTGGATCGGTCTCCAGCTTACCTAATGAATCAGCGACATTCGCCTCAGTACCGGGGTAGCAACGCAAAACGCTAGCCGCAAACTTATCCAGTTCGCTCCAACGTGGTGAAATTAAAATTACCTTAGCTTGGTTTTTTCTCGCTGCTCCTTTTATTCTGAGCGAGACGCCAGGGTGCGATTCTTCTAAATCAGTAGCAACTATCACTAGTCTCGACGACTTCTCAATATCTGTAAGATCTGCCGGAAGTTTGCTCGTACCCAGCGCTTGATCAAGGCTCGAAAGCACTGCTCTATGAATCGCACCATGGGAAAAATCAATGTTCGGGGTGCCAATTGAATCCGCTAAGGCCGAAAGAGCCATCGCCTCTTCCGTGGTTGCCAAAGGCGAACCCAATAAACCTACCGCTTGTGGCCCATGAGAATCAATCACTGCTCTTAATTGATCTACCGCAAGATTCGTTGCGTCCGAAAGTGATCTAGGCACCAATCGTTCATTTTGTCTTTCAAGTGAAGTTGTAAGTCGATCTTCCGGACCAATAGCGTCATAGCCAAATCTACCTCGAACACATATCTGATCCTGAGATACCGGATTTATTCGCTCTGGCCGTACAATGACTGGAATATTCTCCGACCCCACCTGATCGCTCGTACCATATGTGATCGTACAGCCAACAGAACATGAATTACATACGGCACTGGTCCAATCATCGGCTCGACCATTCCATTTGTTAGGCTTTTCCATAAGAGTGGCGGTTGGGCAGACATCAATGCAAGCTCCGCAAAAATTACAATCACTCTCATGGATTTGTCCACCTGCCCCAAAAGCAATCATCGTAGTATGCCCCTTGCCAGACAAAGCAAGTGCACCCGTGTGGCGAAGCTCGTCACACGCTCTCACACACCTAGTACAAATAATGCACATCTGCGGATCAAATTCTAAAAATGGATTTGCACGATCAGGTTCCGGAGGAGGAGTTTCATAATATGAACGTTTCTCGCCTACCCATGGCTCAGAAAAATCACCCTGATCCACATTTTCACATGATGTCTGAAGCTCACACCTATAATTTTTACTACAGGTCAGGCAGCGGTGAGTTACCACGTCGTCACGCAGACAGATATCACCAGGCATGCAATGGACTCGCCTATGACAAGTCAGACAGCGATCTGGATGATTTGCCAAAATAACTGACATCACCGACTGTCTGGCTTGTTTTACTTCCGGCGTATCAGTTTGAACAACCTGTCCTTCAGTAATCTGTGCCGTGCAAGAAAGCTGCAAGGACGACGGACGCCCACCTTCTATATCAACAATACAAGTTCTGCAGCCAGCATATGGCTCCAAGCCATCGATGTAACAGAGGTTTGTGATCGTAATTCCCTGTTCCTTGATCACCTCGACTAGACGGCGACCTGGCTCAGCATCAACTGTTTTTCCATTTATTGAGATTTCAGCCACAGTAATAACCTCAGTGTGAACTATTAACTTCTTCTTTTGGAGCAATACGTATAGGTGAATTATGACGACCTTGCAAACGTTGTGGGCCTGGAGTCGCGTCAAGGCCTGATACATCAACTCGAGATCGAGCTGTCGGCATTGAGGTGATCAGAGGAATAGCATCCTGCAATTGACCATTGGGATAACGCCCATCGGTCTCAGCAAGATATTTTTGAGCCTCTCCAGTCAATGTGTCTCGGTCACGGTACATATTCTCGAAAAGATAAACCGCATCGTCATAACGACCACCAGCTTGAATCGCCTGATATGGACAAGCCTCTGTGCAAAGGCCGCAATACATACAAATTCTGAAATCGATCTCGTAACGTTCAATTTCTAACGTGCCATCAGAGCGGGGTGATGTTTCAACCAAAATGCACCCGTCAGGGCATGCCTGAGCACAAGTAGAACAGCCAGTACAGCGTTCCTCAAACCACAACAGGTTAGTTCTCGCACGGGCAGGAATTTCTCGTTCTTGCTCTGGATAGTTCACGGTGATTGCTGGGCGAAAGACGTGCTTCAACGTCAACATCATCCCTTTCACAACACCCATACCGTAAATCATTTTTGTACTGAACCCTTCAAACTAAATAACGTCTACTGAGGATACTCGAGCCCTTACTTCTATGCACGGACCTCTCATTTGGAATCATTGTTAAGTTTAAATAATAATCGGGCATCGCTCACCAAATTCGGAGTATTAAGATTTATTTTAACTATTGGTTCGTGGGACATATTTAATCTTTGTGATCCATACAACTTAACAAGTTCTCGCAAGCCTTGACCCTCTTCAGTAACCTGTTGAAGCTCGTTTAACAATTGGCCTTCTAGAACTACCGGATGGCCTCCATGGAGCACTCCCGACTCATCCAGATATTCTGGCTGCACCAGCCCTGCATTGTTTGTGGCTAATTCAGTTATAAGCGAACGAATGATAGAACTGGTAGTAGGTTGATCGACATTTTGTATGACTACAGCTTGGTAGCCATTAGTGTTGTTACCCGCTTCCTGAAGCAGGGCAATTGCACCAGCGCTCAGAGATGTAGCACGACCCTGCTGCCATTGAGAATTTATGACAATTGTGCAGTCCAAGCCAGAGATAGTCTCGCTTATTTCAGATGAATTATTACCCAGCACAACAATTGGCCGAGTAACGCCTGCACAATTTAGTTCGCGGATTTCCCACTCGATGAGAGTTGTATCACCCCATCTCAACAACTGCTTGGGTGACCCCATTCGAGTCGAGGCACCCGCCGCGAGTAAAATGCCACCAATCATCAGTTGAGCTCTTTTTCACTTAGCTGATCTTTAAACCGAAGGTTTGTAGCAACTTGCTTGACAACAGCCTCTGCCAGTACCGAACAGTGCTGCTTAGATTTTGGAAGTCCACCAACTGCCTCAGCGTAATCTGCTCGTGTGAGCTGACTTGCTTCGCTCATGCTCAGGCCCCTAAGCATTTCTGTGGCTATGGACGAGGTCGCAATGGTCGCTGGACAACCCGATGCCTGAAATGAGACTAACTTTATCACGCGCTCTTTCCCTACCTCGGTTTTCTCAAACTTGAAAAAGAACTTAACTTCGTCACCACACACTGGATTTACTACTTGTCCCTCTATGTCCGCATCTACAATCTCTCCCACATTACGCGGATTATCAAAGTGCTCGATAGCAACAGCAGAGTAATATTGAGAAGATAAATTATCATCGGGCATTGAATCCTCCTAAATCTTTACGCCCTGATGTTAACAAACACCGTCAGTTCCCGAATATTGCCGCACCGGAATTAGATTACCTAGCATCACAAACTGATACTAATATTAAAAACTATAATCTCGATCAATATCCCAAAACTGAAAACAAATTGACCACTTGCTGAGAATCAGCCGGCTGGAAGAACTTATTCAAGTGAACTATTACCCCTTCTTGGTCGACGCATACGATCGCGCGATTCGAGCTTGCTCCGTTCTCATTCAAAACACCATAAGCACGGATAGTTTGACAACTTGGATCTGAGGCGAGATCAAAAGGAAATTTATTAACCTCGGCAAATTTAAGGTGTGATTCTACTGAATCAGCTGATATGGCAATCACCGTCGCATTAAGTTGCTTCAAAACTGAAAATTCATCGGCCAGTACATTCAGAGAATTTGTACAAAGCGGCGTAAAATCCGTCGTGTAAAAAACAAGCACTGCAGGCCCTGCAACATGTAAATCAGCCAAACAAACGTCTCCACCCGTACTCTGGAGACAAAAGTCTGGTGCCCGATCACCTAAATCCAAAATCAATCTCCCCCGTGACATTAATTAAATAAGTACCTCTGATTGGCATAATAGTTTCTCAACCGGAACACTTCGGCGCATCACTCGAACTCTTATTCGACCTAAACCATTTGGGTCTGTCAGTGTTTCAATGGCCTTTCGCGCTACGAGAAATCGATCGGGCCTCCGTTGGGCCCATTCAGATTGCGAATTTAGTAATCCGAAGGCACCAAGTGAAACTAATACTTCAGCCTGTGAAACAAGTTCATCACTCACCCAAGGTGGATCTGCAGCTCTTGCAAGAGCGGTAAAATTAACATGGGAGGTGAGGTCTGTAATACCTGGTAAATCCAGAACGTTTTGCTGTACATTATGTCCACGAAAGGCCATAAGTGTGCCAGATTTTCTCCAGCTGGAATAGAGATCAAGCGCCTCGTAGCCATAGTCACTTATGAACATGTAACCGTTAGCTATCTTTGCTGACACTCTCTTCATCAATTCACACGCTGCGAGACTCACTTCTATTCGCGTGCCTGAAATCGGAACCCGAGTAGGAACATCGCCAGATAAAAACAGTTGATCAAGATGTGCAATCACTGTCTGATCGGTCAAAGCACTGCGTTGAAATGCCAACTGATTTCGCTCGTCCAACACGATCTGAAGTTCCGATACTACTGACTCAGGTTCATCGCTAGCCTCAAGTAAATGAACTGGCAATGCATCGAAAAATTCGTTAGCGAACAGCACACTATCTTCAAGTGGAGTTTGCTTACCTAACCAATCATCGAGCAACCTGAATTCGACACGTCCCTTTAAGTCCGGGTGAGCCAACTCAATTTTTTCTCTCTGTTGGTCCAGACGGTGCTCGGAACCATCCACCATAATTAGTCTTAGTGAATTAGCACAATCAGGCGAACTTATTTTCAAAGATGCAAGCATCGCAAGCAAGAATGAACCAGAACCGCCACCTAGTTCGATAAACGTAAATATCGAAGGTGAACCTAATAAAGTCCAGCATTCAAGAAGTTGTCGAGCCCAAAGGCCTCCGTACATAGGATGAACCTCTGGGCTTGTCTCAAAATCACCATCTATTCCTAATTTAAGATCTGGCTTGGAATAGTAGCCGAAATCAGGATAATTTAAAGCTAAATCCATAAACTCCTTGAACGAAATTGAGCCTCCATTTGCCTGGATAATTCCTCGAATAATCTCGAGAAGCGGCGCTTTAAGGTCTTGAGTTAAGTTATCCGCGGCAACTATATCGTCCAAAAACTCTAGCTCATCTGGAAACTGGTCTTCACTCATTTAGAACCTCACAAAATATTCAGTACGGTGATATGCTGCGATGCAATTTCTGAAACCGACCAAGTACGCAGTTCAAGCGCACGCTCCGGAGTTCTAACATTGGTCACAATCAGGTGAGTAAAACACTCTAAAAGATTCCTCGTGATATTTTCTGAATCTAGTAAAGTCTCATCTACTTCTACGAGAACTCCTAATTTGCCAGTCTGCTGATTTATCTTGATCGTATCTCGAAGGTTCTTCTTCGACCTCACAATCCAAATAACTTCAAGTTCAGGCAACGCCGCCGCCAAAAAAATTGATCTTCGTAGATTATCGACAGATATTCGGGTAAGGCCCAAGGAATCAACGACTAATTTAATATCTGGTAGCAGACGTGCCTTGGGAATAAAAAAAGGCAAAACGAGATGGGCAGTAATAGGAACTTCCCGAGAAAACGAACAATCTTTGTTGTTCAATAATGAAAGTGCTTGAAAATCAGCTGCCTGAATAGCATTATTTTGAGAAAATATTCGAATAAATTTCAAAATATTTACTATTAGATTGCCCCCCCGTAATGAAACACATACGGCATTACGATCGACAGCCGGATGCTGAACACCTAGCAACGCCTTGGCTGCTGACTTATTGGAAATTAGTAACGTGCGGACTACTCTGCTCATGCAATCGACTCGTTTTCCATTTATCTGAAGGAGTTTCCGCGACCTACCCTTGGTCTACATCAGATTTCTTCATACCGATTGCTTGTAAATAAAGGCTTCTCGGACGAGCATGATCTAATTCCACAAAAAAAATACTCTGCCATCTTCCTAGTCGCATAGATCCGTTATGCACTGGAAGAGATTCGCTACCACCCAAAAGTAGTTGCTGACAATGTGAATGAGCGTTGGCACTTTCAGCTGAGGTCATGTTGACCGTCCGTATAGAAAAATCATTATGCTCGTAGTAATCACCGGTCGGCGCAAATCTTGCAAGGACGCGGGCCATATCATTCAGTAAAAGTGGTTCATTTTCGTTCACGATAACTGCGGCTGTCGTGTGATCAGACGTAATCGACACTTGACCAAAATTGACCTTCGATCGGCGAACGAAGCTTTTTACATCCTCTGTTATATCAATGAACTCAAGCGGATGATTAGTGTCGTAAGATAAAGTTTCGGCAAATACGACAAAATCTGATGCCGTTGACTCTACCTGATGGAGATGAGTAATTTTTTCTTCCATCATTGCCTCCCCCGTTCATCATTCAGTTTCAATCTAACATAGCAGAATCGTTCTCTAACTGAACATGCTCCTTTAACGATAGAACGATTTCACGAATTGTTCCAACATCGCGTGCTTGTGGCCTATATCGTAGGTATGGCTCAAGATCGCCTATCGCATCGCTGGCGTCATCTGTCTTCGCTCGCAGCATCCCTCTGTCGCGCATTTCGTCAAGATCCCAAGGATACATCGCTACCAAAAAGTCAATTATCAGTGCGGCATGTTCCTCGTCACCCCTCTGTAGATATATGGTCTTGAGCAGCCTTAGAAAGCGTTGCATAAACTGCCGAGGTTCCAAAGGATCGAAGTAGTGATCCTCCAACTGAATCCTACCGCCAAAACGATTACGAATAAGGATATGGGCATCCTGTCTACGAATATTCTTCCCTGCAGCATAAGGATCTATTAAAATTTCTGGAGCTTCCTGCTCAAAATCGCTCTCTGCGACGCTCGGATAGAACCGACAAATCATATTCCCTGGCAGTCCTACTGGTCTGATGTCTAATCCCGCCCGCCGACCCAACTCACAATAGAGAAGTGTCAATGAAATTGCGACACCAGTCTTCCTATCAAGCATTGAATCTAAATAGATATTCAGTGGATCATCTGGAAACTCGAGATCTGGAATGAATCCACATTCCTTAAACAAGAAAGTTGACATGCTCCTGATTATCCGGCGGGCATTGTAGCGAAGTGTGTCTAACCGAATGGCTTCAATTAGTCCGGTACCAAGCCTCGAAAGCTCCTGCTCGTATAGATCGGTCTGCAGGTCTGGATTATTCTCTTTTGCTATCAGAAACGCGGCACTTGAAAGACTAAACTGCGAGTTATCGCTATTGACCAAAGCAGCAAATTCGCCAACCAACCGGTCATGAGTCTCACTGTTTTTCATTACGCTACAAATTTTCCAGAGCCAGAATCATCAAAAGTTCATCAACCTAATCGATCCAGTTCCCAAGCTCAAAACTATTCATCCTTGTGCTGTTTGACTAGATCATCGGGCTGACGAGTTCTATCTGCTGAAAAGCCCTCAAATCGGACCACCTTCAGCACGGCAAGAGTGAATACCATAACCGCAACCAAAATTCGCGATTCGTCATAGCCAAATAGGTATCCAACGCTAGGTATCAATGCTAGCCCAATAACTCCACATGCGCGTTTGCGGCGGGTGACAAAATAGAGAGCGGCAATTGTTGCTAGAACGTACAAAGTTGTTATAGGTAATAATGCGATGACCGCACCCACAGCGGGCGCCATCCCATTTCCACCGTGGAATTTCAAAAATACAGAAAAGTCGTGCCCGAGCACCACCGTGAGGGCGACAGCACCTACCACCATAATGTCGGCGTTCAGCCAATATGCGAGTCCAACCGCGATAGTTCCCTTGCCAATATCACCAATTGCAACTAACAGAGCTGATGCGAATCCTAGATTATCCCAAACATTCATCATGCCAGGATTAGTGGTCCCTAGTCTTCTTATATCCTTACCATGAAAAAACTGGACCACCAAATATGAAGTCGGAATAGATCCTAAAAGATAGGCGGTCAGCACAAGAAGAGCTATTGTCATCAGAGGCACCTAATCTCATAATCCAAGTCGTCTTGCTTCGATCTTATCATCCTCATCTAACTCCAAAGATCATTGTCAACGTTTAAGGTTTCCATTGCGGATAAGATACCTTCAATATCGATACCGCTATTTTCTTTTACGACTCGGGTGATAGTCTCGCGGACGTTGTCCATATCACCTCCAGCAACCGAGAAAGAAAAATTTACAACAAAAGCAGTTAACCACATCGGTATTTTAAGCCAAACCCATGGGACGTCACGGGTGCGTCCAGCTGCTACAAGGCCAGGAATTAGATCAGGTATGCTCAAATTCGAAGTAGAGGTTCGAGATCCATCTTCATTTGGTTGGATATAAGACTCTCTTAATAATCGGCCAAGTACTGTCCCCAGCACCGCGGCACATAAAATTCCAAATGCACTCTTTACTCGACGATTCATGGACATTGTCCTCCCACACATCTAACTCGCTGCTAAAGCACAGATTCATTCAACAACTGATTTTTGGAAATTAAAATCCAAAAACACTCCTGAATGCGCTAGTTGAGATCAATACATACACTCACACACTATACACACATCATATTAGGTATTACTTAAGCAGTGAAATGAAAAATAACAGAAGCCGGTTCCCTGCATTTCATTATGGATGGCTAATTGTTGGCAGCGCTGTTGGAACATCCTTTGCTTCAGTAACATTTTTCAATCCAGTACTCGGTGCGTTTACGCAATCATTAGAATTCGAATTCGGTTGGAGCAGAGCCGCGATAGCAAGTGCCATTTCTGTTGGCTCGCTTTTGGGTGGGATTACTGCACCATGGTCAGGTGCAATTATCGACCGTTGGGGTGGTCGCTGGGTTATAGCCGTCTGTGGCACGGGTATGGCCATCGCGTGCATCAGTCTCTCTACGATTGACAGTTTATGGCAGCTCATTCTGTTCTACGGAATTGGTAGAGGTCTCTCCATGGGAGGTATGCAAGCAAGCTCATATATTACTGTTTCAAATTGGTATATAAAAAAAAGAGCGCTGGTCGCGAGTATTGTCGGAGTGGGTCAACGATTAGGTATGGCCACTCTACCTCTCGCCGTCGCCCTTACTATCCAGTTCACTGATTCATGGCGTAATGCTTGGGTAATTCTCTCGGTGCTCCTACTCATGGCATTTTTACCGGCTCTTCTCTTCATGCGACGACGACCAGAGGATATTGGATTATTGCCCGATGACGAAGTTCAATCACCTCAAGACAATTCCACTAATCAGCTCTCAACAACGGTTTCAGAATTGGACCGCACTTCGTCGTTCACCCTGCGTGAAGCATTACATTTAAAGGCATATTGGCTCGTTGGCATCGCGCTCAGCATTACAATGATGACAAGTGGCTCAATAAATTTCCACCAAATCCCATATCTGATCGAGCACGGATTGAGACCAGGCGAAGCCGCTCTCGTGATTACTGTCTGGTCCATAATGGGTGCCGCTGGCAGTCTCCTTGGGGGAATCATTGCGGAACGCATAACTATGCGGCGAACAATGATAGCCACGCTTATTCTCATGGCATTAACAATTCCGCTTCTTGCTCGTGCGACCACACTCCGTGACGGGATGCTCTATGCGCTAACAAACGGACTCGCCTTCGGATCTCATGTGACATTCATGCAAGTTATCCACGCTGACTATTTCGGTCGATTCCACGTCGGGAAAATAAGAGGCTCATTCCAGCCTATTCAATTAGGTATGAATGCCCTAGGACCGCTTGTAATAGGTATCTGGTATGACCGATTAGGCTCGTACGACGGCGTCTTTATAGTCTTCGTCAGTATGTTCCTAATAGCGACAACCTGCTACATCTTTGCACCTTATCCCAAAAAGTCGCTGACCCTTCCAAAATAACTCGCCAGTTAACTGTTCACTTGTATAGGCACTTGACAGTTTAACGAGAGACAAAGATACTTCTTATCAGGTAAGAGAAATAATCAAATAAGGAAACTCTTTTGTCTTCTTCACTGCTTTTCCCCAGATTAATTGCAGAAGCAATCGGTGCTTTCACCCTTGTATTTATCGGTGTGTCATCAATAATCATTACTGGAAATATAATCGCAATCGCG
>CAVODE010000011.1:0-28015 GCA_963694535.1 Dehalococcoidia bacterium
GAGGCCACAACTACGTGGTGGGCAGGCTGGCTATGAAGAAGAAATCAAGGAGAAAAAATGCATTTAGTAGTATGTGCGAAACAAATACCAGACCCAGACACTCCACCATCAGCTTTCAAGATAGATGAGGCTACTAACTCAGTTGTTCCGGCACCGGGAATTTCGCCAATTCTTTCTCAGTTCGACGGCATTGCTGCTGAAGCGGCGTTGCGGATAAAAGAAGCTGGCGGTGAAGACGCTAAAGTCACAGTTATATCTATGGGTGCTGATTCTGCGCGGGCTGCAATCAAGCAAGTGCTCGCTATGGGCGCGGATGAGGGTGTGCTCCTGAATGACGATGCGTTTGAAGATGGAGACTCCTACACGACAGCCAAGGTTCTAGCCTCAGCCATCAGAGAACTTGGTGATGTAGACGCAGTATTTTGTGGTCGACAGGCTGCAGATTGGGATATGGGGCAGGTTGGTTTATTGTTGGCTGAGGAGCTAGGCTGGGCCTCAGCAATTATTGCGAAAGATATTAGTTATTCGGAAGGCAGCGTTTCAGTGCAACGTGTTTTGACCGACGGATTTGAAACAGTTCAGATGGCCTTGCCTGCAGTGATGACGGTATCTAATGAGTTCGGTGAACCACGTTATCCAAAATTACCTCAGATTATGGCTGCTGCAAAGAAGACGGTGACCCAATATTCAGCAGCTGAATTAGGCCTTGATGCCGCGGATGTTGGAGCATCAGGATCCAGATTGAAAATAGAGAAATTATTTATTCCTGAAACTGACTCGAATGTTGAATTCATGAGGGGCGATACACCTCAGGAGCAGGCGGCTGAGCTTGTTCGAAGATTGCAAGCGGATAAATTAATTTAGTTAAGATTTTAAAACTGTAATAACTACTTTTAGTAGGTGTAGAGAAAACGGAAGAGTGAAAATATGTCACACAACATTCTTGTTATCGGTGAACTTGATGAGGGATCGGCAAGTTCAACAACGCTTGAGCTGCTTGCGGGAGCATCTGAAATAGCGTCTGGCGGAAACGTAAGCGTTACATTGTTGGGCACCGGCGCATCACAAGCTGTGGGCGCTTGTGCAGGTGCGAACACTGCGTATGCCAGTGATGACGCTCAATATGATGATTTTCGAGGTGATCAATGGATTGTGGCAATACAGTCAGCTGTCGAGTCTGAAAGCCCAGATGTCATTTTGGTTGCGCAGAGCATTGTCGGCCGAGAAATTGGGCCGCGACTTTCTCATAAACTTGGAACGGCGGTAGCCATGGATTGCGTGTCTATTTCTGATGAGGAAGGATCGATTAAGGCGACCCGCCCTTGTTTTGGCGGAAACGCAATGGCCACTTATGGATTCTCGACTAGCCCGGCAATCGCTACGGTTCGGGCGAAGTCATTTGAAGTTATTGAAGGCAGCAGTGGACCGACAACATCTACTGAATTGCCAGCCGCAAGCCAGTCGAGAACTGAAATCATAGCGACGGAGGCGGCTACCTCTGAAGGACTGCAGATTCAGGACGCAACAGTTGTAGTTACTGGGGGCAGAGGTCTAGGTGACGCGGAAGCTTTTGGTGAAATGGAATCTATAGCGTCGGCGATTGGCTTAGATAAGGCTGCGGTAGGCGCTTCTCGTGCGGCAGTCGACTTAGGTTGGTATCCGCCAAGTCAGCAGGTTGGGCTTACAGGTAAGGTCGTAACGCCGGATTTATATTTAGCAGTTGCTGTATCAGGTGCGAGCCAGCATATGGCAGGTTGTTCAGGATCTAAGACCATTGTTGGAATTAATCGGGATGAGGAAGCTAATATCTGGTCATTTTCTCGATATGGAATTATTGGGGACTATAAGCAGATAGTTCCAGCGTTGATAGAGGAGCTAAAAAAAGCTTCAGGTAATTAGGCGATTTTAATTCGTTTTGAGAGCGAATTATCAAGTAAGAGCGAGGATTTATGACTGTAATTGGACTCACCGGGGGGATTGCATCAGGTAAGAGCTTGGCATCAGAGCATTTCGACGAACTTGGTGCTCAGATTATTAATGGTGATTTACTTGGGCATGCTTCTTACGCACCAGGTACGCGAGGCTTTGACAAAGTTGTAGCTGAGTTTGGTGACGATATAGTTGGTGGCAACGGAGAAATTGATCGTGCGGTGTTCGGTCCGAGAATTTTTGCGTCTCCTGATGGTCTTGAAAAACTCAACTCCATCGTATGGCCTGAAATTCGACTGTTAGCCGAGGCTGAAATGAGTAGAATTAAAGCAGAAGATAACGATGTGGTAATAGTTTTGGAGGCAGCAGTTCTTATTGAGGCTGACTGGCAAGACTTGTGTGATGAAGTCTGGGTTGTTAGCGTGCCGATTGATATTACAAGAGCACGCTTGATGGAACGGAACAATTTGGATGAAGAGTCAGCTCAAGCCCGAATTGAGTCACAAATGTCTATGGAGGAACGAGAGGAATTTGCTGATGTGGTCATTCGTAATGACTCATCAGTCGCTGAATTTAATAATCGAGTAGAGGAAGCATGGATTAGCTTGCTTGATAGAGTAGGCGCATAAGCGTAAGGCTGGTTAACATAGCGCATCAGTTGGCGTTTATTTCGGTCGAGAGCAATTCTCTGCCGGGCATTTTATTAATATGGGAAATTGATTACGGACAGAGGCGAAATGACAACACAAAAAAAAGGTTACACCCAGTTAGCAGTTGAAGATTTCAGGTTAAAAAAAGAGCCATATTATTTGGAAATAAATGATGAAGTTAGTCTTTTTGAAGCTGCGTATGATAATAATATTCCTGTTCTTTTGAAAGGTCCCACAGGCGTAGGAAAGACGCGGTTTATTGAGCACATGACATGGAGGTTACAGAACAGCCCTGGGGAGGCTGCCTCAGATGGAGTTCCATTGATAACAGTTGCTTGCCATGAAGATTTGACGGCTTCTGATTTAGTCGGTAGATATCTTCTTGAAGGCGATGAGACCAGATGGATCGATGGCCCGATAACTCGTGCAACGAAAGCTGGAGCAATTTGCTATCTTGATGAGGTCGTTGAAGCTCGGAAAGATACTACTGTTTTAATTCATCCCTTGACTGATTATCGACGACTGTTGCCAGTGGAAAAACGTGGAGAGCTATTAGAGGCTGCCGATGGTTTCTTATTGGTGATGTCATATAACCCAGGTTACCAGTCAGCACTTAAGGATCTAAAGCACTCGACACGACAACGATTTATATCTATTGATTTTGGCTACCCTGATCGCGATCAAGAGTCAGCAATAATAGAGGTTGAATCAGGAGTATCTCCTGAGTACTCGAGAGATCTTGCAAAGCTTGCCGAAAAAGTTAGAAACTTAAAAGAGCATGGTCTTGGGGAAGGTGTATCGACTCGATTACTGATATACGCGGGTAAGCTTATTGCGGCGGGGATTTCACCTCGTCGTGCATGTCAAGTTTCAGTTGTTTGGGCTTTAACTGATGACATGGAAGTTCAGCGGTCAATTGAAGAAGTAGTCACTTCTATTTTTGACGAATAGTCAGTGTGTTAATTACATAAAATACTTGAGAATATACTTAAATGCCAGAATCTTATGTAGATGAATTAGTAGCTCGGTATGAGGAGCAACTCCAAGGATTTGGGGCATCTCTACCGGAAGAATTTAAGAAGAGCGCACAGCTTTTAGATGGTGTTCTCGACGCTTCTGAGCTTGATCAATGGGCTGAGACTGGAATTGGGCTTGCAGGTCAGAGCCTCAGAGCCTGGGAAGCTGCCACAGAGTACTTTCGGGCCACCCCGGTCATACACCCGACCATAGGTTTTCACGGAATTATGAAATGGGCTGAGTTGGCTGCGAATATCGCAGAGAAGTCATCATTGGTTGCTGCTTCATTCATTAAATTTACCCCGTCTGTCTTGGAATACTTGACATTGGATGATCTTGAAGAATGGTCGCTGCAGGGTGACAGACTCTTTAGAGGCAACTGGAAGTCTGGGACGCTATCTGCGGCTTATTTCGAACATACTCCGGCTTTGTTAAATTTTTTACCGCTTGCTTCGATAGAGAAGTTAGTCAGCATCATTGATGCGCTTACTGAGCGTTCATACGAACTTGCTAGCACCTGTCTTGAGAGCGCAACGCGAATATTTGGTGAGCTTGAGCCATCTGATAGAGAACCATTTCTTGGTTTTGCGCGAGCAGTCACGCGCGCGTCATGGGCAGATACCAGACTGTACTTCGAACGAGGACCGTCATTGATCACTTCTATCAGCCCGGAACACCGAGCAAGTTTTCTTGATCTCTCCGCGAAAGTTACCAGCGAAGTCGGAAGGCAAGCATTTCCTTTGTTTGCAGATGCGGCCGAGTCGTTAGGGCAGTTATCTGAGGATACACACGCTGAACATATTCTTTTTGCCTCTAATATCGCGGTTGGCAGCCCAACTGCTGCGATGGAATATTTGAAAATCGTACCGTTTGTGAGCAATCGACTAACGACCGAACAGTTACGTAGGTGGTCCGCAGTTGGCGAAGAGATTTTGACAGTGGAGAATAATGCTGAAGGAGCGGAAGCATTTTTTCGACTTGAATCGACCAGAGCGGAAAATTCACTGCAGGAACTGTCGTCGCGAATAGAACTGGCTTCAATAAATACATTATTGAGGATGTATGCTAAAGCTTTAACTGGTGAGCAAGTAGGTATTTATTCAGTTGAGGAACTGGTTGATCAAAATATTGGATGGGTGCAGGAGTCAGTAGCTACGACTGAGGGCTCTTCTATATATTTACCGCCCTTTGTCGCGACGTTTGACGATCAGGAAGCTAATTTCCAGTCGTACAAAGTGTTTGCGACTCACCAGACTGGAAGAATTGAGTTTGGTTCATTTCGCTATAAGTGGAACCAGCCTGGAATTTATGTAGCAGCAACTCTTCTCGAGCGTGAAGAATCTGCACAGTCTGTTCGGGAAGCTTCAGTGAAGTCAGATAAGGTGTCGACATCCTCGGCACTTACTGCGATGCAGAGATACTTTAATGTATTTGATGAGCGCACTCTTATTTCAGGCATCTTCACGGTAGTGGAAGACACGAGAGTAGATGCGTACGTAAGTCGTGAGTACGGTGGAATTAGAAAATGGCTTCGACAGTTGCAGGCTCACGAAGGTAATCGCCGACCACGAATCGAGAACATGCCGTTGAGGGCCGCTTTTGTCGAAAACTTACTTAGAACATCTCTTGGGAGACCTGAGACAATGCGCTGGCCAACCGTGTATAGAGAATTTCTGGAGAGCGGCCTGTCTGCACTGAAAATTGTCGAACAGGATGACGCAACTATTCAGGATTCGGCCGAGGCAGCTGCAGCTATTTTTGATATTGCACAGCGAATTCCAAATGTCACTCCGGCCATGGCAGATGGTAAATTTGAATTCGATTCACCGTCTGAAGATATGTTGAGCATTCAGCCTGCAATGCCCTCAGGCGATGGACCACCGTTGGATATGCAGTCAAATGATCAAGAAATTGAATTTGAAAACCCACCACAACCTGAGTTTCGTGGCGACTTCAAGCCTGAGCTCGTGCAATTATTGGCTCGACTTAAGCAGCAGCAAGAAGGCGAGGTGGACGGTGAAGGTGCTCCTCTTACGAAGGAGCAGTTGAAAGAATTATTAGAAAATTCGGTAGAAATCACTATTGCCGAGTGGGCTGAGGGAGATCTGGACGAATCTTTGGGGATGTTCCTAGAAAATCTTGAACAGGCAGCTACACCTTCCGGAGAAGGAAAATCTGACGACGACAGCGAAGGGTCGGATGAATCATCAGGTGGTCCGGGTGATGGCGAGGAGCAAGAGCTGCCGATGGAAATAGAGTGGTCCTATTATGATGAGTGGGACTTCAGAGCCTCAGACTATCGCCCTCGATGGACCCGGGTTGGACAACGATTCCACGAAGCAGAGGAAGAGCCCGAATTTTACGAGGAAACTCTCCGTCGCCATCATGGTTTGGTCATGGAAACACGCAAACAATTTGAGATGATGCGGCCAGAGGTATTTAAGAAGATTAAGAGGGTTGAAGATGGTGATGAACTTGATGTAGATCTTGCAATTGAGTTTTATATTGACAAGAAAGCTGGAATCGGACCGACCGGCAAAGTGTACAACAAGCGAAATAAAATGGAGCGAGATGTAGCAGTTGCATTTTTATTAGACATGTCGGCCTCCACCGATGAGGAGATTGAGAAGCAGCGTCAATCCAACTCTAATGATGATGACGAGGATGATTTTGATGGAGACCCAAGGAAGTATTTTCAATGGCTTGCCGCTCGACGTGCAAGCCAGATGATCGAGCCACCGAAAAGAATAATCGATCTTGAGAAGGAGTCAGCCGTTTTAATAGTTGAAGCACTTGAGGCCATTGGAGATTCGTACGGTATCTATGGATTTTCCGGCTATGGCCGAGATAACGTTGAGTTCCATATTATCAAAGATCTAGACGAACCCATGGGGCCACTAGTTCAACGTAGAATAGGTAAAATTGAACCTATTCGATCTACTCGAATGGGACCAGCAATTAGACACACCATTCATAAGTTAAATGAGCACGATTCTAAGGTGAAAATTTTAATTATGGTTTCTGATGGACGTCCACAAGACCATGGCTATGGAAAGGACCGGACTGAAAAAGAATACGCGGTTCACGATACGAAGCAGGCTCTTCTTGAGGCAAAACGTGATGGCATCACTCCTTTTTTGATCACAGTAGATAAAGAGGGACATGATTACTTGCAACAAATGTGTGATGACATTGGGTATGAAGTAGTGGATGACATTGAAAGTCTCCCAAGAAGATTGCCGACTCTTTATCGACACTTGGCAGTTGAGTAGGTACTAGATAGGTTTCGTACCCTCAGATATTGTCCTTAGGTCTAAGTGGCCGATAATTTCAATCATCGCCTGTACAATTTGCTGATCGGATACTCGAGGGAACATCAATTTAGCAATCATATAAGGACTGTGATCCTTGTTGTTTTCGTGAAATAGATTAATTCGACGTCCTCTTTTTTCGTGGTGCTTCAGAAATCTTTGAAAGACACGCGCCGGGTTATCAATCCGTGGGCCATGCCCAGGGTAGATAGTGGAAATGTGTTGTTTTTGAATTTCATTCACTGAATGAATGAAGGCTGGTAATGATGGCCAATGACTATAATTTGAAACAAGAGAATTAGATGTTTTTACCTCATCTTCCACAAAATGAAGACCAGAAGTGGGGATAGTTCTTTCTAGTAGCGTATCGCCTGAAAATAGCGATAAATCTTCTTTTATAAGCGCCACCAGATTACCTCGGGTGTGCCCTGGTGCTGATAAGATCGTAAGGTTTTTACTTTCGGCTAGGCCGATTTCATCTAAGTGATTTATTGTTGAGATAGCTGAAGCAGGGCAGGGTTGCCATCTCAGAATGGGAGTAGTACTGCTCCTGTGTAGAGTGTCAGCTATTGAATCTGGGAGACCATTGTTTTTAAGGTATTCGAGTCTCTGCGCTCGGTCTCTCACGTGTGCATCTTCGCCCTGAATTAATTTATTTTGTGCAAGAGGATGTGCCAATATTGTTGCTCCTCGGGTTGCCCATTTATAAGCTAGACCCGCATGATCAATATGCTCATGGGTGATTAGAACAAGTTCAATATCATCGGGGAAGACATTTTCCTTTAACAGAGCTGCCTGCATCAAATCCCATGAGTATGAGGGTTTTGGGTTATCAATTTCAGCGCCAGCGTCGATTAAAATCCACTTATTTTGTTTAGCCAGTGGGAGCACCCACGACGTATTTGATCCTGATGATATCGGAATTGGTTCCATGCTTTTAGTGTATTGACAGATATATAGTACTCACAACCGTTCACTATATATTTTCTTCAAGCCATCTATCGTATCGTTGATAGTTGCGAATGCGGCTTGATGAAACATACCCAGAAATGGTGAGACTTTACCAGGAAATTCGCATAGATACACAGGCCTGCGAACGTCACGGGCGTGGGACATTTCCGCGAATACCCCTGGCGACACGAGTTCTGTGGGATAGTAAACGACAACCATATCTGCTTGATCAACCCACTGTAAATCTCTTGAAAGTATTTGACTTTCGATATATCGATTAGCCTCTTTCGCTTGGTCAAGAGGTGGGTCATTCTCCAAAAGTAAAAATTCTCCTGTCTGGGGTGAATTAAGATCTTGGATGCTCAAAGGATCGAACACGACAAATCCAATATCGGTTAGTTTTTCTGCGAATTCCTCTGCGCGGTCGAGTAATGCAGGATCCTCTTCTAATATCGACGTGATTGGATATGACAGATACAGACTTGGGGCAGTGGGTGATCGTGTAAGTCCTTGAATCACTCTAGGGTTTGCGCGACGTGCGAGTTCGACAAATTTTACGTCCAGATACTCCGCCAACATACGGGTAGTCGCACTTTCAAATGTTCGCCAGACCACGACGTCCACTAGGCGTAGTTGTCCTCGCCATTCTTTCCGACTCTCAAGATTGGACCAGACGATATTTGCATCGTGAGAGATAGTAATAAATAAATCTATCTTGTCAGCAAAAAATTGTCGCAAAAGATTCATGTCCATTCCTGAAACCAGGCGACTGCCTCGCAGGAAGGCGGCATGCGTAGAAATAATTTTAATATCTGCGTTTGACTTCTGGATTTGGGCTTGTAATTCCGTGAGGGCTGATAATCGATGCAACCGAAGTAGGTCCTCGTTTCCATCTAGCAAATCAGTATGATTGTCGGAATGTCGGAGGTGCTCAGGAACTGTATTTAGCATTTGCCCTACGTCAAATACTTCCGCCGTTCTAGAATCAAAGGGATCGTCGTTAATAGTGTTTGCTGCAGATTCCAAATACTCAGTTCGTTCAGACCCACTTATACCAGTGCACCAGATAAGCATTGTTAATTCCGCTTTATTAGATGCTGCCGCAGCATTGTTAATGCGGTGAGCACAGCCCGACGTTTAGCTGCCTCACGGCCTTGGTAGTAACGTGAATGCGAATACGTAATATTGTCTTTTTCATCTGCCAGAGCAATGTGCATGGTTCCGGGCGGTTGACCTTCCACTTCTTCACCACCAGCGATACCTGTAATTCCAATTCCAATATCAGACCGTAGCTTGTTGCGTGCGGCGATGGCCATTGCTGTAGCTGTTTCTTCAGAAATGACCCCTGATGCGTCTATCGTTTCAGAAGATACACCCGCCATAATTTTTGCTTCAGTTGCATATGTCACGATTGACCCCTTGAAATAACTTGATGAACCATCGATGTCGGTTAGCGACGAAGCCAATGCTCCTCCAGTAGCTGATTCCATTAAGCCCAGAGTGAGATTGTTGTCTTTCAACATCCGGCCAATAGCGCCACTTAGAGATTCGTCATCACTACCCCATATTGAATCACCAAGTATTTCCCGCGCTTTCTTTTCAACGGGTTCGATGAGTTCCAAAGCTTTTTGCCGGTTCTCTCCTTTTGCACTGATTCGAACGTGTACACCATCAACCCTCGCATAAACACCGATTGAAGGATTAGTGGAATGGAGCAAAGGACCAATCATTTCATCAAGTGTTCCTTCGCCAATGCCTGATGTTTTGAGTGTTCGTGATACCAGAATTGAGTTTGCCTTTTGTTCTAAGTGAGGTGCTACCTCATGTTCCCACATTCGAGTCATCTCTGAGGGTGGTCCTGGCATGACGACGATTATTTTATTTTCTCGTTCAACCCACCAGCCCGGAGCGGTACCTCTAGGATTAGCTATAGCACGGGCAGACTTGATTAGTTGTGCCTGCTTGAGATTGCGTTCAGGCATATCGCCTCCCCTGCCTTGAAAAAAAGTCCGAAGAATCTCGGCTTGTGCCTCATCTTGGTATAGCGTTTCGTTGAGGGCATTTGCAATTGTTTCTCTTGTCAAGTCGTCCTCTGTTGGGCCTAAGCCACCTGTGCAGAAAATGATATCGGACCGTTTCCATGCTCGATCGATTATCTCGCTGAGGCGATCAGGGTTATCACCGACCTGACTGGTGTAAAGCATATCAATCCCAAATTGCGGCAAACGAGAGGCTATGAATGCAGCATTTGTGTCAACTATTTCACCTAGTAGAATCTCGGTTCCAATTGATATCACTTCCGCTTTCATATGAACTCCATCTTCCAAAATATTTTTTCTGTATTCATTTCTCACTAAGTTTAATCAACGGATTGTTGTCACTGTCCCATACGAGAGTACCGGTTTCGTCGAAGATATTTTCGTTTGAACAGTAGTCTATGTCATCATCGAACTTAGCTACGACTAATCGTTGACCATGCTTTGTATTTCTGAGCGCGGTGCTTAAGGATTCGGGGCTGTTGTAATATGCTTGGTACTTCTTTCGAACTTCATTCAGTTCGTTTGACAGAGTAAACCCAAGTGCGACCAAGCGATCCGCCGTTAATCCTGCGGCGATTAGATCGTCTTCGGCAGATTCTCCCTCAAATCCAGAGCAAACTATCAAAATATCCTGTTTAAGAGCAGCGGCTTTTTTCAAGCAGGCGTCCAAGTTTAGAGGAGCAATCGGCATAGTTATCGGGGCATCTTTACAAGCTAGTAATGTGGGAGTTCCATTTGTAGTCACCATTATTACAGTAGAGGGTAATTGTGATTTGTGACCACGCCTCAAAAAATCAAGTGGTGAATTGCCTCCGTCAAAATCATCTGGAGGAACCGCATCTTTTTCTCCGATGAGTAGGAGATTCACGTCGGATCCTAACTCTTTTTTAAGCCTACGAGCTGCCTCAAACGATTCGGCTAGATATATTTTGGCGACTCCCATCGATAGTAAAACTGCCATTACCGATGTTGCTCGTAGTACGTCAATTACGAGACAGGTTTGATTAGTATCTCTAATTTCATTTCGAGTTTGCGCAAGGGTAACTCGCATTTTGCAACCTTTCCTTATCAGTACGGAAGAGCATCTGGATCATCCGCTATAACACGTTGATCCTGTTCGTGTTCCTGCTGTTGTTTCAATTCATTTGCTAAATCTTCCAACCAACGATCTTTTTCTATATCCTCTGGCTGTCTTGCATTTTGAATAAATTCTCGTAATGCGTCAGTAGCCGGTATTTTATCTTCCCAAAGTTGAAGTTGCACCTGAGCGTTCATAACTTCGGTAACGTCCGGGTATTCATGTCCATATCGGGCTTTATCAAACATAAGTGCGATTGCTAGGGCAGGCGTTTTAAGCCTTATCTCATGTTCGTCGGCATATTCGAACGCTGTCTGATTTATGAAGCGCGGAAGTCCTCGGGACGTACCACTTCGCTCAAGACGATCCCAAAGTTGATATATTTCATGCTTGTCCACCCAATCTTTTGATTTTCTTTCTTGACCAGGAAGCAGTGCGTTCAATAAATCACTGAGCGAGCTTCCTTCGCTGCTCGATGTAAATCGTTCGGCGTCATCAGCTTCATCGTTTGTAGTGGTTCTTTTTAGACCGACTATGAAAAGAGTTATTCGGTATAAGAGATAGCCCGCAACGAATAATCCAAAGGCTTTGATGGACGTACCGACCCAAGCGGGAAGGTCTGATGTTGTTTCAGTTCCTTCAGCAACTGGCGGCGGTGCTAGGCAGGTTTGATATTCGGTATTGAGCTGGTCGGCAAGTACAGTATCACCGCGTCTTGTAGCTTCAGTCGCAGCTTTTAAGAGTTCACTGCATTGGTCTTGAGATATATATTCAGAATTAGCAGGACCGATTAAATCCAGAAGCATTTGAAAAATCCAAAAGAATGGCGTGAAAAGGAGTATGAGTATTTGACTGATTATTGAACCAACGACATTAGATATCGCGTGAATAATCGGCGAAAGATTCAGCACTGTAGCTAGGGAGAATATCGCTCCGATTAGGCATAGAACTAATATAGTTCCGGCGAGAGAATAGGCCCATGGCGTGAGTTTGCTGACATTATTTCGATCAGGTCTAACTCCAGTTTGATATGCAAGGGAAAGAGTTAGTGCACCAAAAATAAACTGTACCGCTACATAGAGAACCAAGGGAATATTTGAGATTCCGCTAACAAATAGAAATAGAACACTCGCTATGAAACCCAGACCCCACGATCGTGAGACTTTTCCAGTAGTGATATTTCCAGATCCAGCAAACAGAAAGCGAATCCAAACTAAAGAGAATCCCATTAATACCGAGGTTAATTCTTGCCGAGCCAGATATTTTGATAAATCAAGCGGTTGAGTGGCTTGGCGGATTATATTTTCTGTAGTGAGGTCTGTTTGTCCGAATTGCAAACCATCTACTACTGGAGATACGTCCCATATATTCCAACTTGCTAGGTGAATATGCAACGTAAAATTTATACTGAGAAGTGTTGCCATCAGTACAAGGATTGCGGCAAATGGTCCGTCAATTTGCAAATAGTTCAATAATCTTTTGAAGAGAAATGCAGTCGATGCTAGACCAATAATGAGAAAAAGGCTCGGTCCAATAACAACTGTGCTGAGCTCATTTGTTAAGGTTTCAATTGTAGAACGACGAAGCTCATCACCAACCAATTCCGTTGATAATGAACTTATCTCTGTTGTTAGAGCCGACAGATGATCACGGGCGAAGAAGGTAGTTATGAGTCTCATTGCCATGAACCACACTAGGGATTCAGTAACGATGTAACATCCGTCAATGAGATACTTGGGTTTGAATAGCATGCTTAGCTACTTATTTTTTTCGTATGATTCGGTAGGTTCAATTTCCTCTGGAACCTCTGCCGTGTAGTCACTAGAAATTGCTTGATCAATGGAGTTGAGTTCATCCATTCGACTAGCCATTTCATGAATTTGTATTCTTTCGAGGGAGTTAAATCCGAGTGGATCCCAGTCTTCATCAGATGTGCGAAGAACATTTACTGAGTGTCCACTATTGCGAAGTTTATTAAGTGTGTAGGCGAGTTCGGCTGGCATTTGTGCCGCTATAGTTACAATAGTACTGCCGATTGGTAAGGGATGTTTCAACTGATCTAATTCCTCAGAAAGTGGCCCTGTTGTGAAGATTGTCACTGCAGCTAACGCTTCTAGGATTTGGGTTAATTGTTCGGGCTTGTTGCCTGCTCCGATGCGAATGGTTTGATCCGCGTTTGGAAGAGCCCCGTTGGCTACTAATCCAACAGCAAGTTTGTTTTTAGAGGCCCAGTAAGCGATTGACGCAGCAAGAGAAATCCCACGCTCTAATAGAACAGGATCAGACCCCTCCCAAGATTTTCTGAATGAGGGAATATTTTGTCTGAAGGTAGGAATATTGAGAGCAATTATCAACGCATGCGATCTGCTGGGCTCGTAGATTCGACTTTGGAGCTTGTTTGTCCGAGCAGTGGCAGCCCAGTCGATACGACGAAGATTATCAGTAGGTAAATAATCTCTAATTCCAGAGATAAGAACTGGATCTTCAAATAGCCTCACACCACCTCGAAGATCTCCAAATGGTCGGCTTGAATCTAATCCGAATTCTTCTAATTCAAATACTCTGGGGTAGACAACAATTTGTGAGGTGGGGTGGTCTAGAATCTCCTCTCTTTGGAAAAAGCCAAAAAGGTCACCGGTCCTTGCGACAGTAGGCCCTATTTTGTAGAAACCACGATTAGTCCCTAACAGAGAGACGCTCCAGCGAATATTTTCGTTCGGATTCAAGCTAGTTACACGTTTGAAGATTTTCGACCCGGACGGACCGGGAATAGTTTGAATATCGGTACTCATTCCAGCCGGTAAACTTTCTCGAATATCGATCCAAGGGGAAGGCAGAACCTTGTTATTACTTATTGTGAGTTCGACTCTCACTGATTCACCGGTGAATATTTTTCCGGACGAAAGATGCCTATTTGCTGAAACATCCATCAAACTGATTCGAGTCCAAATTCGAGCTGCTAATGACAAGCCAAAAATTAGACTAGCTAAGATCACTAGCGGCATAAATCCTGAGGCAAGGCCTATCGTGATTAGCGCGAGTGGAGCAACTATCCACGACTCAGTCATTAGGACTTTCATCGAATACTTTCCTAAACTTTCTGCCTAAATGAGTTCCTAGTCGTCGGCAACTGGCACGGGTATTGTTTGTAAAACTTCATCGATTACTTCCTCTGGCCCACGGCCTCGTAATCTCGAATTCGTAGACAACAAAAGGCGATGGGCAAGCACAGGTTTTACTAATTTTTTAACATCTTCAGGGTTCACATAATTTCGTCCACTAATTCCTGCCGATGCTCGTGTCGCTCGGAACAGAGCTAACGTCGCTCTTGGGCTGGCTCCAAGCTCAAAAGCAGAATGTTCTCTTGTAGCTCGAGTAATATTCGCGATGTAGGAACGAATAGAGTCGTTCACATAAATGCCAGAGAGATTTTTTTGCAGGCTTACTATTTCATCAGGTGTGGACACAGCATTAATTGTGTCTAGTGGCGATTTCTCCTCAAATCGCCTAAGGATCTCGATTTCGCCAGCTTGATCAGGGTAACCAACTTTCAGCCGTATCAAGAATCGATCGAGCTGAGCTTCAGGTAATGGGAAGGTGCCCTCCTGTTCAACTGGATTTTGAGTTGCCAAAACAATAAAGGGAACAGGCAAATTAATAGTGTCACCGTCGACGGTGATAGTTCCCTCAGCCATCGCCTCGAGGAGTGCGCTCTGGGTGCGCGGCGTCGCACGATTGATTTCATCGGAGAGGATTATATTACCAATTATTGGTCCGGGTCTAAACTCGAAAGACCCATTCGTTTGGGAGAAAAAGTTAATGCCTATTACATCTGAAGGCATTAGGTCAGGCGTGAATTGGATTCGCTTAAAGTCACCACCGATTGCTTTCGCGAAGGCTCGTGCCATGAGTGTTTTACCTGTACCAGGGACGTCTTCAAGAAGGACATGCCCACCCGTGAGAAGCGCAATTAATACTAAATCAATAGTTTCTTCGGCACCTACAATTACCTTTGATACCTCAGTCCTAATTCGCTCTCCGACCAATGAAACATCATTTTCTACTTTATTGATTGGCTCGGACATTTCAACTCCAGACTACTGCAATTGTTTAATTAATTTGACAGTGACTCATAGGGTAGTCGAGTAGTATTCTTTGGGGGAATTGGCAAGAAAATAGAGCTCAGTTAACCGGTCTTCATAACTAATTAGCGAAATGTTTAACTCAGTAATGGTTGACCTTATATACTACGGTGAAGTTGAAAGTTTAGTGAGGTTGTCCAGTAACAAGTCCTTATTTTGGAATTTAACCACGTTAGCACTGCGGCATTTATGCTTTTTGGGGAGGCTCTAATTGTCTGAATGGATTGACATATCAAGCGCATGGATCAGCACAAGGCATGAGACGCTAGTTGTGCTCGAAGGAGTTGCAGAAACAAAGCTTTCACGAACTGCTACTGAGAGACCGGGCTGGACGTTGAGGCACTCAGTTACGTTTCTGGCGGCATTAGACGCTGAAGTTTTACAATTAGCTACAGGCGAAGAGATAACAGACTGGGACTTACGCCGCCTACGTGGTGAGGCGATGTTTGCGGCTCAATATTTGAGAATGCGTGATTTACTTCCATTCTTGACCGATACTGCGCAGCGAGTCGAGGATTATATGTCTGCTAACGAACCCAACGATATTAGTTCCGCTATTGTTGCGATTAGAGGTAAATTAGTGGAAGCTCAAAGTGTTCTGGAAATAATAAAAGAAGCAAATCAATAGTCATTAATAGTGTCCACTTGATTTGACTAAGATTGATATACTTCATCTGCACGAGGCTCGATTAATGAACGAAGTTATAGGCACGCATTCCCATGATGGAAATTTAGTTCATGATCGACTTTCGATTCCCAGACAAAAAATAGAAAAGCAAACTCCAACTGATCGAGTTAACAACTTCGACGAAACTTATATGTCTATGACTATGGATGCGGCCATAGTGGAAGCCGCAAGATGTATTGATTGCCCGTCTGCACCATGTATGGATGCGTGTCCGGTTCACAATGACATTCCTTCAGCACTTAAAATGTTGGAGAACGATGATGTATTAGGGGCCGCATCAAAATTTAGAGAAACCTCTACATTGCCTGAGATGTGTGGAAGACTTTGTCCGCAGGAAATTCTTTGTGAGGGGGCTTGTGTTGTCGGATTCGCACTTCGAACAGACGGGTCTAAGCATCCACCTGTTGCAATTGGCCGGCTTGAAGCATTTATTACTGATCAAGAGCGCAAGATTACCAATAAATTTCCAGTGCGTTTTGTTGGCCCAACCACCAATCGCCGAGTGGCGATAATTGGCTCAGGTCCTGCAGGGCTGACTGTTGCGGAAGAGCTTCAGGTGCGAGGTCACATGTGCACAATTTTTGATCGTTGGCCCGAAGCGGGTGGCGTATTGCGCTACGGCATTCCAAATTTCAAGATGAATAAAGAAATATTGGAGGAGAAACTAACATCTCTTCGTGAGATCGGTGTTGAGTTTAAAAATTCAGTTGAAATTGGAACTGATGTCACTTTGGGAGCTCTTAGAAATCAGCACGGTTTTGATAGTATTTTTTTGGGTAATGGTGCCGGTATTGGAAATTTACTTAAGACGGAAGGTGAAGACCTGACTCACGTCTATCAAGCAACTGACTTTCTGGTGCGAGGTAATTTGGATGACTTTGAACTTCCTGAAGACCAACGTGGCCTGCCATTTGTTGGTGATGACGTAGTTGTCGTTGGTGGAGGCGATACTTCAATGGATTGTGTGCGAACTGCGGTTCGCTTAGGTGCCAAAAATGTAACTTGTGTTTATCGACGAACAGAAAATGAGATGTTAGGCCGGACTGAAGAACGCGTGCATGCTCGAGAAGAAGGCGTCATTTTTTCGTATTTAACTACTCCGACACGCTTTATTAGTGATGAAGAAGGTAAGGTTGTGAGCGTTGAGTTAGTACAAATGGAACTCTCTGAACCAGATGATAGTGGTCGACGAAGACCTGTCCAGATAGAGGATTCTGAGTACACCATCTCAGCTTCGGCTGTGGTGATAGCAATTGGATACAATGCTGACTCGGATTTGGGTGAGAGCTCTGAGGTTGAGACTGATAATTGGGGCTTAATTCAAGTTGACTCCAGGACAGGCCAGACGAATATTCCGTACATATTTGCGGGCGGTGACGTCGTCAACGGAGCAGATCTCGTTGTCACTGCTATTGCTGATGGCAAGCGTGCCGCGACTTGGGTACATCAATATTTACTATCATTGGGTGTGAAAGATTCGGTTAATTAAGTAATCTATTTTCACGCTTCTTAGGGTGTGTCAGAGAGCAGGTGGTTGGTGACAGAGAGTGAAATTAATCAGTCAGGCCCTTTGACAGGAGTCAGAGTGTTAGCTTTCACTCAGATTGTTGCGGGACCATTCGCTGGGGTCGTCCTATCTGATTTTGGTGCGGAAGTTGTCAAAGTCGAGCCAATTTTAGGTGAGTATTACCGTAATGTCGCAGCGGTGGTGCCTGATCATGGAAAGAGGTGGCAATCTCTTAACCGAGGGAAAAAGTCATTAAGTATTGATCTTAAAGATCCTAAGGGTATCGATGTTATTCGGAAAATAATCAAAGGATTTGATGCGCTGATTATTAATTTTCGACCTGGTGTTGCAGAGCGACTTGGTATAGGTTACGAAGACCTCTCTGCCATTAACCCTAGACTTATATACTGCTCGATAACAGGGTTTGGCCCTTCAGGACCATGGGCGAATGAGGCAGCAACAGATTACGTTGCTACTGCTTTCTCTGGACTGGTCGCGGGCGATGGGAAAACTGATGATGATGGAGTTCCCGTGGGTATGGTTCCGTCTGTGTCAGATTACCTAACAGGTCTCGCAAGTGCTGGTGCGATTAGCGCTGCACTCTTTTCACGTGATAAGACAGGCCTTGGCCAGAAGATTGATGCCTCATTACTGAATTCATCCTTGTCTATTCAGGACTCGTTTGTCATGCGTGAACCCGCTAGCGACTCAGTCTATAGAGATCCGATGATGCAGCGAGTTAAGGAATCCTTCGCTAAGGGAATTCCTTATAAGGAAGTGTTGGCAGAGCGAGTAAAATATCGTCAGCAGTCATCAGGCCTTCCACGACTTTATTACTGCTCATATCAAACTGCAGATGGTGCAATCATGCTCGGATGTCTCACTCCAAAAACTCGTGATGCTGCACGACTTGGTCTGCAGATGACCCATGAGCTCACCGACGATGCTGGTTTTGACCCAGATGACCCCAAGTATCAAACTCAAGTGGAAGACTGGAAATCAGAAATTACAGACCGTGTTAAGCAACAGTCTACTGAGTATTGGTTAACAAAACTAAGGGCCGTGGGATGCCCCGTGGCTCCGGTTCAGTTTCCTGAGGACTTGGCTGATCATGAGCAAGTTAAGGCGCTGGGGGTAATGGTTCCGCTAGAACACCCTGTAACTGGTCCTCAGCAAGTTGTTGGCCCAATAGTACAATTCTCAAAGACGGAGGCTAGGGTGCAAGGCCCCTCGCCATTGATAGGGGAGCATACTAAGGAAGTATTGCTCGATGGAGGATATACAGATGACGAGATATCTGAGCTTTTCACAGACGGAGTGATTAGATAAGAAGACTTAGGAAGACCACAGACCAATCTGCGGTGTCTCTGATGTCTCAATTATTTGTGGTGGAACTGATCCGATATGCTTATAGCCCGCTTCTGTGAGAATTCTGCCCCGCGGCGAACGAACGATGAGCCCTTCCTTCAATAAAAAAGGCTCATAGACATCCATAATTGTGTCCGCCTCTTCTGAGATCGCCGCGGCAAGTGTGTCGAGTCCGGCTGGTCCGCCATTAAATCTTTTAGCAAGAGTTTTTAACAATTCTCGATCCATTCGATCAAGACCAAGTTCATCTATTTCTAGGCGTTCTAGTGCTTCCTGAGCCGTTTTCTTGGTGATTTTACCGTCATATTTCACTTGTGCGTAATCTCTAACACGTCGTAATAGTCTGTTGGCAATTCTTGCGGTTCCCCGCGATCGCGTCGCTATTTCCATTAAACCGTCGTTATCTATCTGACAATTTAAAACCTCAGCAGATCGATCTAGAATCTGAATCAGCGCAGGTGGATCGTAGAATTCCAGCCTAAATGATGAACCAAATCGATCACGAAGAGGTTGCGATATGAGTGAAAATCTAGTCGTTGCGCCAACAAGAGTGAAAGGTGCAACTTTTAGCCGTACATCTCGGGCTTTTGGACCTTTCCCGAGTATGATATCCACCGAATAATCTTCCATGGCTGGATATAAAACTTCTTCCACAGCTAGTGACAGGCGGTGTATTTCATCAATGAAGAGAATGTCACCTGTTTGCAATGAGGTTAGTAGTGCCGCAAGGTCACCTGCACGTTCCAGAGCTGGGCCCGAGGTTATACGGATTGATACATTCATTTCGGATGCGAGAATCATTGCTAAAGTTGTTTTTCCAAGTCCTGGAGGTCCATGAAATAGCACGTGATCCAGAGGTTCTGATCTCATCTTGGCAGCATCGATAGCTATTTTAAGATTCTCTTTAACTCGATCCTGGCCGAAGTAGTGAGGAAGCGTCTGCGGTCGCAGAGACTTCTCATTACCTAGATCATCATCATTAGCGTCTGAGCTGATAGTGGTCTGTCTAGAGGTATCAGAGTGAATTGAATTTCCCCCAATATAGCGATCGTGAAACTATTTATGGGTCAAATTTTAGCACATGTGTTTTATTTTATTTCCATCGAGGCAATTTTTTCAATTCTTTTTTTAGGGTAAGCTTCAATTTGCCAGTGGATTGCCCTCTTTGATCTGCCAGATCTTGAACAGCGAGTGAAACAAAATCAGCCAAGTCTTTGGCCTTGTGAATATATTTCCCGTTTACGTAACAGGTAGAGCAATGGTTCTGTGAGCGTGTTTTGTCCTTTTCGCTGCCATAATCTTCGGGTCGTCTCATGTTAAATCCGCAAGAGTCGCAGCCAGCACGTGACCTGCCATCCTGGAAGCTTTGCATGTACTCACGGCTACCACCGCCACCTTTTATTGAAACCTTTGCGGCATCTTCTGAGTTTTTAGCCATAATTATCTCCAAAAAGTCTGCTAACAAAATCTATCACACTGCGACTATGCTAGAACGAGCGGATGGTGGAGTATTTGGTGAAGCAATTGAAAATTGTAGAATCCACGCGACCTATAGGAAAATTTTCAAGCATCGACATCGGTATTATTGATTCTGGAGTTGGTGGCTTATCGGTTGCACAGGAATTGAAGGTATTAGAGCCAAATCTTAGGCTTGGATACATAGCTGATACGGCACTTTTCCCTTACGGCGACAAATCGGTGGAGACGCTTATTCCACGAATGCGGCATTTTGTATCTTTGTTTAGTGAAATTGGGACCCAAATAGTAGTAATTGCCTGCAACACTGCTTCGTCAGCAAGTTTGAGTGATCTTAGAGTGCATTTCAATGACTCTGTAAGAATAGTGGGGATGGAACCTCCCCTTAAGCCTGCAGCACAGCATTCTTCAAATCGCTCGGTGGCAGTTATCGCTACCAGTGGAACGGTGTCTGGAGACTCGCTTACTGACTTGAAGCAACGCTTTGCATCCGATATAGCAGCACGCTTTATTGCGGCCCCCGGGCTTGCAGATTGCGTCGAACGCGGGCAAATGACTGATGGTGAGATTGATGTACTGATCGGGCCTATTGTTCAGGAAATCATCAAGCATAATGTTGATAGTGTTGCGCTAGGGTGCAGTCATTATAGTTTTTTAATGAGAAAAATTAGAGATAAATTCCCCTCGAATATTAAATTTTTTGATGCGGCTCTTCCTGTTGCTAGACGAGCAATACAGTTATTTGGTGAAATTACGAAGGACGATATCAACGCTTTTAACCAGTGCGATCCGGTCAACGTATTTTTGACGGGAAGCAAAAATACATTTGAGGAAACAGTGAGGAAGTTAGAGGAATCAGACTGTATTCTTCCGGAGATAAAAATCAAACTAGATAAACTGGAGGTACCGAATGTCTAACGCCGGTAATTTTTTTGAGAAACAGAGGGCTGCTTCAGTTCAAAATAAATCTCGTTTGTGTGTGGGACTCGATCCGGATCCAAGCAGATTACCTAAGGGCGTGGATTTGAAAGATTTTCTTTTTTCTATTGTCGATGCGACTTCAGATCTCGTTGCAAGTTATAAACCGAATTCCGCTTTTTTTGAAAGAGAAGGAGTGGACGGGTATAGACTACTTCAACAGTTGATTGAAATTATTCCTGATCATATTCCGGTCATCTTAGACGCAAAACGTGGCGATATCGGGCATACAGCGGCCGCCTATGCGACGGCTGTATTTGATGTCATGAAAGCGGATGCGGTTACGGTTAATCCTTATCTTGGAACTGACTCGCTTAAACCTTTTCTTGATCGGCCGGAAAAGGGTGTTTTTATTTTGTGTAAAACATCTAATGCGAGTGCTGGTGAGTTTCAAGATTTATTAGTAGGCAACGATAAAGTACCTCTTTATCTTCACGTTGCGGAGCTAGCAAATACTTGGAACGAACATTCAAATGTCGGACTAGTAGTTGGAGCAACATATCCGGAAGAGGCTGCAAGAATAAGAGCGACTGCTCCAAATATTGAATTTCTTATACCGGGTGTTGGCGCCCAGGCAGGTGATCTTGCGGCCGTGGTTGACGCATCAATTGACGGTGAAGGTGAAGGATTTGTTATAAACAGTTCTCGAGGTATTTTGTATGCTTGGGAAACTGGTGAGGCTGGGGACCCTGGATGTGCTCCTGGTGGATGGCAAGATGCTGCACGAGAGGCGGCTAATCAGGCCCGAATAGAAATTTTGAATGCTGTGGATTCACGAGCCAGAGACTAGGGCGTTAATTGAGAAAACACTAAATAACTGATATGACATATTCTTAAAGTTGAAATATATTTTGATGAACTAGTGTTTGTGCGGGGAATATTTTGGAAAACGAAGAAGTTTGGCTAGAACTGATAGTAGATTCAGTGCGGGTGGGATTGCGCCAGCAACGACCCGTCGTTGTTTTAAAGGAAAAAATAGGCGAACGTTATCTAGCAATCTGGATCGGATCTGATATGGCTCAGGCGATAACGTTAGCCCTGCAGGAGCAGGAGACTCCTAGACCAATGACTCACGATTTATTTTTGGCGGCGGTCAGTTTGATGCAAGGTGAAATTTCCGAAGCTCGAATAGTTGACCTGAAAGAGGATGTCTACTTCGCTGATGTTATTATTCAACCTCTCGCGGCAGGTAGTGAGATTGCCTCACTTGACGCGCGAGCATCTGATGCCCTCGCTCTTGCGATTAGAGCAAAGGCTCCCATCAGGGCGTCAGAAGATGTCATGGAGCGTGCTGGGATAACTTTGCCAGCGCACGTGGAATCAGACGATGACGACGAGACTGAATCGATTAATCCCGTGACTGACGAAGAATTAGCGAAACTTACTGCTTTTAGAGACCTTGTTGAGGGACTGAATCTTGATGATTTGGGTGATCTATCCGAATCCTAGAATTGAAATCGACCAGAATTGGCTGATTTAATATACAGTTGTTGCACGCAGGTTTTGTTGATGGTAATTTCATCGCTGATGGAACTTGTCACGTAGAAAGTTGTATCGTGAATAAGTCACCAGCCTTTAGGCTGATTGGAGTAGGAAGTTCACTCGCATTTTGGATGATTGGGTTTACTCTGGGTGGCCGTTGGCTAGATGGACAGATAGACTCAGATCCGGTGTTTACGGTATTGGGACTCGTGCTGGGACTCATTATCGGAATTACTGATGCGATTCGAAGGTTATTAGATGTTGTGCGTTATCAAGAACGCCGAAATCGACGGAAAAACGAAGCCAAGCGGGAGGGTCAGTGAAAGTTAAACCAACTCTAATCGCCCTCGGTGCTATTGCACTCATGGTTTTGGGTTTTATTTTTATAAAGACACCGTCACCGGTTATCGTTGTTGCCCCTGAAAATATTTGGTTTACAGGTCTTTCGATACCCGACTCATTGGGTACAGGTGGTGAATTTCGTATAACAAATACGATGTTCACGTCATGGATTGTCGTAATCGCTCTGATAATTATCGGATTCTTTATTCGACGAGGTATTTCTCTGGTGCCTACTGGATTTGCTGGTGTGGCCGAAGCCGCAGTCATGGGATTTTACGGATTTATTGAACAGGCGGCCGGTCCAGAAAATGCCAGGAAGTTTTTTCCTCTCGTCGCGACTATATTTTTCTTTGTTCTGGTTTCAAATTATTCTGGTTTATTACCGGTGTTCAATGTTATTGGGCGAGCGGTTGACGAGGATCATGCTGTTCATGCCAAAACAGTTACAGAACTGAAGCAGGCAGAAATTGCAGGCATAGGGCTTTCGATTGTACCGCTAAAAGCTAACGATAAAAAACGAGTTGATTCTCATGGAGATGACCAAAGTGAAGTGACTGGTGGTAGTTCGGTGAGTGTGAGTGCTAAGCCGGACACAGTTGTATCCGCGTCGCGCCCTTCGGGCGATGAAGGGGTGACTTACGGTGCTATCGAACCTGCCTTGCGGTCGGCAATGTCTGATATGAATGCTCCGTTAGCGATTGCAATATATTCGTTTATATTTGTGGAGATATGGGGTCTACAGGCTCTTGGTATTTCGTATCTTAAGAAATTCTTTGCCTGGGATTTTTATAAAAAAGGTGGCTCAGGGGTAATTGATATTTTTGTCGGTATTTTGGAGTTCGTAAGTGAATTGTCACGTATTGTGTCGTTCACATTCCGTTTGTTTGGGAACATATTCGCTGGTGAAGTCTTGCTACTAATGATGACTTTTTTGGTTCCATTCTTACTGACTGATGTCTTTTATTTACTTGAGTTGTTCGTCGGTCTAGTTCAAGCATTTGTCTTCGCAATGCTTACTACAGTATTTGCTGCAACGGCAGTGACTGCTCATGGCGATCACGATGATCATGATGAAGAGCACGGAAGTCAGCCCCGTGTAGAACAGGCTTTGACTGTATAGGCTGAATAAACTAAGTAATTTACTAGTTGAGCAATCCTTGTTTAACTGGTGAGTAAGCTGAATAAGGTAAGAAGATTGTCGGTTGCAGAAGTAGCTGACGCAACGGTAGAAGGAGACAGGAATGAAGATTAGAAGCCGAGCGTTTTACGTAACTATGCTTTCAGCAGCGATGTGGTTAATTGCCACAGCGGTGGTAGCAGCTGAGGGTGAAGCAGATAATGTGTCGACTGAGAATGCCATGAAGTTTCTTGCGGCTGGAATAGCTATGGGTGTTGGAGGATTAGGTCCAGCAATCGGAATTGGTATGCTCGGATCGAAGGCTATGGAAGCTCTAGGCCGAAACCCTGAGGCTGCAGGAGTGATTCAGACGAATATGATTCTCGCTATAGCATTCGCTGAAGCTGTTGCAATTTATGCACTAGTTGTTGCGATTCTTATTGGATTTGTGTTTTAAGAATGAATTTATCGGTGGGCCAATAGTCAGACTGCAGATGATGCATATTTGATTATTCGGTGGTACTGATTTGTATGGGAAGGAGCCACGGATAATGACTGAAATCACATTTGATTTCTTATCGTGGCGTCGGCGAGTTGTCATCGCTGCTGCTTTGGGTGTGTTTTTTGCGGTCAGTCCTTTTGGTGTTTCTGCCGAGAGCGGCGGCATTGGAGCTCTCGGAATCAATGTTCCGGGGCTAGTTGCCCAACTAGTTAACTTCGGAGTTCTTTTAGTAGTACTTCGTTTTTTGGCGTGGGGTCCGATTATGAAAATTGTGGACGAGCGCCGAGAGAAGATAGAGGCCGGGCTTAATGCTTCTCAGGCAGCATCTGAATCTGCAGAAAAGAGCCAAGAAGAGGCTCGAGCTGCGTTGGAAGAAGCGCGAGCTGAAGGTAGACAGTTAATTACTCGAGCTCAAGAGACAGCTGCTCGATTGAGTGAAGAGCTTGAGACTCAGGCGCGAGCTGATGCAGAACAGATAGTGACGCGTGCAAGGAATGAAATTGAAACTGAGAGACAGCAGGCCATTAATTCACTGAGAGCTGAATTTGCTGATTTGACAGTGAATGCTGCAGAGCGAGTGATTGGTCAGTCACTTGATAAAAATGCTCATCAGCGATTAATAACCGAATCCCTCATTGGTACTTCTTTTAGTGAATCACAAAATGATTAATAAAGGCGGACATAGATAATGTCAGGTACTCGAGACGTTGCAGGTAGAAGATACGCAGTGGCAGTTCTTGGAATTGCAAAAAGTTCAGGTGAGTTAGATACGTGGCAAGAAGCTATTGAAAATCTGGATGCTCTTACTGGTAACCCCTCACATGTTGAAATTCTACAGGGCGATGGTATGACAGACGACACTTTTCAGAATATTGTCCGAAGAGTGATGCCTGATATTTCTTCCAACCAAATAAATCTGTTTAGGTTATTAAGGCGTAAGAATCGCCTTTCGCTTGGACCATCGATACAGTCTTTTTTCAAAGAGCTGCTGGATGATGAGCAGAATGTGGCACGAGCTACGGTGACGAGTGCTGTTCCGTTAGATGAATCGCAGGCGGTTGAAATAGCAGATAAATTATCTACTGCGATGGGTAAGAAAATAATTGTTGAGACGAAGTTAGATTCGTCGATTATAGGCGGGCTTGTTATACGAGTCGGTGACCGATTAATTGACGCATCGACTCGAGGTCAATTGGGTTCTTTAAGAACTCACATTGCAAGATCTTAAGACGAAGAAAAAGAATGAGGTGAACTGATGGCTGTTAGATCTGAAGAAATAGCATCAATACTAAGAGAACAGATAGAGAACTTTGATGCCAGTGTTTCCAGTGCCAACGTCGGTACGGTGATAGAAGCCGGTGACGGAATTGCTCGAATTCACGGTCTAGGTGACTGCGTGACATCAGAACTTATTGAGTTCGATGTTCAGGATAGTACTGGACAACCAATTCGCGGGTTGGCTCTGAACCTCGAAGAGGAAACAGTGGGTGCTGTTGTTATGGGAGATGCGTCCAATATTAAAGAGGGCTCTGAAGTGCGAACTACTGGACAAGTAGCATCAGTGCCTGTCGGTGAAGCGTTAATGGGCAGGGTAGTGAATGCTCTTGGTGTCCCAGTGGATGAACGAGGTCCTTTGGCGACTCAGGAAACGTATCCTATGGAGCGGATCGCTCCAGGTGTTGTGTCTAGAGTTTCTGTGGACCAGCCTTTGCAGACCGGTATTAAGGCGATTGACGCCATGATTCCTCTTGGCCGGGGTCAGCGTGAATTGATAATTGGGGACCGATCAATTGGAAAAACTGCGATTGCAATTGATTCAATTATTAACCAAAAGAACAGTGACGTAATATGCATTTATGTATCTATTGGTCAAAAAGAGGCCAAGGTAGCACAGACGGCAGCAATTCTTGAGGAGAATGGTGCATTAGACCATACGATTATCGTCTCAGCAGGGGCCTCTGAATCAGCAGCACTTCAGTATCTCGCACCCTATGCCGGTGTCGCGATGTCTGAGTATTTTGTTGCTAAAGGTAGAGACGTACTCATTATTTATGATGACTTATCGAAACATGCTTGGGCTTATCGCGAGGTTTCACTTCTACTTCGTAGGCCTCCTGGTCGCGAGGCTTATCCTGGCGATATTTTTTATCTTCATTCACGTTTGCTGGAACGCTCAGCGCGGGTAACTGAAGATCACGGAGGAGGATCGAGCACCGCGCTACCTATTATTGAAACGCAGGCGGGCGACGTATCAGCTTATATTCCCACTAACGTTATCTCAATTACTGATGGTCAGATTTTCTTGGAGCAGGATCGATTTAACTCAGGTCTGAGGCCGGCTTGTAATCCCGGGATATCTGTTTCACGAGTTGGTGGTTCGGCTCTAACAAAAGCAATGAAAAAAGTCGCAGGATCATTGAGATTGGATCTCTCACAATACACTGAACTTCAGGCGTTTGCGCAGTTTGGGACGGACGACCTTGATGACGCCACTAAACAGCAACTAATCCGTGGAGAAAGACTGACAGAGCTGCTTAAGCAGCCGCAGTATCAACCTCTTTCACTGGGACAGCAGGTAACTATTCTGTATGCGGGAGTTTTTGGACATCTTGATGATGTTCCAGCAGATAAAGTTGTTGACTTTGAGGCGGCTTTTCATGAGTACATGGGAAGTGGATATAGTGACCTAATTGCGAGTATCACCAGTTCTGGTGATTATGATGACAGTGATGAGGAATCTTTAAAACAGGCGATAACTGACTTCAAAGGCACGGTTGCTTACTAGTCTTTTGGCAAAGTAGAGACTGTAAAAGGAGACATAAATGGCTGGTGGAATTAGAGCAATAAAGGACCGAATTCGGTCAGTTGCTAATACTTCCAAGGTAACGAGGGCGATGGAACTTGTCGCTGCTTCGAAGATGCGCAGAGCTACTAATCGTGCCCTGCAGTCTCGGCCGTACGCTGATCGAATGACTTCTGTACTCAATGAGATTGCGGATGCTTTGGGTTCAACCCAAGGAGAAAGCGCACATCCTCTTTTGACTACTAGACCTGTGAGTAATGTTGTGTACATCCATATTACCGCGGATAGAGGTCTCGCTGGTGGTCTAAGTGCAAATATGAACCGAGCAGGTGCGTCTTTTCTTCTCGAGCACCAGCCTAATGTAGACAGCATGACAGTAATTCCTCTTGGTAGAAAAGGAAAAGATTTTTTCAGTCGAGCTGGAATGGTAATGGAAGATTGGCCAAGCCTGGGCGACTTTCCTGATTTTTCGGATGTGAAACCAATTGCAGCTTCAGTGATAGAGCAATTTCAAAACGGTGAGATAGATCAGGTATTTGTTGGTTTTTCTCGATTTATCAATGCGGCTATTCAGCGCCCTGAGACAGTTCAAGTTCTTCCAATTGCCCCCCCAGCTGATGAGGAAGGTGCTGAAC
>CAVODE010000012.1:0-27117 GCA_963694535.1 Dehalococcoidia bacterium
TTAAAGCTCGACGTGTTATACCAGCAGGGCAAGGACCAACTGGTATAACAATCATGTATCAAACTGGTTCAATTAATCTCGAAGATGGAAGGCCCTTCACGAAAGAAGTTTCAGCTAATCCAATTAGTGCGATCGGCGACGGAATTCGATTAACACAGGATACGCTTCTACTCACAAGAAATGAAATTCTTGGTTGGTTCGGAGGTAATAAGCCTGAATTCATGGGTCCAGTAGGCATCGCTAAAACAACCGGTGATGTGGCCACAGGAGCTCCGACGGCACAAAGAGCGATATCGCCCCTGCTCCAGCTCGCGGCACTGCTCTCGATTAATCTCGGAATTGTTAATCTTTTACCCCTTCCTGCTCTCGACGGAGGGAGAATCTTGTTCGTTGGAATCGAGCTTATTCGTGGTGGTCGACGTGTCGACCCTCGTAAAGAATCTTTGGTGCATTTCTTTGGATTCGCAGCGTTTATCCTTTTAATTGTGCTGATGACATGGAAAGACATAAGTGGAATATTAAGTGGTTAGATACGTAAGATTTAAATAAAGATCGCGTATTATTAGATTTAGTAGGAAATGCGGAAGTAGATACACCTATGAATAAGTCCATTGATCCAACGTCGCCGTTTTCTCGTCGCAAGGATACTCGCCTTGTAAAAGTTGGGAAGCTTGAAATCGGATCCGGAAGATCTATAGCAATTCAATCAATGGCCGCAACAAAAACGCAAAATATTGAGGCGACTGTTAATCAAATAAAACTCTTAACCGAGGCGGGAGCCGATCTTATTCGGATAGCGGTAGATTCAAAAGCAGATGTGATTGCCCTTGCTGAGATTAGACGAAGAACAAGTGACCTAGATGCGACCATATCGGTCGACCTTCAGGAAAATTACCGACTTGCAGCAGAAGTTGCACCATACGTTGATAAAATTCGATATAACCCCGGACATCTGTACCATCACGAGAAATCAAAGCCCGTCAAAGATAAGGTAGCCTTTATTGCTGAAGTAGCCGCAACTCACGATGTAGCGTTGAGAATTGGAGTAAATTGCGGCTCAGTAGACCCACAAAAGCTTCTTAAATTCGGTGATGATGACGTAGGCGCTATGGTAGAAAGTGCCGACGAACACTGTGCAATACTCGAAAATCTGGGTTTCACGCGATACGTCGTATCACTTAAAGATTCTGACTGGCGAAAAGTAGTCGAAGGAAATCGAAGATTCTCGGAGATGCGACCTAACGTACCTTTACACCTTGGTGTAACAGAAGCAGGAATGCCTCCTGAGGGCATCATCAAGACACGTATTGCCTTCGAACAACTAATATCTGAAGGAATCGGTGATACTATTCGCGTGTCGTTGACTCTGCCTTTTGAGGATAAAGGCCAAGAAATAGTGGCAGGACGAGAAATTCTTGACGATATCTCTAAAGGACGCTTTCGGTCTGTTCCGCCAAACTTCGGCGAGGGATTAAATATTATTTCGTGCCCGTCATGTTCGAGGGTTGAAAACGAAGCATTTATTGAACTTGCTCAAGATATAAAAGTAATCACTAAGTTCGCTGAAAAAGAAGACATCACCATTGCGGTGATGGGGTGCCGCGTAAATGGTCCTGGCGAAACAGACGATGCCGACATAGGTCTTTGGTGCGGTCCAATGGGAGTTAATCTGAAAAAAGGTCAAGATCTAGTGGGACATTTTCCATATCAAGAAATTATTCCTCGGGTAAAAACTTTACTCGATGAAACCATCAGCGAAAAATCATAAAAGTGGCTCTCGAATCGCCTCTTGCTTCACTCTCTACAATGTGGGGAGTACAAGAACAATTTAAGACTGATATGGGACGTTTTATGAACGTAGCGAGCCAACTTGGGTTCGATGCAATCGAAATCAACCACAGCATGACAAGTGTTCAGATAAAAGAACTTCAGGGTAATAACTCACTCCCAATTACTGCTATCCACGGCCCAGCTCCACTAAAGACCCATCCAGGCCACGGAGAAAATCGCGGACTCAATCTAGCAGCACTCGACGATCAAGAGCGACTTATGGCTGTAGAGGATCATGTCAAATCAATTAAGATTGCTTCGGACGTAGGAGCTCAACAGGTAGTAGTTCATTTAGGGCACGTCGGAACTGGGCTATTGCCAAGTGAACGTTCGCTTCGTCTGGCCTACAAAAAAAATACCAAATCTATTCCATCAGATTTGAATGATGCGATCCTCCTGGCACAAAAAGAGCGTGAATCTCAAGCCCCCAAACATCTCGAAAGTGCAAAACGAAGTTTAGCAACTCTTACGTCGGAGGCCGATAAGTCTGGCATTACATTAGGAATTGAAACAAGGTTGCACTATCATGAAATTCCGTTACCAGACGAGTACGAAATTTTACTGAGTATTTATCCAGAAAGCGTAGTTGGCTATCTGCATGATGTAGGTCACGCAGAGGTTCAGCACCGACTAGGTTTAATTAATCGCGAGGCTTGGTGGTCTGTCGGTAAAGAATTTAGCCCTGGTAAACGATTGGTTGGTCTGCATATCCATGATGTTGATGGCATACAGGATCATGTCTCTCCCGGGGTGGGTTCAGTTGATTTTGAATGGTTACGAAATCAAATAATTAGACACAATCCAAATGCAAGTACTACTTTTGAAATAGATCAGCGACAAAGCGCCAAGCTAGTTCAAGAAGGTTTGGAAGTCGCAAAAAAGAAAGGAATCGTAAGTTAGTATTCTCTATTTACGTGACAATACCCGGTGAGTTGCGTCGGTAATCCCGTCCACCGTTAATCCTAATAATTCAAGTATTTCAAACCACTTACCAGATTCTCCATACCTATTTTGTATCCCCACGAACTCCATTGGGACCGGATTCTGGGATGCTAGAGCCTGAGCACATAATGCCCCCAGTCCAGAATGAACAAGATGTTCTTCAGCAACCACTACTGCTCCAGTTTCATTTGCAGCTTTAAAAAGAGTCGCTGTGTCTAGAGGCCTGATGGTCGACATATTAATAACACGTGCCTGGATCCCATCATCAGATAACAATTTAGCTGCTTGTAAGGCTCTACCGACCATCAGTCCGCACGCTACTATCGACACATCGTTGCCCTCACGTAACGTGTCAGCTTGACCAACTTGAAAAGACGATCCGTTCTCATATATTATGGGGACTTTTGCGCGACCCAGTCGAACGTACCATGGTCCATAATTATCAACGGCGGCGGCAACCATTGCTTCAGCCTCAACAACGTCGGCCGGTACACATACGGTGAAATTGACAAGAGAAGAAAATACGCCAACATCTTCAACAGATTGAGCCGAGGCTCCATCTTCGCCAGTAGATACTCCTCCATGAGACGCAAAAAGTTTTACATTCAAATTCGGTTGCGCGACCGACATCCGCCATTGATCAAATGCATGTTCAGCAAAAACTGCAAATGTTGACGCAACCACAGTAAACCCTATCGTTGATATACCCGCTGCAGCTGACGCCATATTCTGCTCAGCTATTCCGAAGGTGATAAATCGCTCAGGATATTGATCTGCAATCAATCGGGCTGTAGTGGATTTCCCCAAGTCCGCATCCACTACAACAATTTCAGAACGCTCAGCCGCTTTAAGCAGTCCAGGACCTAAGGCCTCTCGTGTTGCGGCTTCATCAGGTACATTACTCATTTCAATCTACCTTCACTTTAGCTAAGTTCAGTCATAGCTTGTTCAAATTGTTCATCACTTGGCGGAGCGCCGTGGAAGGCGGGATTATTCTCCATAAATGAGACGCCCTTTCCTTTTACTGTGTGAAATTGCAGCGCTACGGGGCCCTCAGTTGCCACTGACTGTGCCCATAAGAATGCCTCTCTAACTGAAGCCAAATTGTGTCCGTCAATATCATCACGGACCTGCCATCCAAATGCCCTATATTTGTCAGCTAGAGAGTTAGTATTCAATGTCTTTTCAGTAAAATCATCATTTTGTATCCCGTTCAAATCTATGAGCGCGATTAGGTTACTTACCCGATGATGTGAAGCCGCCATCGCTGCTTCCCAAATTTGACCTTCATTGTGCTCACCATCACCCATAAGAACAAAAACGTTTGCTTCACTACCCTTCAGGCGCAAACCTAGTCGTTGTCCCAGACCAAATGACAAACCCATTCCAAGCGATCCTGCTGAATTCTCAACTCCAGGAGGTTTTCCGAGAACGGAATGCCCCTGTAATCGCGTACCTAGCTGCCTAAATGTTTTCAATTCATCTTCCGGGATATAACCAAATTGTGATAAGACGGCATACTGTACCGGCGTCGCATGCCCCTTACTCATAATGAATCGGTCACGATCTGGCCAATCTGGTCTTTCCGAATCGTGGTTCAAAAATTCCGAATAAAGAACAGTCATTATTTCTACAGCAGACATCGAACCACCAATATGGCCCGACTTTGCCTCGTATACCATTCGGACAATATGCCGACGAATCTTCTTACAAATTAGTTCGATTTCTAAATCTGGCACGAGAATCAAGTCTCCTATAAAACCATTCAGTAGAAGTATACCTATTCATAGCCTGAGTGCATCACTATTTCAATCTAGTCGAGTATGGGGACAGCCAAGGGTCGGCGAGAAGCTCTGCTCCACACCGCCCAGCTCGGTCTCGGCGCATCCTCCATATTAAATAAGCCAGATCTTGACAAACCTGAGTACCTGTCAGAAATAATGGCAGAATCTTTAGCCAGTAACCATGTCACCAAAATAACGTCTAAATCATCAGACTCTTGAAGTAATCTCTCCAAAAAACGACGCTGTTCAGTCACCGTCGTTGCCTGGTATTCATTCATTCCATCACCTACATGAAATCCCGTTGATAAAAATGAAACTGGAAGATCGACATTGTCAGCAATTTGTTTGTAATAGTTCTGTGGAATCGATCGAGCAGCAGGGTACACATAAGAGGGGAATGAAGAAAATGCGAAAGTATCCATAACATTTATAAGTGGCTCAACCAAGGACCACCTTGGTCCATATTGAGCAGTACCGGGAATATTACCCATCAACTCCTCATACGCATAGGAAGGTGCCACGATTATCGAAGGATTAATCTGCTTGGTACGTTCATATAAATCTTCATAAAGTTCAATATAAGAGAAATACAAATCTGGATTTCTTTCAAAAACTGAATTGATTTCATTCCCAATGATCATTGCCCAAGGATTCAAATTTCTCGCCAAAAAAGAAACTTCATTAAGTAATATTGAGGAGATTAAATCATCTGAAAAGTCAGATTCCTTAAGTGCCTCTGGCAGCATGGCTATCTGCTCCCCAGACGAGTCAAAAACGTCAAGCACCACTACTAAGTCTAGATCCCGTTGTTCTGCAGCTTTTTTTAATGCAATTATTTCGTCTCCATATTTTTCCGTTACAGAAAATTCTCCCTCGCCAAATTCTGACCATGAAATCGTTCTGTGTACAACCATCACTTCACCAAATTGAGCGACATGATCCCAGATAGATTCTTGATCAACCGCAGACATAGTTTTGGGAATATTACTGAATCCGAGCCTGAATGCCCTGGGTCCACCCAGAGAAATACGATCATCAACCGAATAATTGTGATCATTTGATGACGTAGCTTCAGTCGAGCAAGATACCATCAGCAATAGTGAACCTAAAAGTACAAGCTGAATTACTCGCATATCGGATTACCTGATCAAACGACCTAATGCTTATTAAGTCTGTACACGTCAAGCGCAGTGTCGTGAAAAAGCTTGTCTCGATCAGATTCTGAAAAATCCCGTGCAAGTTTCTTGAATTGGTTCCATAAGACGGAATAACTGCACGACTGTTTGTCGACTGGGAAATTGCTCTCAAACATACAACGAGAAGGACCAAACGCCTCTATTATGTGACTATACCAAGGTCCATTTATCGCTAACAGTTCGTCAGAAGTAGGAGGTGACTGGAGTTTCTCCCAACCAAATCCATTCACAGGCATTTGAATGCCACCAACTTTTGCGTATACATTTGGACATTGGGCCAGACTTGTAATAGCGTTCTTCCATTCCGAAAAAACTGCCGTCTTATCTTCCGCATAGGGTCCAATCCCGATTGGACCGCCCAAATGGTTCAAAATAATTGTCGTCCCAGGGGAGTGATTAGCTAAATCTTGTAGCTCACCAATCTGAGTGTGATAAAGCCATGCTTCAAAAGACAGATTGTACTTCTCTAGCTGAGAGAATCCTTCCCTAAATTTATTTGAAAGAAATAAGCTCTCCGGAGGATTAATGCGTGAGTTAGGCACGTCTTCACTCGCATCCCATGTTGCCTGGTGGCGAATACCACGAAAACGATTAGGACTTGCGGCTATATGAGCTTCTAGCACCTGGGCGACCTCCTGGCCGAGAGTTAGATCAGCGAACCCAACAATACCAGCTGCGGCTCGAATATCGCCAAATTGCCCACTTGCACTCTGAGCAGCTATGCCCTGAACGTACTCAGTTTCGCCAATAGGGGCCATAATGAGATCAGTGCCGTCTCGGTACATTGAATTACATTCAATGAAAACAGTCTGGCGCACGTTATGTCCACCAATGTCCAAAACGAGATCGTCAAGAACATAGGTTTGCTCTGGATCAGGCCTTACCCAGAAATGATGATGTGGATCAATGATTGGCAAATCAGGTTCGAGAGGTGGTTCATTTAACTGGGATATCCAGCCCTTGTTCACAACATGTGTATTGACCATGACAGATTCCCACTTAAGCTATTAATACAACTTTAAAATATACAAACAAGTGTAAACCGATTAGTGGAAGTAATCTCGCAATTGATTTACGAACGCTATTTTGATTTGTACACAGTCGAACTTATGACCAATATGGGTCGAGTATCTTTGAACCATTAAAAAAAATAAGTTTAAGTTCAACACGTAAAACACTTACTCAACGGAGCATCAAATGCTAGAAACAATCAAAATTAGAAATGTAGCGATGATTGCTCACGTTGATCATGGGAAAACGACGCTTGTTGACGCACTGCTTCAACAAGCATCAGGCAATAAAGGAGATAAAAGATTAGTGGATCGAGTGATGGACTCCACGGATTTAGAACGTGAAAAAGGAATTACTATTCTGGCCAAAAACACATCCGTGACCTACGAAAATACTAAGATAAATATTATCGATACCCCCGGACACGCCGACTTTGGAGGTGAGGTTGAGCGTGGGTTGGCAATGGTAGACGGAGTAGTTTTACTTGTCGATGCCAGTGAAGGACCTCTTCCACAGACTCGATTTGTTTTAAGAAAAGCACTCGAACTTAATTTATCTATCATTCTGGTGATTAATAAAATTGATAGAGCTGATGCTCGCGTGACCGAAGTAATTGACGAAGTATACGAATTATTCTTTGACTTAGGTGCCACGGAGGAGCAGATCGATTTCCCAATTGTCTACTGCAGCGCTCGCGCCGGTATTGCTTCACACGATCTCGAAATTGCAGGATCTGATATGAAACCTCTATTCGAACTCTTTCTAAACCACATCCCCGCGCCCCAACATACTGGAAGCCGAGAGTTACAGGCGCTTGTTACTAATTTAGACTCGTCTCCGCATCTTGGTCGACTGGCAATCTGTAGAGTAGTAGAGGGCGAAATTCAGCGCGGCCAAACAGTCTCACATTGCCGTCGTGATGGAACAGTCGAAAACGCAAAAATTTCGGAATTATTCACGACCGAAGGGCTTGATAGAGTAGCCACCGAAAGAGCTGGCCCCGGCGATATCATCGCAGTTGCTGGAATGCCAGAAATAACAATTGGAGAAACACTTGCAGATCAAGAGAATCCAACGCCACTCCCTCTAATTACTGTCGACGAGCCCACAATGTCCATGACAATAGGAATTAATACCTCTCCGCTCGCTGGCAAGGAAGGAACCAAACTCACGCCTCGAATGCTAGCCAATCGATTAGAGTCCGAGGTTATAGGAAATGTCTCTTTAAGGGTAACCCCAGCTGATCGCGCAGAGACATGGATTGTTCAAGGTAGAGGCGAATTACAACTTGCAGTGTTAATTGAAACGATGCGTCGAGAAGGCTTTGAACTCACCGTTGGAAAACCAGAAGTAGTAACTCAAGAACTCAATGGCAAATTACATGAACCGATGGAACATTTGTTCATAGAGACTGACGAAGAATATGTGGGTGCAATCACTCAGAGTCTTGCCAAAAGAAAAGGTCAACTCAAAGAGATGAATAGTAACGGTAACGGCAGTGCTCACATAGAGTTCGAGGCGCCTGTCCGTGGGTTGATTGGCTTTCAGACCGAATTTCTGACAAATACTCGTGGTACGGGAATCGTTAACCGACTCTCAGCCGGTTTGGTCCCCTGGCTTGGCAAGATACGAACACGAGCATCAGGCAGCTTGGTTTCTGACCGGCCTGGGCCATCGACAACCCATGCTTTAGTTAGTTTACAAGAAAGAGGAAAGTTATTCATTGGTCCTGGCGTAGCTATATACGAAGGCATGATTGTTGGAGAAAATGCTCGTGCCGACGACATGGATGTCAATCCATGCCGTGAGAAGAAGCTTACCAATATGCGAAGTTCAGCCGCTGACACGGCCGAGCATCTCACACCAAATATTGAACTCTCACTCGAGCAGGCTCTTGAATTTATCTCAGCGGATGAATGTCTTGAAGTAACCCCAAGCTTTATTCGCCTGCGGAAAGTAACTCTTAACACACTAACGAGAAATCGAGAAGCCAAACGGTCAAAAAAGGTAACTGTTTAGCCTTCTACAATTTGTAAAAGCACCCCGCCAGTCGCGGATGGATGAACAAATACTTGTCCCTTAGGACTCTCACCCTCACCGGGATCACCAATTAAACGCACATTCTTAGATCGAAGCTCCGACAAAGTCGCGACTATATCGTCAACTCGCATCGAAAGTAGGTACATTCCGCCACCAGTCTTCTCGACATGTTTTGCTACCGGTCCAGAATCATTAGTAGGTTGTACAAGTTCGACCTCAGAGTTTTCAAACTCGAAATGAGCTGTCAGAAAACCTGCCCCCTCCGGCTCACCAGTCCTATCAGCATTTTTCCCAAAAATAGCACCATATTTTTCCAAACCCTCAGCCATATCAGCTACCGAAATAACTACGTGATCTATTCCATTAAACATATGCATATCTCCTATTCAATTGTTATGTGGACATTCTACTAGCAGCATCGAAAGTTTTCGAAACTGATTTTGACATTACATCATCTATGCCGGAGTTTGATACACCTCGCTCAACAAGCCAAGGAATTTGCCAATCAGGCACGGGTAACCAACAATTACTATCTTCAGCACGGCTTCCTCCGCCGGATGGTCCAAGATTAAGGCTGTAGGCGGCTGAATCATGGCCCAGACAAATTTGATCTCCGAACCCAGACTGAATCAAATTGAGCGCAATCTCAGAACGTCGAATCTTTTCATCTTCCGGTAAAGCTGATTGAAATCTATCGAGCCCAACCGTCGCACCACGATTGAGTAATTGATTTATATAAGACATGTCCCGAGAGTCACTACTATGGCCAATAGTCACTGCCCTTAAGTCGAGACCTTCGTCTTCAAAAATATCCAATAATGGGAGGCCTAACTCGTCCAGAGCTCTCGTATGACAGGTAATGGGAACGCCTGTCGCACGTGAGGCTCTCGCAGCAGCGCGTGCAGTTTTCTCAAGTTGAAAGCGAGGTGATCCGGGTCCATCATCAATCTGATACTCATAATCCCAAGCCAACTTGATAATCCCGGCCTTCACAGATGTCGATTCCAATCCGATTTCGATATCCTTAATAAAGTACTCAGCAATTGCATCCGGACTCCACGTGTAATAAGTCAAAGGAATCCACCTGTATACGCCAGTAGCGGCGATTACATTTATAGGCGAAGTATCCGCTAATCGTTCAAATACATCCGCCTGCCTACCGAGGTCCAATGGCGTGCAATCTATTATGGTTCGTATACCACTTGCATACGCCACTTCAAGCGCCTCTTGACTTCGTCTAAGAGCCTCGCCTCGATCATACAGTTGTGCGATCTTGTCCATCCCACCCATCCCACTGACGAGATGTTCATGTGAAAGAGTCCAACCGAGATCAGATGACTTCAAAGAACCTGAAATTGTATTTACCATGGACCTATTGCTTCCTGAACTCCCAATCAAAAACCTTGAGTCGTAATACGCTCGATGTGAATTTCAAAAAGAGCAATAGCTCTATGGTCATTGTACTTAGAAGAATCAGCGAATTTACGCCCTTCGGACATACCATAATACTTCTCAGCCATTCGCAATACGACGGGGAACAGTAAGTCTGACTGGTCCTGGCGACGCACAGCAGTTCCATCGATAATGACTGACTTATAAGGTGTTGCTGAATCATCAACACAAAGAGAGACCCGAGCATCGTTCACAATATTTTGCCACTTCCTTGTTTTAGTCGCACTGAATAAAAGCAAGCCATGTTCACTCCAGTCATGCCAAATCGCACGAGTTCGAGGGCTCCCGTCACTGTCCAATGTTGCGAGCGTACCCACGAGAGGGCGTCTTAAAAATTCACTTATGTTATCGCTAATTTCAACCAATTCCATACTCCGATCTGAAGCCTAAAAACTATACCAAGCATGTGTTGGCAAATATTTACGCAAATTTTGGGAAACCTTGGAGCAAATGCGCAAATTTCCCATCTGCAAGATCTATTATATGAGCCTCAGGCACCTTGCCCGAGACCAACTCTAGAATCCCCACATTTCCAAGTCGTGGACTTAAATTTCTTGGTAGAGTCGGACTACCGGGATTAATGACCAACACATCCTGCTTCCACTCAAGGTACGTGTAGTGTGAGTCACCACAAACAATAATCTCGGGCCGTACATCATCCAACCAAATGTGTATTAAGTCGTTAATATCTGATTCAACTGGACCAAATCTATGCAGTAGAGCCAAACTGTGTCCTTCAAGCTCAAGATGATGAATTAGCTCAACTCGCGGGTCAGCATAGAGGTGGTCGTCATGATTCCCTTGAGCAGCCAACACTGGTGCGATTGTTTCCAGTTCATCCAGTACTCGACTGACCGTAATATCTCCACCATGAAGAATAAGATCCACACCATCGAATGCAGAGCGTATCTCAGGCCAAATTTCTTTACCTGCCTCCGGAATATGAGTGTCCGAAATTAAGCCGATTCGCATGCAATATGCCTATTTCGCCTTAGGCTGGCTTGAATTTAACCAGAGTCCAGTCGTCAGATATATCGTCAAATTTAACTTCAAGTTTCATATCAATTTCAATATCTTCCATGACATCACAATCCACAATATTAGACATCATACGAATTCCCTCATCAAGCTGTACAACAGCAAATGCGTACGGAACCTCCTCCTGAAATCCAGGATGCAATGGCTGACGAACAATCGTGAATGTATGAAGCCTAGCGTTTCCGCTAACCTTCGCCCAATCCCATGAATCACTCCGCAAACATGTTGGACAAGCCTCTCTTGGATACCAAAAAAATGCGTTACACGGAGTGCATCTAGGCACAACCAATTCGTGTCGTTTTGCGGCATCCCAAAATGGCATTGTGAGATCTGGCACCTCGGGGCGTGGTTCAGGTTTTAGCGATACGTTGGTATTAGATTCAGTCATCTTATTTCCTTTTTAGTTTTTCTATTTAGAGAGTGGCACTCGAACCGAGTACCAGCGTGCACATAATGCTCGCTGTGCCACCTCAGCCATTAACCAAGCAAATATCTGCTTTAGACGCCTGCCTTAGCCCTGCTCTTCCCATCACCTGGCGGGTTCCTTCAACTACGTGTCGGAATCCTCCACCAACTCCACCGGTCTGACCGGCACCTATCTGTCCACCATCAGTATTGATCGGAAAATCACCCTTGTAAGTGGTGTCAGTGGATTCGTAGAATGGACCAATCTCGCCTTTCTTAGAGACTCCCGCATCCTCTAGGCACGCCATCGCAAGAATTGAATAACAGTCATAAAACTGTGCCATGTCAACATCATTGATGCTTATCTCAGCCATATTCAGAGCAGTAGGCGCTGAACTTACGACTGGCGTCGTGGTGATGTCATCTTTTTGCCATATCACATCATGAGTCGTTGCCGGACCACCCACGCCAAGAATATATGCTGGGTCGTTAGGCAAAGATCTGGCTCGCTCAGCAGAAGTCACGATAACCGCGTGCGCGCCGGAACACGGCATGACACTCTCGAGCAGATGAAGCGGATCATTTGTAAAACGTGAATTGAGGACATCCTCTTCGGTAACGGGCTGACCATACCAAACGGCATTTTCATTCGCCGCGGCATTAAATCGTTGATCAACTACCAATTTTGCGAATTGCTCCTGAGTAGTTCCATATTCGAACATATGACGCTGCTTGATTAGGCCATACCAGCCATTCATCGCTATCACCGGACCATATGGAAGTTCCCACTCGGTAGCTCGACTCGCAGGAGGTAAAATTCCCTTTCCCTGTGCTTGCCCCACCATTCTGGAGCTCGAACGAGGTCGCGCTTCTCCAAAAACGCATAGCACGTAATTTGCTAGACCTGCGGCTATCACGGCTGCAGCCGTCGCAATAGAGCTGGCACCACTCGACCCATGAGTTGTCATTGAGGCAGTGTAATCAGGCTGTATTCCCAGTGCCTCAGCAACAGTGATTGAGTTCACCCCTTCACCATTAATGAGTCCGTCGATATCCTCTTTACGCAGGCCCGCATCTTTTATCGCCCCGCGTGCAACCTCTGCCATTACGCCAAAAGTAGTTCTGTCTGGATATTCTTTTTGCGTTGGGATCTCATAAAATCCAACGATTGCAGCCTTTCCTCTTAAACTCATTTGCTATGTCCTTACGATAAAAATATTTTAATAACCTATGATGTACAGCCTAGGCACGTGTCCTGTCAAGCCCGCCACCGCCTACCTTCGCTGGCCCGACGAGTAAATCTACATAAATCAGAGGATCTCTAGTAAATAAGGGGTTATACATATGTTACGTAGATTTCGCACAGAAAATAATCAAGTACGGACACAACGAATGGCTAAACCAGAAGAATTTGCATCGACGCTCCAAGTAGAGGACGCTTTAGGAATAGAGAGACTTGAAGCCGCTAGCGGTATGGCACGCTATCGCGTCAAATCGCTGAATGAATATTCTCGGTGCCAAACACTCGCAATCACTACCGCTGTGGATTTGGCACTTGTGAGAGCCGCAAGTACTTCAATAAACCATGAAACAGAAGAAATGAACGGCACAGTCGAATATAATGTCTCGTATTTCAAAACTCCTATAGGTGAGTCCATAGTAACGGCTAATGTTTCCGGTCGAGGAGCACATATTGCAGTAGTTGAAGTATCCATTTCAGATACTAACCAAACAGTATTCGGGCTCGGCCGCGGCACATATTCCGTAATAACTAAAAAGAAACTCTAAGCATGAGAGATAATAATTTAGGCCAATATCCATTTGCAGACATACTAGGAATTTCACTTGAATCTGTAGATGATAAGAAAATCGTTCTTAGAATGAAACGAAACAGCGTCAATGTAGGTGGAGTTAGGAATTCAATCAACGGTGGTATCTTGGCGACCTATGCAGAAATTGCTGCACACGTTGCAATAAACTCGAAGATACTTACCGGAAGTGAAATAAAACAGACACAGGATTTGAGTATCGCCTACCTTGAATCTGCTATTTCAGATTTTATTATGGCGGAGGCGCATATACAAAGAATGGGTAAAACAGCAACTGTAACGGTCGAACTAAAGGACGAAGTACTTGAAAAAATCTTTTGCATTTGTCGCGTTACTTGTTCAGTAGGAAGAATAAACTGACCACACTTTAGGGAAAGAGACTTAGTATGCCGATATTTGCAATTGGAAATAAAGTACCGAAAATTCATCCTAGTGCTTTTATTGCGCCTACGGCGACAATTGTAGGCGCAGTGACCATAGAGGCTCATGCATCAGTATGGTACGGTGCCGTACTCCGTGGTGATACCAGTTACGTTGAAGTCCATGAAGGCGCAAATATTCAAGACGGAGCCGTTGTACACGGGCGAGCTGATCTACCATCCATCATCGGGCGTGAGGCATCTTTGGCTCATAACTGCGTGGTCCACGGAGCCATAATTGGTGAACAGGCTTTAGTAGCCAATGGTGCACTAATTCTTGATGGCGCTAAAATTGGTGCGAAAGCTCTAATTGGTGCAGGTGCCATCGTGATGGCTGACACTGAGATCCCGGATGGAATGCTAGCTGTAGGAGCACCAGCAGTAGTCAAACGCTCGATTATAGGTTCTGCCTCCGAAGAATGGGTCACTGGCAATCCTGGCAGATACGAAAATTTAGCTCGCGAACACGTAGCCGGTCTTCGAGAAATTTCTCGGGATGAGGCGGTCTAAGTCAGTCGCCACAGAGTGCTGCTTTTCTGCTACCCCAGGTGGCACTATTCGCGAGCTTCATCTAAAGCAACTGGAAGAGATTGAGCAAACAAATCTAAGTCGGAATCTGTTCCACATGTAACTCTAATACAGCGATCTAGCGGGGCCACGGCAGGCATCCTAACAAATACTCCCATCCTAATTAGAGACTCCAATACCCGCCTCGCATAATCACCCCCATGACCACAATCTATTGAAACGAAGTTAGTATCAGATTGAATGACTGCAAGTCCATTATCTGCCGCAATTCTATAGATTTTCTCCTTAGACTTAGCCACAAGGCCTAATATATTATTAACATGCCTTTGATCCTTTAATGCAGCCAACGCAGCCACTTGCGACAACTTACCAACGCCAAAATGATTTCTGATTTTCTCGAATTGTCGAATCAAATCTCGATGACCGATAGCGTAACCCACTCGTAATCCTGCTAACCCATAAGCCTTAGAGAACGTTCGGAATCTTACCAAATTAGTTAAGGACGTATCGATTATCGGCAAAATATCATCCCCAGCAAATTCTCCATATGCTTCATCTAAAAGAACTACGCACCTAGTGGAAATGCTTGATACAAACTGATTGATATTCTTGGAGTTCCAGCTAGTTCCGGTCGGATTGTCTGGATTTGCCAGATAGATCAATTTTGCATCTATGGCTTCAGCTGATTTCGCTAGGGATTTCAAGTCCGCTCGATCATTCTTGTACGGTATTGACTGTATTCGGGCTCCGTGGCCTGTCGCGTGAAAGTTGAACGTTGGATAAGCTCCATCTGACGTGACTACCGTATCGCCCGGATCAACGAATAAGCGACATGTGTAGCCTAACAAGGCATCTATACCCTCACCTACGACTACCTCATCAATATCAACTCCAAGAAAATCGCTGAGCTCGGAGCGTAGCTCTAATAACTCGGGATCGCCATATTGCCAGGAAAGTTCCTTAGATTGATCAATTTCCCGAAGTACAGAGTCTGATGGTCCGAATACATTTTCATTAGCACCGATTCGTGAGTGAAATGCTATCCCCAACTCACGTTCTAAATGTTCTGGTCCCACAAATGGAACCGTCGCTGGCAATTCCTCTATAAGTTTGGAAAATCGTAAAGTATTCACGCTTGCACTCCCTGGTTTCGACGCAATCTTACTTACATTACGTTTAACGCACGTACTAAAGACACAACACAAAATAACATCTATACTTACTCGACACACAATATTGAATATTCATAACTAATTGAATCAACATTGTCAAATTTAATCACAGCTGGAGGGGGTCTCAGATGCTAGGGTCGAACTCATCGACAATTAGTTCATCGTTCATGATGGCGTAAGCGCTGTCTGAGACTCCAACATATACATCCCTCTTGAGTCCATTATTCAGCAAGCTTTACGACTGAGGGAAAGTACAACAATCTCAATTAAAACTCTACTCAAGTAAAAACTTGGTAGACGAAAGGACAAATAAAATGTCAGAACATCGCTTTGAAACTCTGCAACTCCATGCCGGACAAGAACCAGACCCGACCACAAATTCGAGGGCAGTTCCTATTTACCAAACATCTTCATTCGTGTTTGATAGTGCTGAACATGGCGCCAACCTATTCTCTCTAGCTGAATTCGGTAATATTTATACCCGAATTATGAACCCAACAACTGACGTATTCGAGAAGCGCGTCGCTGCACTCGAAGGTGGAGTTTCAGGGCTAGCTACAGCTTCTGGTCAAGCTGCTCAATTTCTGGCAATCGCGAACATGATGCAGGCCGGCGACAGTTTCGTATCAACTTCTTTTTTATATGGTGGAACTTACAATCAGTTTAAAGTCCAATTCCCAAGATTAGGTATTAACGTGCGCTTTGCTGAAGGCGATGATGTCGCAAGCTTTGAAAAGCAAATCGACGAAAATACTAAAGCTATATATCTAGAGTCCATGGGAAATCCACGATTCAATATTCCTGACTTTGAAGGGATTGCGAAACTTGCCCAGACGCATGACATTCCTCTGATAGTTGATAATACGCTTGGTGCAGCCGGAGCTCTTATCCGCCCTATCGATCACGGAGCCGACATAGTTGTTCAAAGCGCCACTAAATGGATCGGAGGCCACGGGACCAGTATCGGTGGAGTAATAGTTGACGCAGGAACGTTCAACTGGGGAAACGGGAAGTATCCCTTGTTTACGGAACCAAGCGATGCATACCACGGTCTAGTACATTGGGATGCATTTGGTTTTGGTAGTGATATTTGTAAAGCTCTTGGAGTGCCGGACAACAGAAATGTAGCGTTTGGCCTTAGAGGTCGTATCGAAGCTCTTCGAGACTACGGTGCTTCCCTGAGTCCATTTAACTCGTTCCTACTACTACAAGGTCTTGAAACACTCAGTCTGAGAATAGAGCGACATACTGAGAACGCACTCGCACTCGCAGAATGGCTAGAATCGCAACCACAGGTAACGAAGGTTACTTATCCAGGACTTAGTTCAAGTCCTTACAAAGCAGCTGCTGAGAAATACTTAACTCGCGGGTTCGGTTGCATGCTTAACATCGAACTAAAAGGTGGTGCCGAAGACGCAACTAAGCTTATAGATAACTTAGAGTTGGCAAGTCATTTAGCTAATGTTGGGGATGCAAAAACATTAGTTATTCAGCCAGCGGCTACTACACACCAACAGTTAACAGCTGATGAGCAAATATCTGCTGGTGTTCTACCTTCAATGATCCGAGTTTCCGTGGGGATTGAGCACATCGAAGACATCAAAGATGACTTTCGACAGGCTTTTGAAGCAATAGCGTAACTCAGGCATGCTATTAGGATGATTGACGTATATGCTTCAGTCATCCTAATAATATGTAAAGTAGGCACATGATGACTCTGATCATACCTCCTGACTATCACGCCTTACCTCTAATCGAAGAAAACGGAATCGGTTGGATACCACTTGCTAAGGCTGCTCGACAAGATATTCGACCACTCAGAATTGGCATTCTAAATATTATGCCGCTGGGAGAACAATACGAATTTAACTTGTTGAATCCGCTTGGCTTATCCGCCTTACAGATTGAACCAGTCTGGATTCGCTTAGAATCTCACGCCTATAAAACTTGGCCCAAGGATCACCTCGACGAACTTTATTTAACTTTTGCAGAAGCAACCAAAGAAAAGCCACTCGATGGTCTTATCGTTACAGGTGCACCTGTCGAACATCTTGAATTTGAAGAAGTCGAATACTGGGACGAGATTACCGAACTTATTGAGACCGCACGATCTACCTGCCCAAGTACCCTCGGGCTTTGCTGGGGAGCGTTTGCCTTGGCTTATTTATCGGGAATCGAAAAAATAAATTTTGAGCAAAAGTTATTTGGTGTATATGAACTCGAAAACTTGAAACCACATCATTCAATCATGAATGCTCTGGATGACAAGTTCTTTTGTCCACAGAGCCGCTTCGCCGGACTGAGCGACACCACCATGGAGAATGCTGCTGCTGACGGACGGATTAATTTGCTAGCTTATGGACGTGAATCTGGGTACTCGATTTTTGAAAGTAGTGATCAGCGACAGCTGATGCATATTGGGCATCCTGAGTACAACGCCAGCCGGCTCGCGCACGAAGCAATTCGAGACCAAAACGACCCATTAGTGCCACCAATTACCAACTTTGACTTTACAAATCCTGTTAACAGGTGGCGAATGCACCGAAATACTTTTTTTCAGCAATGGATTCATTCTTGCTATACGAAAATAAGTCTTTAAATAATCACACGCTGGGCTGCTCTATGTTGAGTCAAGTAAGTATATTCCGTCTAATCCTCTGAAACGTTGTTCGTTGTCCATTCCAAAACCCACAACCCACGCATCAGAGTCCAGTTCAAATCCACAAAAATCAGGCTTTAAATCAACTTGTCTGGGTCTGGCTCTCTCAAGAAGCACCGCAAGCTTTGTGGACCCAATCCCTTTTTTAGAAATAAGTGTCATCAGCTCTTGCATTGTTGTGCCACTGTCCAATAAGTCATCGAGAACAAGTACCGGCGCTTCAGCTCTTATTCTTGCATCAAAAGTTCCAGGGAATTCAATGGCTGGTTCTGATATCACCGAATCTTGAATATATGCGGCAGCAAAAACTGGTACAACAATCCATTTGCCAGGGGCTCTGCGTTCAAGATCGGTCAGCAATGCAGCGGCAAACTGCATGCCACCCGTAATAACTGGGACAAGATTTACAGTCTCGAACGCCTGATAACATTGAGTTATTTCAGCAGCAACTCTATCTATAGCCGAAAAAACTGTCTCTCGATCAAAAAGAACCCGTAAACCTTGCTCACTAAGATTTGGCATATCAGCGGAACTCAGTGCTTCTGAAGTCATCAACTCTCCCCAATTTAGAGACTAGAACTTTCACTGTAAATATTACCTCCAGCAAATGCAAGTATTTGAAATATAAATACTAGTCCGGCCAAAAAGATTCACCCAAAGCAGAGGGTGCAGTTCCGCGAATCAGTCGCCCGATTCCCTTGAATCGCATCGTAAAACTTTGAACTACTCGCATATTCAAAAAAACCAATGTAAGTATCATCAGAGGAAAAGGTGCAATGGGAAGCACTTGTGCTAAATCAGGTAAAGTGGGTTGCATTTTCAAGGCGACAATTTGTATTGCCCCAAACAGGTAACAACCAAAGGCAACTCGGAGAGGATGCCAGCCGCCAAAAATCACGATCGCCAGTGCAATCCATCCATAATTAGCTATGTGCCCTTCTGACCATCCCATCTTGGCATCAAGTGAAAAAGCTGCACCGCCCAAACCAACGAACGCTCCACCAAGAACTGTGTAGAAATATCGCAGAGTATTAACAGGTATTCCTCTAGCAAAGGCCGCCTCAGGTCGTTCTCCTATAGCCTGCAGATCAAGTCCTCTTCGAGTGTGAAAAATCCACCAAAATGAGGCTATAACGAGCAAAAAACTGAAATACACCAGTGGATTTTGCTGAAACAGAATCTCACCAAAAAATGGGATATCTTCAAGTACCGGTAGTGACATTTTCTGCACTGAGGGGCCGGGTTTACGAACAAATTCGCCTCCCAACAGAGCTGATAATTTTGTAGCGAAATATGTGAGAATGAGGCCAACAGCTATCTGATTAACTCTTAACCTAATACCACCAAATGCAACCACGAATGCAACAAAGCCAGATGTCGCCATACCCGCTAATAAGCCAAGCTCAACACTCCCGGTGGTATAAGCGATTGCAAAGCCAGTCATCGCGGATAGCAGCATGCTTCCATCAAGCGATAAATTGACTACTCCAGCTTTCTCAGTAATAGTTTCACCAATGGCAGCAAAAATTAAAGGGGTTGCGGACGCAACGATAATAGCGAATGTTGCAGCATTCATAATGCTGCATCATCTCTACTATTTGATTGCTCACGTTGCTGCCGCACCTCCTGATAGCCCATCACTAACACAACTGACAAAACCAGAACGCCCTGAATTACTCCGCCCAACGCCGAATGTAGTCCGAGTCGAAGCTGCCACTGAAAACTTGCCATTGCTATAGTGGCAAAAAATAAGGCTATCGGTATCACCCATAATCCTCTAAAGCGCGCCAGAAGCACTATCAGTATCGCAAGAAACCCATATCCACCAGAAATTGAGGGGACAAGTCTGTGATAAACAGCGCCAGCCTGGGTTACACCGGCTAAACCGGCGACACCGCCACCGATTATAAAAGCCATAAGCAAATATCTGCTCGTTGCAATCCCAAAGCGATTTGCCGCCAGCGGATTTTTGCCGGTGGCACGAAGCCTCAAACCAAAATGTGTTTTAGATAGCAAAAACATGACGGATGCAAGTGAAACAAATGCGATAATTAAAGCTAGAGGAGACACTCGTAAACCATCTATCGTCGGAAACCATGCTTGGGGACCGAATGGCTCTGTTCCGCCCGTGGACGCTACGCCATCTCGGCTCCACGGTCCAATTACAAGATAAACAATCAAGCCGGTGGCCACAAAATTAAGTCCGATGCCACCAAAAATTTCGTTTACGCCACCCCTTACACGAAGTACACCGACAAGAAGTCCCCATAGTGCTCCTCCCACAAAACCACCAATAACCATAAGTGTCAAAATGACAGTCGTTGATCCCTGAACTTCACGTGCCACAAAGGATGCTGCGACTGCACCTGCAACGATTTGGCCCTCGACTCCTATATTCCACAGACCCGCGCTAAATGTAACTACGAGTGATGCTGAGGCCAGAAGAAGAGGCACCCATATCATGAAGGTGTCCCCGATTCTCTGATTAGTGCCAAATGCACCTTCTACGAGTAGTTTCGCGGTATCGACTAATGGTGCCTCAAGTAGCCACAGAAAAAATATACTCACTACCAAAGAAATAGTGATAGCGCCAGCAAAGTACTTGGTCTGTTGAAGTGAATTCATCGTTGATGTACTCCTCCAATTAGCAGGCCCAGCTCTTCAACAGTTGCTTCTGACACATCAAATTGATCAATAATTCTTCCAGAAAAACAGACGGCTATCTGATCGCTATAAGTAGTAAGCTCCTCAAGATCAGATGACGAAAAAATAATACTGGTGCCAGATTCGCTTAAAGTCAGTAAGTAACTCCAAACCCAAGCCGCCGACTCGATATCTAATCCTCTAGTCGGGTGTTCCATCAAAAGTAACAAAGGTGTCTCTGGCATAAGTGCGAGCAGAAGTCGTTGCTGATTTCCGCCAGAAAGTGATTCAGGCGTCGATTCCACTGTTCCCTTTATCGAAAATTTTTCGATCCGTTTGGCCGCTTCTGATCGCGCAATATTCCAATTAATAACCTTTGACTGGTCCGTAACACTCAGTGCTACGTGCTCGGTGATTGACAGTCCGTTTACAAGGCCTTCACGCTGGCGATCCGCTGGTAAATAGTAAAACCCCAGCCCCAGTCGATCTAAATAATCTAGCTCACTAATCTCAGCAGATTGAAGTCTGAAACTTCCCTCAGCAAAAGGCACGAATCCAGCCATAGCACGAAGTAAAGTACGTTGACCTGCACCTTCAAGTCCCGCTAGGCCAATAATCTGCCCTCGACTGACTGACAAGTTGACATCAATAATTTGCCCCGGCTGCTCGAAAGCGGATGCATTCGCAAGCTCAAGCAAAGAAGAGCCGTTGACCCTAGCTATGCGAGTCTTCGGTAATACACCAGTACCAAACATCTTGCTCACCAAATACTCCACCGGAGACGGTAAGTCAACTGATGCTGATATCTTTCCCTCACGTAGGATTGTCACTCGATCGCAAAGTTCTTGTACTTCCTCAAGCTTATGAGACACAAAAATTACTGACATCCCATCGTCTGCAAGATCACGTATGGTCGCAAAAAGCTTCTCACGCTGAGTGGAAGATATTGCAGTAGTCGGCTCATCGAGAATTAAAACTCGTGCGCCTAACCAGAGAAGGCGAGCAATCTCTAACTGTTGCCTCTCTCCTATACTAAGATTCGATGCACTCACATCAGGATTAAGATCAAAACCAAACTGCTCACTAATTGTTGATAATGCTTCGTATGCCTCAGCATAACCATATTCCTTGGGCGACCCTATCAAAAAATTGTCCACAACCGAAAATGGTAGAAAAACAAGCGGCTCTTGATGTAGTATGCCGATTCCGTTTGCAACTGCTTCATTGGGTGAAAGAAGATGAAGTTTAGTGCCGTCGAGTTCAATTTCCCCCTGATCTCTGGTGATAAAACCTGAAAGAATTTTTACGAGGGTAGATTTACCAGCTCCATTTTCACCGAGCAAGCCATGAATTTCTCCGGATCCGACGCTCAACGAAATTGTATCGTTTGCAACGACGGACCCGAAACGTTTAGTTATAGCCCGAAGTTCAAGACTCATAAGCTCAGTGGTAGGGTTATTTCCACGATTACTCCGCTGGGCCTTCCATTCCTTCGAGAAGACTCGGCATATACCAAATTTCGAGGTCGGTAGCAGCAACGCCGCTAGCCAAGAACGAACTTCCATCCTGGAAATTTAATGGACCGGTCCACAGGTTCAAGGACCCATCACCCAATGATGCTATAAAGTCATCCAACTTTTCCCCATTTGCCGAGGTAAGTCCATCACCCTTCAAAAATCCGATTGTGCTCGTATCGTGGTTATTTATGTCACTCCAATCAGGACCAATCCAGTTAAAGCTCGCAGTAAATTCACCATCAATCACAGATTGGGCATTCTTAAGATAGGTCGGGCCCCAGTTAAAGTAAGGAACCCCAAGGCAAGCCTTCGGAGCTTCGGCACACGCGCCTTCATAGTCGTAAGGTATCGCCCACACTGTATCGCCCGCAGAGGTTTTTTTGCCAGCCTCAACGATTGCCTCAGTAGTATCAATACCAGAAATAATTACGTCGCTTCCGGATGCAAAAAACTCATTTGCTACAACGGTTGGATCAAGAGTAAATCCAGGAATATTAAACCAGAATCCAATCCAATTAACATTGAAGCTCAGATCAGAAACAGGCTTCCCTAGAACTTCAGTCCAACAGTGCCTTGCTCCCAAATAAGTTGAACTCACTAATCTTCGTGTTTCGTCATTAATCAGAGGCCCGAGATACGAGATTTTTCCAGCGTCCGATTGTAGTGCAGCGGCACAGCCGGCAATCATTTTACCGTACTCCATTTGCCCGAAAAAATTACCTAACATCGGTAGTTCAGCATGATAGGCCTTACCGTCAGCCCAAGCGGAATCTCCAGATGCATGAATTATCGGAACATTTGGATGAGCGGCAGCAGCTTCTAGGATTCCGTCTTTCATATCATCAGATGTTGCGATAATCAGGTGCGCACCTTGAGCAATCATGTCATCCACGATCTGCGGAATTGTAATATTCGGTGAATCAGCAGGATTTACTTTATCGACAACGATAAGCTCACCCCCTAATTTCTCAACAGCATAGGTTCCACCATCAAAATGAGCTTGCGAATAGCCCCTGTCATCTCGCGGTCCCACCAATATCAAACCAAGTTTGAATGGTTCTGCAGCTTCAGTTACTGCCGCTGCGGCAGTAGTTGCTGCCGTAGTTGCTACGGACTGATTAGTCGACACTGAATCAGTGTCGACGCTACTTGAGCACGCACCCAGTGCCAGTAGCGCCGGCAACAAAAGCATCATAAGTTTCCAACGCATAATTATCTCCTTCAACAACCGGAGCACACGTCATGATTAATGACGTAACTAAATTTATGTCTTATCAGCATGGAAACATCGTCTGGGCTCCGGACCCAAATGACCTGGGGAGGTCACCAAGGTTCGATTGTATACTCCCAATTACAACAGAGCAATCAAGGGTTCCTAAAAAAACATATTCGCATCTTTGCACACACTCTAAATCGCCGCCCCTCAGGATAAAACGGCTTAGCGAGTTCGGAGAGCCTCAGTGGGGGACATGCTAGCTGCTCTAACAGAAGGATACAGGCCTGCTAGGCCACCAATAATTAAAGAGGAGCCAAATCCACCGATCAATGCATAACTGGGTATCACTACTGCCCAATCTTGAATGAGAGCATATCCAACAGTTACGGCAATTCCCAGCAATACTCCAGCAATACCGCCCGCCGCTGATAAGAAAAATGACTCGGTAAGAAATTGCATAGCAATATGGAAACGTGTCGCACCCAGTGCACGTCTGAGGCCAATTTCATTGCGTCTCTCTATAACAGCAATCACCATGACATTAGCAATACCAATTCCACCAACGAGTAATGCGACAACCCCCAACCCCAAAAATAAGTTAGTGAACGTACTCTGGGCGGCGGCTCGCGCCTCGAGCACATCGGAAGCTCTGCTCACTTCGACTTCTTCAGGTTTTTCCGGATTAACTGTGGCAGACATAACAGATCGAACATTCAAAACGTGTTCCGCATATGCCCGGACATAAATGATATCGGGTTCATATTCATAATCCAAAAATCGCTCGGCTGCGGGATAGCCAATTATTGCAGCACGATCAAGGTCGGCCGCCAGTGGTAATGGATTGAGAATTCCTACTACAACAAACCACTCTCCGCCAAGCCAGATAGATCGATCTGTTGATAATTCGGCGATGCCCAATCTTTCAGCAGCTACTGCGCCCAATACCACCGTAGGAAAATTTTGAAGAGCAGGCGTAAGATACTGTCCCTGAGAAATCGATCCCCGTTGAGCATCGAGAAGATTCAAATCCGCGGCAATTATAGTCAGGCCCTGAGTTCTTCCCTCATCTATCAGATCGTTCCGATATACACCGCCGCTTATTTTACTGACCGCTGCAACTTCGTATACAGGATCAATTCGACGAATCCTAGCAGGAGCGTCAACTGGAAGAGATGAGCTTCCGGTTCCGAAGCTTTGGCCTGCTTCAACAGTTAATAAATTTGTCCCCAGCGCATCTAACTCTCTTATTAAATCTGCACTGCCGGAGGAAGAAAGTCCCAACACGCTAACTAAAGCCGCAATTCCGATGGTTATACCTAGAGCGGACAGTGCTGAACGTAATTTACGAGACCTTGGCCCTGTGCCGGCTGTACGTAATGTGTCTCTAAGACTGAGACGGCTTCTAGGTGCTGAATTTGTAGGCATACTATCTCTCTTTTTCATTAAGAGAGGGCTGAATCAGATTCAATTTTTCCATCTTTCAAGACAACTTGCCGAGGAAATCGCTCAGCAACCTCTCGATCATGGGTAATTATAATTATTGTTGTTCCTTCCCTATTGAGGCTGTAAAAAAGCTCCATCATGGACTCGGTACTGCGGGAGTCCAAATTTCCCGTAGGCTCATCTGCTAGCACAAATGATGGTTCGTGCACTAATGCTCTAGCAACTGCAACCCTCTGCTGCTCACCGCCTGACATTTCGTTGGGCAAGTGCGTCAATCTATGTGCCAACCCAACCTTATCTAGCATTATTTCTGATCTACGAAGGCGGTCTGCTTCTGAAACTCCAGAATACAGAAGTCCATTCGCTACATTTTGAACCGCTGACAATCCCGAAATGAGGAAAAATTCCTGAAATACGAATCCCACGTCCTGCGATCGAAGCCCGGACAAGGCGCCATCCGACATACCATCCGTATTCATGCCATTAATAAAAACAGAGCCACTCGTCGGACGTGCAAGCGTCCCTATCACATGAAGTAAAGTAGACTTTCCACTTCCAGATGCTCCAACAATTCCAACAAACTCACCATGCTTTACCGAAATGGTCACGTCAGAAAGCGCATGTACTGGTGGAGTCCCGTCATAACTCTTCGTCACGTGCTGGAGTTGAAGCGCCAATTCTTCTTTCGAATCGAAAGGAAACTGCTCTTGACTAGTCGTCGATTGTATCATTTTGGAATGATCACTTCGGTATTTTCGTCAAGACCTGCTCCTCGAACCTCTACCCAATTGTCGGCATAGGTCCCAATCTCTACTGCTACAAGTCGTGATGTACCGCTATCTACTACCTCAAGTGCATAGCCACCCCCTAGCAAAGCTAAAAGGCTCGTTACTGGGGCTGCGAGAACGTTACTTGCAACTGACTTCGTAGCAGAAATATTCACTTGAGCGCCTGTCCATCGGCGATAATCGATCCCCTCCAATAAGTCGATTTCGACTTCAAGATATGGGTTCCCCTGACCATCTTGTGGAATGACCGCCACTTCACCAACCAAACTCACTGTTCCCATGATTGTCTGCTCATCTGGTAGCTCTATTTCAACCTCTGAACCCACAGAGAGAAGCTCTTGATCGCTCACGTCAATTTGTGTTGATACACCTTGAAGCGACGCGATTACCTCACTAAAGCCACCGTCATCTGCTATTTTCGTCTCAACCTCTTGCATTGGAGTGAGAAAAACTAGAGTACTGTTCTGGCTTATCGCAACTCCAACACTGGGAAATGTTTGCGACGCTTCAATAAAAGAAGGGCCAGGTACAAATAATACCTCTCCAAAAGCAAACCTCCCCGTTTCTTGGAAACCGTAGTCTTTTTGCATTCTTGCGATTGAATCTTCAACTCCCTGCGTAAACTTGTCGTCCAGCTCTAATTCATTGAGTGTCCCGTATCCAAGCACCAAAAGATTTTCCTTGAGTTGCAATACGTCGATCCCGTCAGACATGCCCAACTTAAATTCCCGCCAACTAGGTTTACTTCCATACAAAAGAATCGCGCCTGACGGGCCTTCCTTTAAATCTTGCTTCTTCTGGAGAGCCGACTTCAACGAGGCTTGAGCGCTGGAAAGATTTTTTAGTGACTGCTGTAACTCCAGAGCTGTTGGAGGGATATCCAATGCCATACGTTTCTGCGTAGCCGAATCCAGTGAGCTTTGAGCTTGAGCCAGTTCGAGTGTAGTAGGAGGGAGGTCTAAAGCAGAGCGTTTCTCTTTAGCTGATTGTAAAGATTTCTTAGCCTGAGCTAGCTCAAGTGCCGTAGGAGGGTAATCTAAAGCAAAGCGTTTCTCTTTCGCTGATTCATAAGACTTCTTAGACTGAGCTAGCTCAAGCGCTGTAGGAGGAATATCCAACGCAGACCGTTTCTTCTTTGCAGATTCCAAAGACTTCGTTGCCGAATTTAGCGAGCCAACGGCAGACGCATAATTCTCTTGAGCTAT
>CAVODE010000013.1:0-27044 GCA_963694535.1 Dehalococcoidia bacterium
ATCAACTTATCCCATTCTGGGAGTCGACAGTGCCCCGTGGTTATCTGGGTTGGGGAAATTCGACACAGCTAGGTTATTCTCTTGGCTTGGTGCTCGGAGCAAAATTAGCATCTCCCGAGAAAACATTCATTAATTTCATGGGAGATGCAGCAATTGGGATGGCTGGTATGGATCTTGAGACCGGTGTACGGCTAAATATTCCAGTACTCACCATTGTTCTAAATAATCAAGTTTTGTCGGGTTATCCGGCACGCTATAAAGATGCGGTTGATGGTTATCAATTCACGGAACTATACGGCGAATATGCTAATGTTGCGAACGCATTAGGGGCATATGGGGAACGTGTTTCCGATACATCAGAAATTGTTCCTGCTTTCAAGAGAGCGTTTGCTGAAATGGAGCAGGGTAGGCCAGCATTACTGGAGTTTATGACGTCGGAAGAGAATAGACTTTCTCGTTATCCGGCGAAATAGTGAAGTTGGGTGACAAGAAAGCGTTTTATAGGTATGAATTAGCCTAAATATTAAGGCCGAGTTGTCCTTTGGCATTAGGCATACTGATAGGTTTTGCTGAACGAGTATCAACCATCCAGGGTCGGATGGTGCCTCCGGCACGACGCCATTTCCGATAGCAATTTTGACCACAAAATCGCTTGGATTTCGAACCAACAAGTACGTCATTAGTGCAGGCATCGCCTCTAGAGGTTTCTGGCCCAAGGCACAGTTGCCATTGGATCTGATTTTCTAAATTACTAACTATCTGGGATAACATAAAGCCGTATAAATTGGTGGGTTCTATCTCGAATTGACCAGTATCAGTGAGTACAACATTCCAGAGATTTTGACCACTAGATTGCGTCTTAATTATTTGAATGATGTATTCCTTCAGTGCTTGACCTGAAAGCCACTGAGCAGTTTTTATGCCGAGTGCCGGTTCCACGGGAAGAGGTTTCTGATCAAATATAATTCCCTTTTCGTCGTTATTGGGAGCGAAATAACGATCATAAGCCTCTCGAATCCAATTTAATGATTTAATGGCTCTGGCCCAGTCTTCTAATAACTCCGTGTAGTTTTTGTCGATCTCTGACACGTTTCCGAATAAGAACCCATCGCTCAATCTGCTAATTGACTTTTCGGAGTCGACCGGTGGAGAACTGTATACGTAGTCACAGGACGAACATATGGCATCTGCATCCCTTGTAACGATACTCTTTTCAGTTTTGCACCAACGACACGTGCCTGTGTCGAGGCACGCCTCATAATCCGCGTATATATTGGGATTTCTGCGGCTGAATGAGCGCCAGTAATTTTCAGGCAGTTCTATATATTTCCACGTATTTTGTGTATTATCTTTGTCATAAAGAAATGACCGTTTTACCTGTTCACGGTGGACCGTACGCACGATCCAGTCAGTATCAAGTGGCGGAGTCGGGATTTTATGTTTGTATACCATTTATTTTGCGATCCACTAATTCTTACTACATTAGTGGATATTAACGAGATCTACAACAGTAAAAATGCTAATAACTATAAAGTTTTGGGGTAATTTTCAATAGACTATACGATAATCTCGTTTTGATTAGAGTATATTTGTAGCACGAGTTGTATTTATCAGATCAGAATCATCGTCGTGACTTTAGAGAACTGCTATTATTCCATCTAGATGCTATAAACGGCAACATAATTGACCTTTTTTTGGAAAAGCAAAATATATAGGGGGAGATATGACTGAGTTAGTACGAATCACAGATCGTGGTCACGTCAGAGTTGTACAGATGAACCGGCCAGATAAGAAGAATGCAGTTTCTCTTGAACTTGCCTGGGGAGTTATTACTGCACTGCGTGATGCACAGGCTGATGATGATGTATGGGTTATTGGCCTAACCGGGACCGCAGATGCTTTTTGTGCTGGTTTAGATCTTACAACAACGGAAAATCAGGACCACTTTATTCCTATGTCTGATCAGGATAGGTACCTTGATGACTTGGGTTGGGTCAGCAGGTTTTTTCTCACGCTTCGGGAAGAGTGTGATAAACCGATCATAGGGGGTATTAATGGAGTCGCTGTAGGGGCTGGTTTAGCACTAGCAATGGCGACTGATATTCGTATTATGTCTGAGTCAGCCAGGTTACTGGCTGGTTATCCTCGAATTGGCGGTTCGCCGGATGGTGGACTTTCATTCACGCTTACACAGGCGATTGGTTATGAACAGGCCATGAAGTTTCTTCTTGAAAACAGAACAGTGACCGGTCTAGAAGCTCAGCAGCTAGGACTGGTAAGTGAATCGGTTCCAGACGCAGAGTTTGAGGATAGATTTCATTCGTACCTGGATTCACTCACCAAAATATCTCCAATTACTGCTCGAGGAACAAAACGAGTTATTCGTGCTGCCACTCGAATTGATATGGAGAAGCAACTCCACTATGAACTAGTGAATATAGGTAAAACATTAGGTAGTGGTGACGGACAGGAAGCAAGACGGGCATTTATCGAGAAACGTGATCCAGTCTTTACGGGAAAAACCTTCACAAGTTAGCTACGAAGGAATTCCTATTTTTTCGCGTTCTTCCACACTGGCAATCTTGAAAATAGTCCAATGCCGAAGCTGTGCAATATCGTTCATGCTTTCGTCTTGAAGCAAGACATCAAAGTTTGCAAAATGATGAGCCTTTTGTTCGTAGGCATTGATAAGTCGAGCTCCACCAGTGATGCTCGTATTTACGTTAATTTTCCGAAGATGTTGCACTTGGCTTTTTGTATGCATTGAGCTTGGGACCAAGAAATTATGTCGAAGCAGTTGTTCGGCCCAGCCAGCGGTCCACGCCGGATGAGCAAGGGCATCTGGTCCGTAAAAGATTGAATTTTCAGAGCGTTGTTTCGCCAACGCTATGTCATCTGATAAATCTGTGTCGAAATTTACCCGCATGGGAGTCCAGTCTCCACCAATGACTGCATTTTCTAGTAGGAGCGGAATTTTTACCGGCTCTACTACGTTGTCCATTGAAGGTCTCTCTAAGTTGGTGTACCAGTCTGCTTGTCCAATCCCCACTTTTCCTGTCACGCATGTGACATTTTGCTGGTTAGTGAAGGTGACATCCCAAATATTGTTGTTGCCATCTTCTTGAAGCGTGGCGTCGATTAGTAATAGATCTCCTGGAAATGTTGGTTGCCGGAATGAAAATTCAGCCCACCCATTTTCTAGCCAGTGTTCCCCCAGTGCCTCCAGAATAGTATCGGTTGCCCATCCCCACACAGTGACGCCACCAACGAGTGCACCGGGGAATCCAAACTGAGCAGCAAATTCAGTAGAATGAATTGGATTTGAGATATCAGGACTATCATCGTTTGATAGATAAGCCTCGACTGAATTTTGTATCCTAGTTGGAGTTGACATTGTCGTCCCTTCTTGAATCTATTATCGGATTTTAGGATACCTTATCCACAGAAACGTAATCTGACCAGTACCGTACTTACAGCTGAAATGACGTTTGATGCGATAGTGCGGGCAGGTCATAGTAATGATGAAAAGGAATATGCCATGGATTTAGGTCTTCGGGGAAAATCAGCTATTGTGACGGGTGGTAGTGAAGGAATTGGCAAAGCAACGGCTGTAAGACTCGCTCAAGAAGGTGCGAATGTATTGATTTGCGCTCGTCGTGCAGAAGTGTTGTCTGAAGCTGAAGCAGAAATCCGAGCTGTAGCGATTGGCGAAGTTGTGAGCATGTCTGCTGACGTGACTAGCCAGGTAGATTGTGACCGCGTTATTGCAGAGGCAAGTTCACGATTTGGTGGGATTGATATTTTAATAAATAATGCAGGACAATCAGCCGCAGGCTCATTTCCTGATGTAGATGCCCAAAAATGGGATAGCGATTTAGATTTGAAGCTGATGGCTGCGGTGCGATTCAGTCAGGCGGCGTTACCGTTTCTGAGAGAGTCAGAGAACGCAAGGATTATAAATTTAACTGCAACCGCGGGTAAAGCTCCTCGAGCTGGTTCACTTCCCACCTCTGTGAGTAGAGCCGCTGGAATTGCTCTTACGAAGGCAATGTCTTTGGATTTGGCTAAGGATGGAATTCTCGTGAATACTGTTTGTATTGGCCTGGTGAAGAGTGGTCAGATTGGAAGAAATGCTGAAAAAAGATTTCCAGACGTCAGTTTGGATGAAGCATATGTTCAGATGGGTCAGGCCCTTCCCTTGGGTAGGGTAGGTGAACCTGAAGAGGTTGCGGATTTGATAGCGTTTTTGGTATCAGAGCGTGGCAGTTATATAACAGGTACGGCAATTAATGCCGATGGTGGTGCCGCTGCGGTTGTGTAATGCTTGAGTGGACTACCCGCTGCGTGTGTACTTTTGAAATTAATTTATTGGAGGCTAGTAGTGGCAATTCAAATCACTCCGGAGCAGTCAAGCTTTTTGCATGATCACCACCAGGCGGTACTTGCAACATCAAAAAGTAATGGCAGCCCCCAAGTATCAACTATTTATTACGAATTCGATGGCGAAACAATTGTAATTTCGGCTAAGGAATACACGGCAAAGTGGAAGAATATTACTCGTAATCCAGATTGTGCACTTGTGATAAATGACGGTCATGCACAACTTTTGCTGTACGGGACGGCAGAGGGTGTTACTGAAGATCCGGAACGCCTTGAAGAGCATCGCCGAATCTCAAGAATATTGGAACAGTCAGAAGTGTCAGATCAAGAACTGAGTGATCGGTTAACTGCACAAGAAAGAACGATCATTCGAATTCACCCAGTGAAGATATTCGACAATAAATAAGAATGGCGGCTTGAATCTTGTTAGCGTTAAGGCAGTCCATGGGGTGTAGTATCAGCTATCCTCTGCAGTATTGCAGTGGAGGCTCGTTATGAAGTTTGGTTTATTGTTCGGTATGCGTAACCCTGAGCTGTGGCGCAAGCCTTATCAGCAGGTTTACGAGGAGACACTAGAGCAAATTCAATTAGCCGAGAAGCTTGGCTTTGACAGTGTGTGGATGTCAGAGCATCACAGCGCAGATGATGGTTATTGCCCGTCGACTTTGGTGATGGCCGGGGCAGCGGCAGTAAAGACCAGCACTATAACTATAGGAACACGCCTTCTACTCTTACCAATGCATCATCCTGTTCGTGTGGCAGAGGATGCTGCAGTAGTTGATGTCTTATCAAATGGGCGATTTATCTTAGGCATGGCCGTCGGGTACGTGCCAGATGAGTACCCTATTTTTGGAGTGAATCGAAAGAATCGACCATCATTGATGAACGAAGGTCTTGAAATAATTAAACGATGTTGGACAGAAGAAAAATTCGATTTCGAAGGCAAACGTTTCACTGTTAAAGGTGTGGCTGTACAACCTAAGCCGATTCAGAAACCTCACCCACCTATCTGGTTGGGCGCTTCACGCGGGGCAGCAATTGATCGCGTAGCGAGAGAAGCTGATGGCTTTCACTATGTTGGAGGTGCTGGGGTATACGACCAGTTTGCTTTGGCCATGAAGAAGTATGGGCGTGATCCGCGTTCGATACCAGTATTTGATAGTCGTGACTTTTGGGTCAGTGAAGACGCTGAGCAGGGCTGGGAGGATGTACGCGAGCATATTTTCTATTCCTATTCGAAATATGCTGAATGGGGCGCCGCCGCCGCTGATGCAGATGGCGTCCCGGTGGATAAGAGGCATGAACCAGCGACTACTCCTGAAGAAATGCGATCGATCTCAGATCTTTCTGGGCCCTTTGTCGGAAATCCTGAGCAAGCAGTAGACTTTTATCGTCGCCGACAGGCTGAAGTGCCGATTAACGGTACTATTTTACGAATACCACCTGGTATGGCTCATGAAAAAATCGTCAAATATTTAGAACTTCTTGCCGCTGAAGTCCTTCCCAAATTGGCGGATGATTAATTTGCTATGGGCGCATGCCTCTTGATTTAGGACCGACCAATCTTTCGTTTGCCTTGTAAGCAACGTCTAACCAGTCTGAAAGCATGGGACGGGTATCAGCAGGGTCAATGATATCCTCGACGTCTAGATCCTCTGCCGTGCGCCAAGGGGTTCGAATGGCAATAAGTTTTTCCTCAAGTTGTTGTCGGTATGCCTCCGGATCGTCAGCAGCTTCTATCTCACGTCTGTAAGCTGCAGCGATACCACCTTCAATTGGAAGAGATCCCCATTCTCCTGATGGCCAAGCTAGTTGGAAATTAAAATGAGAATTATCCTGCCTTGCCCCTCCTGCAACTCCATATACCCTCCGCACTATTACCGTGGCCCATGGAACCGTTGCCTGTCCTATTGCCACAGCTGTTCGTACTCCTGCTCTCAGGGTGCCAGCGGCTTCTGCTGCGGGACCGATCATAAAGCCCGGTTGATCAGAAAAATTAATTATTGGAAGATGAAATGTATCACACGTATCTACGAATTTTTCTATTTTTCTTGCGGCTGGAGCGTCCTGAGCGCCGCCATGGACCATTGGGTCATTAGCGATAACCCCAACTGGTCGACCGTTAAGTCGGGCGAACATAGTGATTTGAGAGCCACCGTAGTATCTGCTGAGTTCGAATGTTGAGTCTTCGTCCATCACAAACGAAATTAGTTCTCTTGGGTTATATCCTCGATTTCGATCTCGAGGAATGATAGATCGCAATTCATGAGCTCTTCGATCCCGCGGGTCACTTTTTTCTCCAAAAGGTGGAAGCTCCCAGACATTTGTAGGCAGATATGAAAGGAATCGACGAATTTGTTGCAGGGCGTCAACTTCGTCCTCTGCTTCATTATTGACGACTCCGCTTATCCGTGTGTGTTGCCGGAATCCTCCAAGATCTTCCTTAGGAATATCCAGACCAATTGCACGTTTGACGACGGGTGGCCCAGCAGCGAATACCTGAGTTTTTCCTTTAATCATTACTGAGAAATGCGAAGCCGGAACCCAGGCTGCGGGAAGTCCCGCGACGGCACCTAAGGCCGCTGCCACGATTGGTACTTCAGAGAGTAGTTCGTGTTCTAATTTCCAATTTCCATTCGGAATATAGGTCCTATTCTTTTGTACCACTGCACGAATATCAGCTCCGAACCCGTCAATGAGACGAATAAAGGGTATTTTCATTTCATGGGATATGTGTTCAGCCGATATCGTACGTGGTCCTCCAGTGACGGTGGTCCCACTCGCACCGGTGCTCCCACTCCCTGGCCTCGCCGTAAAATCCTGACCGGTGATTGAGACTGGGCGCTCATCTATTTTTGCAATTCCAAATACTGTTGACTTGGGAGCAAAATCGACTAAGTTTTCTTCTTCGTCGTACGTGCCGACTCCACCGAGAATACCCCTCTCCATGAAGCTACCTGAGTCTACTAGTTTTTCTATGCGCTCTCGAACCGTAAGTTTTCCTAATGAATGCTGTTGCGCTACGCGATCGGGTCCCCCCATCTCACGTGCCATAGCACGTCTTCGATTAATTTCCTCGATCTCTGGGTCCCAAGTCATTGTCGTTTCTCCTTAGATAAATATGCCTAAGACTTCGGCAGGATTTCCATTAGAACAAAATTAGCGGATGTGGGGTGAACCCAGGCATTAGTAGCGCCTGGAACGCGAGTGACTCTTCCACCATTCGTTTCTACCTGGTTGCAAAAGGCATCAACATCGTCGGCTTCATACGCTATGAGGTACATTCCTTCGCCGTGTGGGTTGAAGTCGTTTCGTCGTTCCGACATTAGTTTAGCGATCGGGCTCTCATCAGTAGGTTGGCAAAGTAGAAGTAGCGTTGTCTCCCCATACCCCATCGCCTGGAAGTCAAATTTACCAGTCTCATTGAATCCTCTTTCACCGACTTTTTGCATACCAAACCGATTGGCATGATTTCCAATAGCCTCATCCAGATTATGAACGGCGACTGTGTAATTTTTAAGACTTAGCATTGGTTCCCTCTTCTCTATTCAATCCGATGATTAAAACGATTCCTCAAAAGTCTTAGACTCGTCGATATGGCCCAAAGACTTTGGTGTGGAGAGCATAACAAACAATGAGACAGTAATTAAGCCGACAATAATCCAAACTGCAGTCTTATCATTCCCAGTAATGGCAATGCCCACAGTGACAAGAAGTGGCCCAATGAATGACACGGCTCTTCCGGAGAACCCAAGTAAACCATAGAGTTGAGCCGCTTCATCCATTTGAACGCTCTTTGCGACGAGCGATCTCCCTGCTGACTGTACCGGCCCAATGAACAAGCCTAGGAAAATACTAACAATCCAGAACGTAAGCTTGTCCTCGGTAACACCAATTACAATTCCAGAAAGTATTAGACCTACGAGAGAAATTAATATTACGAAACGAGGGCCGAACCGGTCATCAAGAAATCCTCCGGGGATTGATCCGACACCTGCTGAAATATTAAGGGCAATCGCGAAAAGTAATACTTCTTCGGTACTAAATCCGAAAATACTTGCGGCAAGGATTCCTCCGAAAGTAAATAAAGCAGTCAGGCCTTCCGCCAAAAATAGGCGTGATAGTAAAAACCTCCACATCCCTCGATATTTCAGTAAACGCATTATTCTGTCTTTAGTGGGGGCTACAGGGGCGTATCCTGGTTGCTCTAGACTCTTTTTTGGGAGTTTATAGAGAGCGATGACGATTGGAAGTCCGAAGAGTAATAACCAGCCTGCAGCAAGTGGGTTTGTAAGTCGAACATTGAGAAGATCGTCCTCAGGAATAAACCCAGACTGAATCAGAACTAGTGCAAAGAGGAGGCAAAGAACTCCACCTACGTACCCAAGTCCCCAAGCTAAAGCAGAAGTTCGTCCAGCCCGCTCCTGAGGCACAAATATTCGTAGCAAAGTGTTATAGGGGACAAAAGAGGTTTCAATACAGAAACTTCCCACACCCACTAGGAAAAGTGCAGGGATTGCATAGGAAGGTTCGGGCTTGATTAGTATGAGAGTGGCCCCGCTTACACCGCCGACGAAAATGAATAGTGCTAAAAAAAACCTATGTGTTTTTACTCCGTTTAGTACTAAACCCAAAAGCGCACCGACAAGTCCAACAAATACACTTGTTAGAGTTACCATCATCCCCCACGCTTTGGTCCCACCGTCTCCGTCCCACACTTCCTGTGTGAAGTACACGCTGAATACAAACGTTCCTATGATCGCACCATAACCGGATGTTGCCCAGTCATAGAGTATCCATGCCAGCACTTTCCCTTTGGGCATTGAAGCTCCTTTCAAGACTGATGTTCCTGGTCGTATATTGTCTGTAGTCAGTCTAAGGGCGTATCAGAGACGACTTTACGATCCTTTAATTTTTGTTGATCCTCTGCAGAAAAATTAAGAAGATCAGTTAATACGTAACTGTTTGCGTTTCCAAAGGTGGGTGCGGGACCCGCAACTCCATCATTCTTATTTCGCGATATCCAGGCAGTTCGTGTATGCGGAAACGTGCCCATTTCAGGATGTTCTACGTGTACTAAAGTGTTTCTGTGGAGGAATTGCTGATGCGTAAAAGCCTCATTGAGATTCAATAACGCACCAGCAGGAATTCCAGCCGCTTGAATTATGTTCTCTGCCTGTTCTTGAGTGACGGTGGAGGTCCATGATTCAATAAGCTTGTCAATATCGTCGTGATGAGTTTTTCTCGCACGTAAATCAGAAAAACGCGGGTCGTTAGCAAGCTCAGAATTTCCTATTAGTTCTGCCAAAGATTGCCATTCGAGGTCAGTTCTTACAGTGATAGCGACCCACTCGTTTTCGCCTTTGCATTTGTAAACACCCTGTGGAGCAAACCTTTCGTGTTTATTTCCTATTCGATTAGGCGATCTAGAATTCATCATTACTTCCATAAGGGCAGGTGCAATAAGCTGCATTTCGCCCTCCAACATCGCGAGTTCAATATATTGACCCTGCCCAGTACGGTTGCGATGTCGAATCGCACCCATTACTGTCAGGGCGGCCGTTAGGCCGGCGTTTTGGTCACAATAAAATTGTGCAGGTTTACCGGGCCCTCTGTCAGGGTAGCCAGTGAGATGGGAAAGTCCACTCATCGCATCAATCCCAGGTCCATACGAAGCGCGAGACTCATAAGGACCTGTTTTGCCGAACGCCGGCATAGAAACGCAGATGATGTCAGTCTTTATTTTTTTTAGTTCTGCATAGTCGATTCCTAGTCGACCAACAATTTTCGGCGAGAAATTTTCCATAACTACATCAGCATTTTTGACGAGCCGAACGAAAATATCTTTGCCGTCAGGGTGTTTAAGGTCGAGTGACAGTAATTTTTTTCCGCGATGGAGTTCATTAAAGAAGGGAGTCCTGTTATAGGGGTGATCCGGTGCACCCTCTACCGGCAAAGGAGCACCAGGGCTTCTTGAACTTCTCCCACCTGGTGATTCTATTTTTATAACTTCCGCCCCCATGTCAGCAAGTACACACCCTGCTACAGGACCAGCGACGGCTGTGGTTAATTCCAGAACTCTAATTTTGTTGAGCGCCTGGGCTGTCATCGAATCACCCCTTTGTTTCGAAGCTGAGCCCTCTCATCTGCGTTCATTCCCAGCAGTTTCTCCAGAATTTCATCGGTATCTTCCCCAATGAGAGGAGCTCGTCGATTGATCCACGGAGTTTCACTCATCAATGCTGCATGACCAGGCTGCAGAAGATCTGGTTCGAGCGGATGTTCGAGATTGACTAAGAAATTTCTTTCCTCAAGATGTGGATCCTTCAAAATCTCGTCCGGAGTGAGTACCTCGGTAAAGGGAAGCCTTAATTCCTGTGCCAGTTTTACGACTTCAAATTTATCTCTCGTCGAGAGCCAGACATCCATAATTTCGTCAATTTCGTCTGCATTACCCATCGGTGTTTCAAATAAAGTTTCCAGACCCATGTCTGGCATTAAGACAGCAAGGAGATCTTGATTTCGATTATTTCCATGCGCATGAACGTATCCGTCAAGGCATGGCCTGATTGTCGACGGGTAAAGATATTGTGGTTCAGTAAATAACAGACGATTTCCATTACGTTGAGCGACTTTTCCGTTGAAGAAATAACTTTGAGTTGGACCGCCGATCAAAAAAAGAGCTGCGTCTATTGCAGCTACATCGAACCAGTCCCCCTCACCAGTATTATCTCGATGCATAATACCCACCATGGCTGCCGTGGCCGCATGGAGTGAGGTGTGCTGGATTACGAGATCGTCATATGGCTTGACTGGTTCTCTCTCAGGGTCTCCCGTAAGTCTGAGGTACCCACCGATTGCGACGTCGACTATTTCACTTCCATGGTAATTCCTGTACGGTCCGGACTGCCCGAAGTGACTCATTGAGACCATGATAAGGTCTGTTTTCGAGGTGATAAGAGATTCAAATGAAAGCCCTACAGTGTCTAAGTACCCTGGGTCGAAACTCTCTAGGACTATGTCACAATGATCAATAATATCTTTGACAACCATTTGGCCTTCGGAGGTCTCAAGATCAACGCTTACTGATTGCTTGCCGGCATCTAAGTGTAGGTGTCGGCCACCAGTCTCGACATTCTCTTCGTCATTTCGAAATGGGCCCCACTGTCTCAGAGGATCCCCCCCTAATGTTTCCAATTTAATTACTTCTGCTCCAAGGCCGGCGAGTAAGCGACCAGCGTAGTTGAAGCTGCCAGTCGTTAAGTCGGCAATCCGAATGCCTTCCAAAATCGCACCGTGTTTTGTGTTGTTAACGTGATCTGCCATAATTATTTCGATCCCCAACGAAGCTAGTTTATCGGTTTAAAAACCTGAGAAGTTACCATCTCTCTTTTCAAGGAAGGCACGAACACCTTCAGCGCGATCATCGGAAAGAGTTACTAAGGGTAAAACCATTGCCGAAAGGTCGAGTGCACGTTCATAGTCCATGCTCATGGTTTTATATGCCATCAACTTCCCGACTTTTTGTCCGATAGGTGGCCCAGAGGCGACTTCTTTTGCGAAGTCTTCAAGTTTTGAGTCGAATTGATCTTCATCTACCAAGTAATTGGTGATGCCCGCTTCATGTCCCTCTTCTGCGGATAGAAATTTCCCTGTGAACATCATCTCCATAGCTAAGCGCCACCCGATGATTTTTGGTATTGCCCAGAATCCACCTAGGTCAGGATAAAGTCCTCTCTTAACGTAGGCTACTTGATAGCGAGCATTGGAAGAAGCCACAGCGAGATCAGAGAGACAGGCCAAATCAAAGCCTGCACCGACACATGGGCCGTTAATTCCGGCGATCACCGGTATATCTAGTTCTCGCAGTGCTTTAAACGTTTTCGTCTCATGATGGAAATTCATTCGTTCGCCCTCGGGATCAGGTGCACCCGGATTAGGGTTACCATCTTTTGGATTAATGTGACCTCCGCTCGCGCCTCCAGCATGATCCATTCCTGAGCAAAAACCACGACCTGCTCCAGTAATCACGAGTACTCGTATGCTGCGGTCGAAGCGTATCTCTTCGAAAACTTCTCTCATTTCCTTCAGCATGGGGAATGTCAGGGCATTCAATTTTTCTGGTCGATTAAGAGTCATCTTCATGACGCTCTCGTTGTCACCTATACGCTCTATAGTTATGTCTTGATATTCCACATTCTCCTCCTTCTCGTCCATTAATACGCAGGATTATTGATGGTACGTCGGCTCATGGTAACGTTGAATTCCTACGTTGTAACTTATTCTCAAAAATAAAACCAGAAAATTTGAGATCGTGATCAAAGATGAGTTACAGTAACGACTCAATGAATAATAAATTGCCTCTTACGCATTTACGCGCCTTGGATCTCACGGATGAGGCTGGTGCTTTTGCTACCAGATTGTTTGCAGACATGGGTGGTGACGTGATTCGGGTGGAGCCGCCATCGGGAGGAAGGCTCCGATCACGAGCTCCTTTTCTCAGCGATCAAGAGTCGGTCGAAACAAGCCTAACTCACTTGTATCTGAATATAAACAAACGCTCAATAGTACTTGACCCAGACCTCGCATCGGACGTCGAGATATTCAAGCAATTGGTAATAAAATCAGATTTTTTGTTTGATAGTACGACAGGGGAAACCCCGTCACCGGTCTGCGCATGGAAGGAATTAGTAGATTTCAAGCATCTTAATGACCAACTAATAGAAGTTGATGTAAAACCATTTGACGATCAGGCGTACTGGGAAAACTGGAGAGGTGGAGATTTAATCACGTCCGCGCTTAGTGGTCTTTTGTATGTAAGCGGATCTTTCAATGGGCCTCCGGCACTTGCTCCCGGCGAACAAAGTCATATTATGGCGGGCCTAAATGCAATGACCGGAGCGCTAGTTGCACTGGCCGATAGAAACAAAAGTTTGGATTCTACAGGGCCTACAGTTTCGGTATCTGCTCAGGAGGCACTTACGATGAGTGTTCTTCAGACGTCAAATATTAATTTTTGGGAAATTGATAAAAGGATTCCAGTTCGACCAGGTATCGCCCCCCCCATCTATAAATGCTCAGATGGTCGTTGGGTAGCTTTGCGCATCAGACCAGATGGACTTGAGGATTCAATCAAGTGGTTATCAGATTCCGGTTTGGTCACAAAAGAAGAAATTGACCATATCCTTTCGATGGAACGTGTTCGCACGGATCTCAACAGAGATCCGTATGTTCGGTCGAGGTTCGAAAAATTTGCACTAACGAAAACATCGGATCAGCTTCTTGAGGAAGCGTGGAAGCTTGATTTAATCGCGATGCCTGTAAATAATTTCGAGGATGTCGCTCGAGAGGAACATTTTATTGCTAGTAATCAATTTAGTGAATTGAAAATGCCTGACGGGCGCGAGATCGAGGTGCCGAAAAGTCCACTTAATGACTTAAATCGGCCGATGTCCCTAAGGCCCGCACCAAGAATGAATGAGCATCGAAATGAGATTCTTGCTGACTTGGCCAGAAACGATCCACCTGAGAGCAAATCCATTGCCTCCTATAGAGGCAAGTCAAGTATTTCTCGGAAGCCACTTGATGGCTTGCGTGTGCTTGATTTTTGTTGGGTATTGGCAGGTCCGTTAGGCGGTCGCATTCTTTCTAACTTTGGTGCAGAAGTTATACGTGTCGAGTCGATTAAGAGGCTCGATGCCTTTCGAGTAAGACCATCTCCAGTTGAGACTGACTCACTAAATCTGGGTTATTGGTTTAATGATGTGAATACTGGGAAACAATCGATTTCCCTCGATCTGAGCACAGACCGGGGCAAGGAGATTGCATTTGATCTGGCGCTGCATTCCGATGTGGTAATAAATAATTATCGACCTCAAGTACTTGATCGTCTCGGTCTGGGATTTGAGGCAGTCAGTAAACTTAATCCAAAGATTATTTACGCTCACTTACCGGGTTGCGGGAGGGATGGACCTTGGGCTGATAAACCGACGATGGGTGGACATTTGACTGCTGCTGCTGGTTTTAACCAACTAATGGGACGTCCGGAAGATCCTCCTCATGGTATTGGGTGTGCCTATCCTGATTTCACCTCACCTCAAATTCTGGCGTCCAGTGTGCTGGCTGCTTTGGAACAGCGGCATCGTACAGGCGTCGGGCACGAAATTTGGTTGAATCAGATGGGATCAGCACTCTCCTTTATCGGGGTGCCTTGGCTTGCCTTTCGCGACAAAGAAATCGTGCCGCCGTCGACATTAAATCGTTCACCTAACGCATGCCCTCACAATGTCTTTCGTGCCAAAGGAGATGACAGCTGGGTTGCAATCGCATGTGAGTCAAGTAATCAATGGGATGCGCTGAACCGGATAGTTCCACGATTATCATCTGACCTCAATTTACCAGGCTTTCATTTGAGTGAATTAAAACTGAGGGAAGTGGAAATTGAATCAATATTGGGTCAATGGACTTCTCAGCATGAGTCATGGGAGCTGGCTGAAATTCTCCAAGAGGCAGGCATCCCATCGGCGCCGGTTGTCAATTTGCAAGAAAGTGCGGAGCTAAGCCCTCTGAAAAATCACTATAGAGTGATCCAGCAACCTGACGCTTCAAATTATCGACTCTCGGTCGATGCTGAACCGATTCGACTGAATGGTCAGTCGGCCGAGATAACTCGGGCTCCGATGTTTGGCGAGCACACACATGATGTATTTAGGGAGATTCTAGGATTTTCTGATCAAGAGATAGCTGAATTGGTTTTGCAGGGTATAGTGAGTTAGACGGTTGGGGGGTATGTTGAAATTCGATAATTTTCAAGATTGCACTGTCGTTATCACAGGTGCGGCGAGTGGTATTGGTAAAGCGATTGCGCTGAAATTCTTGGACGTTGGTTCCAACGTCGTTGGAGCTGACCTCTCGACCCAGCAGAGTGCCTTTAGCCAACCGGAATTCACGAAATACGAGAATAAGTTTTTACCGATCGTATGCGACGTATCGAGTATTGATGATTTGCATGCTATGCGCGAAAAAACTTTAGAAGTATATGGTGAAGTAAACATACTCATAAATAATGCGGGTGTTATGACACGCTCAGAGTTGGCAAAGTCGTCGATCAGTGATTGGGAATGGATTTTCGCGGTTAATTTATTTGGAGTGGTTCGAGGAATCGAAGCATTTCTTCCACATCTCCTTTTGTCGAAGAGAGCACATATAGTCAACACGGGCTCTATGGCTGGGCTAGCTCCTAGATTAGAAGGTGGGCAGGCAATTTACAGTGCGTCGAAAGCGTCGGTGGTTTCATTTTCTGAGACGTTACGGGCGGAACTGGCGCCACAATCAGTAGGAGTGTCAGTTCTTTGCCCCCACTCGATCAACACAGACATTTGGAGATCTGAAAAGCACCGACCGAATTCGTACGGAAAATCTCATGAATTTGAGATACCAGAGCGGGCAAATCAGGGGATGGATCCAGACCGAGTTGCAGAACTTGTGTTGGCAGGTATTCAGGATGATCGAGAGTATATCTTTACCGATGCGTATGGAATTACAACTGATCGTATTCCAGCACGAATAGCTAGAATGGATGAGGACTTAAAGTGGTTGCGATCGAAGGTTTTAGATGAGGGGAAAGCTAAATGAATTTCGGAGCATTTTTTTTATCAGGATCGGCGGAATCTGAAGACCCGAAAGCTGTGTTCGATCGTCTTGCGGAATATATAGTTTCAGCAGAAATATTAAATTTTGACTCGTTGTGGTTTGCTGAGCATCATTTTTCTAACTACGGATATATTCCGAACCCTTTATTAATGGCTACCAAGGCTGCGACTCTTACTGACTCTATTCGAATTGGAACTGCGGTTTTAGTATTGCCATTTTGGAACCCACTTCGGGTCGCCGAAGATATCGCGCTGACAGATCACCTCACGGATGGGCGTCTTGAAGTAGGAGTAGCGCGAGGTTATCAGCCGTTTGAATTTAAGAGATTTGGCCTGACCATGGATGACGCTCGTGAACGTACTGATGAGACATTAGAGATTTTATTAATGGCACTGACTCAGCAAACATTTTCGTGGCAAGGCAACTATTTCGATATACCTGAAACCACTATTCTTCCGGCCCCTAAACAGCAACCAACACCACCAATTTGGCTCGCAGCGCACACGCAAGAGTCTTTTGACATTGCCGCGAGATTCGGGTTGAATGCGTTCACAACTAACTCTGGAAGAACCATTGATACTTTGGCAGAGGGATGGAGCAATTATCAGGACGCTCTTGAACGATATCCAAGTGCTCCAAAAATGCTTGGAGTACAAGCTCAAATATGTGTAACTGATTCAGATGAAATCGCCCAAGAACAGATGACTCACTTTCGATATCAAACCCGACAGGCGAGGAATCTTCGAAGTGGTAATGAACAGGTAATTTCTGGTGTCTCGACTCCGCTCCCTTATGAGGATGAGCCTGAACTCGACGAAATTTTTACTGACAGGACGCTTTCAGGTAGTCCAGACACTGTAATTAAGAAGATTAAGGCGTATCAAGCAGTTGCAGAAATCGACCAGCTAAATTGTGTATTTCAGGTGGGTGGCATGGATCCAAAACTAATAAGTCAGTCTATGAAACTATTTGCAGAAGAAGTTGCGCCTGAGTTTCGCTGATTTTCACTAAGGCGTCTAATAGTTTTCAGTAGTTCGAACTGAATAGAACTATCGTGTCTTACATTCTTCACAGATGCCGAGAATTTCGACAGAGTGATCGCTGACTTTCCATCCGTTTGATATTTCAATATTTTTTACTTCGGCTTCGATTTTCTTCTCCAAATCATCGCTGAATTCAATATCAATAGCCTTGTCGCATCCTTTGCAAAACACATGATGATGGTGTGCGGCCGTTTGCAGGGTGGTTTCTACTAGTGTCTTCCCGTCAGGTGATACCAGTGTTTCAATTAATCCAGCGTCTAAAAGCTCACTGATGGCTCTATACAACGTTGATAAGGCGAGTCTCCCTGAACTACTTGAGATAATTTCCTCAATTGATTGTGGTCGGGGGTCATTTTCTAGTATGTATAAGAGTTCAAGTCGTGGTCGTGTAGCAGACAAACCTTGTCGACGTAGCTTGACTTTTTGCTCGGCTGTGATTTCCATGCCGCTGTGCTGGTATTTAGACTGGTTCGGCAATGAACACCGGGATTGCTCGACTAGTCTTCGCCTGATAATCCGAATAGGGCGGGTATGCGTCTACCGCTATTTCCCAAAGTCGGCTTCTCTCGTCCGAATCAGTGACCTCGCGAACACGCATATTTTGAACGAGATCGACGTCTCTTATTTGTACGTCAGGATTAGCCCTTAGATTGTGATACCAAACCGGATGCGTAGGTGCTCCACCTCGTGATGCAACCAGTACATAATTACCGCCATCGGCAACCCGCATGAGTGGAGTTTTACGAATGGCGCCAGTCTTGTTGCCTGTATTTGTAACAATGATGCAAGGTAAACCGGTTTCACGTAAGGTAACGCCCTCTGCTCCGTTTGTTCGCTCATAAAGTTCAACTTGATCGGCAACCCAACCTGAGGTACTCGGTATGTATTCGCTCATATTTTTTCCTATTCTTAAGATTTAGTATTCCTTGAGATTCTCAATGCTAACCGAAGTTTAACATCACAGTTTCGGTCTCGGCTTTTGCATCATGGCAAACCAAGACCTGGCCCAGATGGTAACAATACTCTCCCGTCGGTGATGGGTGGCAATTGAATCCCTGCAGCAAACTCTCCTTGTATCCAAGGAACTTCTATCCACGTGGCCATCGGAGCAGCAAAAGCCCATTGAATCGAAGAGTATAATGACGGACCAATTCTGAAATTGTGAGGAGAGAGCTCGGTGTTATAGAGCTCAGTTAACACGTTAATTCGCTTAGCTGCCGTAAGTCCACCTATTTTAGTGATTTCTGGTTGTAAATAAGTCACTACATCTGCTGCTAATAGGCGATGAAAATCCTCAAGTGTATATTCATTTTCTCCTGCGGCAATCGCCAACCCAGTTTGCTGAGCAATTTTTTTCATTCCAGCATGATCTCTCATAGGCCTGATCGGTTCTTCAAACCAAGTGATGCCTCGAGAGGCCATATCTAGTCCGATCTCTCTAGCCTCTTGTAAGTTGAAATGCCCATTGACATCGACCATAATATCCAATTCATCGCCGAACGTATCTCTCAAAATATGTACATATTTTGACTCCACTTCATGTAGTTTGACAGCGGTAATCCCACTATTTATCGCTCTCTTGGTTTCAGATAATACGAGATCTATATCCCGCAGAGGAGGCAGGCTTGCATATGCTCGTATTGATTGGTGAACTTGTCCTCCGAGTAGTTGCACGACGGGGACGTTTAGTTGTTTTCCCAAGAGGTCCCACAAAGCGATATCGACGCCTGAAAGTCCCATTAGGAAAATACCCTGATCAGCGTATCTGTATCCGAAATCCCATAGATCAAACCAGTGTTTTTCGATAGTCCCTGACTCTTTTCCAAGTAGCTTGGGCGTAATGAGATTATCAATGGCACTTGCTATAGGTAGAGCCCCTCTACCATATACATCTCGATCAGGAATACCCCACCAAGCTTCGCCAATACCCATTGTGCCGTCACTTGCTTCAATCGTGACAAGTACTTGAGTCATTGGATTATTAGACTCTATTCTGACCTCAATATTTTCGATGGTGGTCATAAGTTATCCCTAGCGCTTTAAGTGTTCTAAAATCAAATTTGCCACCTCTGCGGGCTGCTCTTGCTGAACCCAATGGCCGGCATTTTGAATAAATTTGGTTCCGCGGAAGTCACTGCAAGCTTGCGACTGCATCAGATCAAGACTACCCGGCCTTTGAAAAGCTCCCCAGTCATTCTCGCCAGCGATGAAAATAGTGGGTACATCTATCTTCATTCCTGCAAAAGATCGCATGATTTTTTGATTTGGGCTATATGACCCAGACCGATACCAATTTAATCCACCCTGAAATCCGGTTCGTCCATACTCGATAGCGTAAATATCTAATTCCTCGTCCGTTAGCCATACACAGGAGTCAATCTGGTTCTGGCTTGGGACTTCTTGGGCCACAGTATCAGCCATCGTGTCATCGAAATCCATTATGTAATAGGTCGGCATTTTTGCGGCTTCTTTAGCCGACCATTCTTTAAGCGGTGCGGGATTATTCTGCATCCAGTCAGCACTTTTGTGGTGATAATACGATCGAAGAAACATGTGCAAACCTTGCGGAGCTTCAAGCATGTCTTTGTTTGCCTGTTCAGTGGTGTAATACTGTTGGTAATGTTTCCTAGGCCTCTCTAACTTAGCCATTGCAGAGTGGATATCATAATCAGTAGAGAAATCTTGAGCTTTTCCTCGTGATCTTGGCATGCCAGCAAAAGGGGCACTCATAAGCACGAGTGATCGAAACTTGTCAGGGCGAATGTTCGCTGACCAGCCAGCGACCGGTGAGCCGAAATCGTGTCCAACAACGGCACTGACATAATCTTTCCCTAGGGAATCAATCAGTTCAACACAGTCAGACACAAGATTTAGCATTGAAAAAGACTCAAGCGGGTCTTCATATCGGTCACTCCATCCAGTTGTTTGTCCGTATCCACGCATATCTGGAGCAACAACATGGAATCCGGCTTCTGTAAGTGGACGGAACAATTTACGCCAACTGTAAGCAATTTCCGGGAAGCCATGTAGCAGTAATATTGTGGGGTTTTCAGGATTTTCATATCCTGACTCAAGCACATGCATATCTAACCCATTAATTCCGGTTATGATTTGCGATCGGACCGCACATTCCATATCGGCCGACCAAAATTTGGTTTCCATTTTCATCTGATTTCCCCTAAATTCTTATGAGAGAAGGATTTATTTTTTTGCCAACTCGTAGACACTGGAATGCTCTACTGTGGCTATCTTTCGCCCGGAATCTGAACTGATTTCAGTTAAAAGCTCAAGAAGTTTGTTCCCATTTCGTTCAGAAAAGTTTGTGATGAGGCCGCGAGTGACTGACGTCTCTCCAGCAAATAAAGGAGAATGATGCCAGATTTTTCCTTGATAATGGATCGTGGTAGATAATCCAAAATACTCGTAAATCAGATAGATGGGGTTGCCCCACTGACTGATTGGCACAACCTGTTTTCCGTTTATTTTGCTGGGAAAACCAGTAACAGCGGTAATTTCTGAAAACGTGATCGGATCATGCTCTCGAGTAATTTCCATCATTTTGCCAACTAAATCAGAGCTTCCGAGAGGCTCTTTTAATCGCTCTTGAACTTTTTCACTCGGGAGCTGAGGGGGCTCTATAGTTTGTGTAAACGAGCCTGAGCAACGAGAGTCATTCGGGTTGTCTCCATATAAGTTAAACGTTTGTTCCTTTTCATTAAGTTCAATGGTTACGTTTTCATTACTATAAACAGGCTTCCGAAATTTTAGTTCGACATAACCGGTCTCCAGCCAGTTAATATCTTGGTCTATAAGTCCGCTACAAATGTGCTCATACAGAGTAATTCCAGGAACAAAACCACCTTGAAATCCTAGCAACTTGGCTTTCTCATCATCGTGTATTCCGTTAGGGCTAATGTTTCTGGGAGTGGTTTCCCAGTTTATTGATTTCAAATGCGGTGTATTCATTTAGCTATCTTACTTGTTTCTAACTTTTTTCACTAGTTTTTTTAAAGAGTATCCTCTCTTTTTAAGAATTTAGAGTAATTGAAGAAATAACCACTGACGCTCTCTGCTTTTGCCGGCTATTTACAGGTGTCTAGCGCCAACTTCAGGGCGCCTCGCTCATTATTAGTTGCTGTTAAACCCCACTGATTTTTTACTGCGATCCACGCTTGGCCATATTGGCATTGGTAGTCGATATTATCTGGCATCCATTTGTCGGGAGACTTCGCACCCTTTGCTCTATTGCTCGATGCCGAGACCGCAATCAGGTGATTGGAGTCTCGGAGATAATTAAAGTATGACCATTTTGCTTTACTGCTCCATTGCCAAGCACCTGACTCGTGAGCATCTTTGAGTGGAACAACATGATCAATATCAAGTTTGGAGGCTTGCCGAAAAGATTTACCAGTGAACAGATCAACCCAAAGACCTGTATCGACTATACATTTATTCGAACTTTTGAAAGTAACCGAAACTAGTGATTGAGCTATTAGAACCTCGGCTCGCGTATCCTGACAGTCTCCATCGGGGTCATCCCAATTTCCCCACTCACTGCGATCGTATTTTGACAAGAGATTGGTTTGTGGTGTAACGGGTAGTTGTGAAGCTGGATTGGTAAGGTCTTCCTTGAATCTCCGACTATTTATTGGCCATTCGGTGCCTATCTCTGGAAACCCTAAACGCTGTGCGAAGAATATGCCTAATCCCCCTTTGTAGTTTTCTGTATCTCCCCACATGTAATCGCAGTCTCCCAAAAACTCAGCTCGAATTTTATAACGATTTATACGATCAGGAAGCGCAATACCTGAGCTTTGGTTTTTGCTTGGAGCTCCACTGTCGTCAATAAACATCCAGGAGAAACCACTTTGAGGTGGGTATGCCTGCCAGTTCGGGGCCACCTGAATTTCTAGAGAGGCTCCCTTGATATCAAGAAAGTTACCAGTTCTTAAGTACCCAGAACTTTCTTTGGTTACGATCCCGTTTATTAACTCCCCCACAAATCCATCTCGAAATTCCATTTTTAAAACTGTTTTGTCATAATTAGAGTCGCCATAGATGAGATTTGCCCTCCACCATCCAATTGGATTGCAGTCGATGGGAGTTGCCGGAAAAATAAATTCAGTAGTCGTGACTTCTGAATTGACCTCTAATTTTTGGCTAGCTAGCATTGTAGGAGTCATAGAAATCTCGAGAGGCTTATTCTCGAGGGAATTAATAGCTTTTGGTTGAATCTGGCGGTCCGACGGTCTATCCGTAGTTAGGTTTGTGATACAACCCGATAGTAAAAGCAGAATGATGACGTATATCAGTCCATATTTCATTCGTTAGAGGATAATGTCTATCGTGTATTTGGTATGATAAGGTCGCTAATTTATCATTTTTTGGAATTAGTCATCTAAATCTTTGACCAAAATATTAGACATAGTTATAGAATTCATATACCGCACTCTTACCTATACTGATTCAGTTAACGAGTATTACAATCAAACACGATTGAGAAGGAGATATAAATGAAGATCGGAATATTTACTGGCGCGCTTGCTACTGGTCTTACGTTGGGGGAGCAAGTACGTGAGGTTATCACCGCGGAGGAGTTAGGTTTCGATAGTTACTGGATGGCTCAGACGGGTGAAACTGATGTCCTTACGACCCTAGCACTTGCGGGCCGAGACACTAATAAAATTGAACTTGGAACAGGTGTAATTCCTACGTATACCAGGCATCCGAACGTTCTGGCACAACAGGCTGTCACCGTAAATGCGGCCACTAGTGGTCGTCTTCTTCTTGGTATTGGCCCGTCTCATAAACCTAATACCGAGGGACTTGGTTTGAAATATGACCGACCGGCACTGCACATAAGGGAGTATGTACAGATTCTTCGTGCTTTGACAACAGATGGGAAGGTTAGTTTTGAAGGCGAGTATTACACCAGTATGACTGCGGGGTTCCAGCTTGCAGGATCCACTCCTTTTCCGATTCTAGTTTCGGCTCTAGCTCCACGAATGCTTCACACGGCAGGCGCAATCGCTGATGGTACCGTGACGTGGATGGCCGGACTTACTGCGCTGCGAAGTTATCTCGTTCCAGCAATTCAGGAGGCTGCATCTAAAGCTGGTCGCCCGAGCCCAAGAATAGTCGTAGGCGTGCCGGTCGCTGTCGATGACGACGAACAGGCTGGTAGACAGGCCGCTGGACAGCAATTTGAAGTCTATGGCAGACTTGAAAATTATCGACGAATTCTGGACCGAGGTGAGGCCGAGGGACCTGCTGAAATGGCGATAACCGGATCCGAGAAAGATGTCGCTCTGCAGTTGGATGAATATTCGGCGGCAGGCGTGACAGATTTGGTGGCGATGCCTTATTCCGTCGGGTCGAACCCAAGCAAATCGATAGAGAGAACTTGGGATTTGCTGGCTGGTATTGCAAAATCCAATAGTTATTCAAACTGAATTCAAATTGATTGTTTAATCAGTCTAGCCAACTTTTCAGTGAATCCAACAGTCGCGGCAATATCCTCAACTGTAGCCTCTTTGATCGTTTTTACATTGCCAAATTTACGAACTAAGGCCTTCTTGCGTTTTGGGCCGACACCTGGAATGGTATCGAGGATTGATTTAACCGAGTGTTTACGCCGTAATCTGCGGTGATAGGTGATCGCAAAACGATGAGCTTCATCGCGAATCCTTTGGACTAAATAAAGGGCCTCAGAATCCCGAGGAAGCAAAATAGGTTCAGAGAAATCTTTTACAAAAAGTTCTTCTTCTCGTTTTGCTAATCCACACAAAGGAATCTCAGCTCGCCCAAGATCGCGTAGTACATCGATAGCCACGGATAGTTGGCCTTTCCCACCATCGATTATCACCAAATCAGGAATTTCATCCCATGCGGATGGAGCCTTGGCTGTATCAGTTTCTTTTACCAAGGTCGACGGAAGACTGTCATCTTGTTTTAGGTGTTTGAATCGCCTGTTGAGAACCTCGCGCATAGACGCAAAATCATCCTGTCCGATCACTGTTTTAATTTTAAAGCGACGGTATTCAGAGGTGGCAGGCTGACCATTTTTGAATACGACCATAGATGCAACTGTATCGACTCCTTGGTTGGTCGAAATGTCGTAACATTCGATGCGATTTGGGGACTCAGTAAGCCCTAATTGTTGCTGGATCATGATAAGTGCTTTGCTAGTTTTGTCTTCATTGGCAATCCACTGAGCATGGTACATATGAAGAGACTCCCACGCATTTTTTTCCGTTAACTTAACAAGGGATTTTTTTTCACCGCGCTCAGGGATGAGGATACGTACCTGATATGTACGTCTAGCACTCAGCATTATCTCGATTTGTTCTTTTTCATCGGTCTTAACATTCAACAGGATGCGTCTTGGGATGTATGTCGCTGACTCATAGTATTGACTCAGGAATGCACTCATAACATGAGCATCGCTGTTGCCTGTGGTGCCATCGATGATAAACGAATCCGTGTCGGCTACCGACAACCCTCTGACAAAGAATGCTTGGATACAGGCTTCATCAGAATCTCGAGCAAGAGCGAAGACATCTGCATCCATTGATTGCGTTAAAGTAGTTTTTTTATTGTCGACTACATTTTTAATTGATTGAAGTTGATCTCGAAGATTCGCTGCTCGCTCGAAGTCCAGCTTTTCTGATGCGTTGAGCATTTCATCCTCAACGTGTTGTTTGACTTGGTCTGACTTCCCCTCAAGAAACAAAATAGTATTTTGAATAACATCTTCGTATTCTTTTGGCGAACAGTAGGACGTACAGGGTGCTATGCAGCGTTTAATGAAATAATCTAGACAAGGCCTAGGATCTGTGCCCGTGATCTCCTTTGAGCACGAACGCCAGGGGAATAGCTTTTTAGTTACATCTAGTGCCTGTCTGACAGAACCAGCCGATGCATATGGACCAAAATATTTAGCTCCGTCATCATCAACTTTGCGAGCAATTTGAACTCTTGGCCAAGGTGACTGAGTATCAATTTTTAAATATGGGTAATGTTTATCATCCTTCAAGCGAACATTGTAGTGAGGACGATGTTTCTTGATAAGAGTAGCTTCTAGGTTGAGCGCCTCGGACTCGCTTCGAGTCACGATATGCTCTATTCGAACAACATCCGCTGCCAAGGCACGTACTTTCGGTTCTAGTGATCGTCCAGATCCGAAGTATGACCTCACTCTTGTTTGCAATTGATTTGCTTTCCCAATGTATATGATTGTGTCTTTATCATTGTGCATGATGTACACGCCAGGCGATTTAGGTAAAGCACGAACTTGATGCATGATCTGATTTGTCGATGTCATAATAGAATTCTAGTGCTCAGTGAACGAAAGGTAACAGTATGAAAATAGGTTTTATTGGTTTGGGTAATATGGGGCGCCACATGGCAAGGCATATTATTCAAGCTGGCTACGAAGTAATCGTGCACGATCTTGATGAATCAGCGGCTGAAGAACATTTGGAATTAGGTGCTGAATGGGCTGTTAATCCAGCTGAGTTAGCTCAACAGTCGCAATTAATCTTTACTTCTTTACCTGGACCAAATGAAGTTGAGGCAGTTGCATTTGGCGAAAAAGGTTTAGCTGAGGGTATCAAACCAGATACAACCTACGTGGATTTATCAACCAACTCGCCAACCGTATCTAAAAAACTGCATAACGACTTTGAAAAACTATCGGTGGCGATGTTGGATGCTCCAGTGAGTGGAGGCACGACTGGAGCTAAAGATGGAACCCTAGCAGTATTAGTAGGTGGAAGCGCGGGGAAATTCGAATTAGTAAAGGATGTGTTAGCGACATTTGGGGATCCTAGTAGGGTTCTTTATCTAGGTCCTATTGGGTCAGGAAATATAGCGAAGCTATCCCATAACTTAGTTTCGATTACGAGTGGTATGGTGCTGGCGGAAGCTATGAGTCTTGGAGTCAAAGCGGGAGTAAACGCTGCTTCATTACTTGAGGCGATTCAAGGTGGAGCTTTTGGGCGAGGTGGTGCTGTACATTTTGCAGTTCCAAATATCGTACTTCCGGGCAAGTTCGATGACGTGCAATTTGCCTTGGAGCTTGCTCGAAAGGACTTGAGACTTGCGCTAGATTTGGCCCGAGATGTTGATGTCCCAGCACGTTTTTGTGCCGCTGCGGAGCAAGAGGCAACTGAGGGAATTAATGATGGGTACGGTAAATTAGATCAGACAGCATCTTTTTTGGTACAAGAGCGTCGAACTGGTATAGAAGTGAGACAATCTTAGTAGCACCACCTCGAAAAATCCGACGGTATGCGCTCGATTTCAATCAAAAAATGATACTTCGTGATTCAACCCAAAATACCAGTTACCATGTACCATCCACAGGCGGGTAGATCACGAATTTACCAGTGGACGTTAATTACTATTTTTTCATAAGAAAGGACCAAGAATTATGGGAGAGCTGACCGGAGAGCAAATTATAGCCAAGGCGCTTAAAACTCAGGGAGTTGAGCACGGATTTGGTGTAGTAGGAATTCCTGTAGGAGGCATTGCTGGGGCAATGATGAAAGAAGGAATTACTTACCATGGGATGCGGCATGAGATGCCTGCTACCTATGCCGCGCAGGCTGTTTCGTATCTCAGCGGGAATGTCGGAGTCGCTCTGGCAGTTTCGGGCCCCGGTGTACTGAACGCCGCAGGCGCCTATGCAAATGCCTGGTCAAATCGGTGGCCTATGTTGCTTCTAGGAGGTTCATATGAGCGCTCTGGCCATATGCAGGGTTTTTTCCAGGAAACAGACCAACTTACAGCGATGCGCCCATACTCTAAGTTTGCTGAGCGTGTCGAGGATCCGTATAGACTGCCAATCTATATTGCCGAGGCAATAAAAAAGGCTACTCATGGTACCCCTGGACCTGCATACCTTGATCTGCCAGGTGATATTATTCAGAATTCCTTCGATGAGGACAAAGTTGTCTGGGCACCGAA
>CAVODE010000014.1:0-26801 GCA_963694535.1 Dehalococcoidia bacterium
AATATCGAGTAACGGCAAACCAAGTTTGTCGGCTGCCCGTGTATGACATGAAATTGGCGATCCAGTTGCGCGTGCAGCTCGAGCCGCTGCACGTGCTGTTTTTTCCAATTGCATGCGTGGTGATCCAGGTCCCTCGTCTAATCGAGCCTCAAAATCCCAAGCCAATTTTATAATTCCAGCCTTAATACTCGAGCCTGCAATTCCTTCCGTGAGTTCTCTGGAAAAGTATGATGCAATTTCATCGATGTCCCAAGCGAAGAAAATTGACGGAATCCAGCGATACACTCCAGTTGCACAAATGATATTCACGCCATATTCATCGTACTGTTCCGCAACCGATTCAAAAAGCCACGCCTGTCTGCCTAAGTCGAAGGGGGTGAGATCTATCAGTGAATTAACACCACTGGCTTTAGCACGTTTAAGTGCTTCGATGCATCTATCTATGATTTCTTGCTTACGCTCTGGGGTGTCGCATATACCTGGCAAGTCTTGCATTCCTGATGTCCCGTTTGTTAAATGTTCGTGGGACAGCGTCCAACCCAAGTCACTAATTGAGATTGGCCCGTTAATTGAATTTATTGTCGACATTTATTTCCTCCTAATTCTTCATCTGCTCAGCCAGCCGAGATGCCACCTTAATAGCAGCTATAGCCCAGCGCGAGATTTTTTCGGCATCCACCGCGATGTCAACTGTATCTTGTGGTGAGTGAAAATAGTGGTGTCCGCCTCGAAATGAAATAAACTTTCCACCACGAGATGCAATATCTCTAGCTTCCCCTCCGACCTGTGTTCCCACAGGTTCAGGAAAATATTCGAAGGGATTAATGGCGGCTTCATTCATAGCAGACTCGGCCAGAGTCATAAGCGATTGAGAGCTTGCGCTGAGTCGAGCTCCCCGCTTCTTTCCTTCTATCACATTTGGACCTCTCATTGCGTCGACATGCTTTGCCCCTATTGATGCTCCTAAGTGAAGCCAAGTATGGGCCGGATGGCTCATGCCATTTTCGTCTGACTTGGAAGTCTTTAGGTGGTGGATAAGGCCTTGGTGTCCGAGCTCATGTCCCCCAGTGGCTGTAAAATGGAAGGAAGACGGACGTTCACTCCATTCATTCATAGCTTCTGCAATTGCAAGCCAAGCCGCGAGCCCTCCACCGCGCTCTGCCGCACAGGTAAACCAGCCAGATTTTGGTGTCATTACGCCGATTCCTGGCCTGTCGCCATTATCAGCAGATTTTAGGTTTGCTAAAACATTTGTTGCGGTCGACGAGAGTCGATGCCCATCAATTGTTAGTATTGCTGATCCACCAATGATAAGTTGCGATCGTAATCGCTTGACGTGGCTAGGTTCGACTTGGAGGATCGGCAGCTGGAATGGATCGCGAATCGATTCAGCATTTCGTAATACAATTTCCCCCTCAGGATCCCCTGTCGGAACAATGACGCCAACGGCACCTCTTTGGGCGATACTCTCATAATGTCCTTTGGCATGCGGATCCATCCAACGCATATCCTTGCGAATAGCTGAATTTGCTATAACTATTTTTCCGAAGAGGTCTTCTTCGGAATCATCCGCAAGTTCTCCCTCGACTCCCGTCGGGCCGGTTACGCCACCATCAAACATTGGTATGCCTGTGACGTGAATATCATCGGCACGTAATTTTGCTGTTTTATATTCAAATCGTGGGAATGTATAGGATTGAACTATTGGCTCGACACCCAAGTTAGAGAGCTCTGAGGCAAGCCATTCAGTAGTGGCATCATCTCCGGGCAGTCCAGTTCGATGGATACCTAACTGTTCATACTGGCGAAGTCGGTTTTCAATAACCGTTGAATTCACCCCCTTGAGTCCGTTAATATCCTCGATTTGGCTTGGCGGCGAGTATTCTGAACTCAATATTTTATCCTTAATTTTATTTGTATGAGGGCAGTGTAATAGAGATGATGAGAGCTACAAGCCTTGCTGAGGTAGACTTTAATATGTTGTTGACTTTTAGACCAAATAGAGTTTTTCATGAATGAGTGTGATAACTGTGAATTTTTCTGATGTTATAAATTCATCGGCTCCTGAAGACTGTTTTCGTCAATATGTTATGCCCACAGCATTCAAGATTGAGACCCTTTTACAGACAAAAGATTTGTTTAATAGCCATCTTTCATATTTTGAAAAAACGAGTGAGCAATTTGCCCTGTGTGGGATAGGTATCAGTAAAATATTTGAGCTCGATAACGGGGAAGAAATATCATCATTACACCATCGGGTGCAGCAGTCACTTTCAGGTACCGTCGTTAGACCCGCCCAAGAAATCTCGACCATAACGGAACCTACTGTTTTAGGTGGTTTTAGGTTTAATAAGAATACTGAACCCGATGAGATTTGGGAGAATTTCGGATACGGCCATATGATTCTTCCGAAGATTCTTTTGACAAAACGTCTACTAAACAAAGAGTCAGATGAAACGGTTACGTTTCTGACAGTGTCTCCCGGGGTGTCATCTCTTGAGGCAATCACGATTCTCGCTCAATTGGAAACATTCGAAGGCTCGGACTGCTGCGATAAACCCAAATCAATGACGTTGGTCAATACTGACGTAGATGAAGACGCATGGAGAAGTTCTGTTAAGACTATTTCAAAAGAAGTTCGTAAAAATCAATATAGAAAGGCTGTATTGGCTGCGCGAAAGGTGCTAACAGGACAATTTAAAATAGCGTCGGTTCTAGGGTCACTACGTAGGTCATATCCTGAATGTTTCCTGTTTTGTTTTTCAGTTCCTAAAGGTGAGGAAGGAGTAATTTCGTTTGTAGGCGCCACACCTGAATTACTTGTTTCTCTTAATGAAGATAATGTTAAATCATTAGCCTTGGCGGGCTCGATAGGTCGTGGGACGGACAGATCGACGGACACAGAGAACGCACTGGCATTGACGCGTTCCCACAAAGATATTGCTGAACACGATGAAGTCATCGCGGAAATTTCGAATCGTTTAAAACCAATTACGAATTCTGTGTTAGTGGAGCCGACTCGACTTCGGCGTTTGAACAATATTCAACATCTATCGACAGGAATTACGGCTCAAGCCCGGGTTGAATCTAACTTATTGAAGTTAGTTGAGGTGCTTCATCCAACACCGGCTGTGTGCGGTGCACCGAGAGAAATTGCATGGAATGTTATTGGAGAACACGAAGAGTTCGATCGTGGGTGGTATGCGGCACCAATAGGGTGGATGGATGCCCAAGGTGAAGGAGAATTCGCGGTAGCGCTTCGCTCTGCTCTTGTAGAGGGGGGTAAAGCTTGGCTATTTGCAGGGAACGGTATTGTGGGCCAGTCGAAGCCCGAAATTGAACTACAAGAGGTAAACCTAAAATTTAAGCCGCTCAGCGATGCTTTGGGGGGGCGCTCAAGATGAACGTCGATCGATCAATTTTGCCGCATGAGAGAATGATTGATGCTTTTATTGAAGAGTTAATCAAAGGTGGGGTGCGTGATTTTGTTGTTTGCCCTGGTAGCCGCAACACTCCTGTTACGGTTGGCCTGCTTAACGCGAATAGGAAATTACGAGGTCAGGAGGAGCAGTTGAAGCTATGGCGACACATCGACGAGCGATCAGCTGGTTACTTTGCTCTAGGAATTGCTCGCACCACTAAGCGCCCGGTTGCAGTATGTGTGACCTCGGGTAGTGCTGTTGCTAATTTACTGCCCGCAGCCATGGAGGCGCGAATTTCTAGAGTCCCGCTGATTTTTTTAACAGCTGATAGACCGACAGAGTTACAAGAGGTCGGCGCAAACCAAACCGCTAAGCAGACAGGTATATTCGGAGATCACGTAAAATGGAATGTGGAATTACCTACGGTTGACGCGTCAGTATGGAGAGAGGTAACCAAATTTTCAACCGCAGCTGCTCGCCGTTCCGTCAGAGTGGCGATTGATTCACCTAGTGGTCCAGTGCATATCAACATACCGTTTCGCGAGCCTTTAATTTCTGGCGCTGTATTGGACTCGGGTTCGTCAGCAATAGTAGATTTTAAATTTGTGGAAGCGTCACAGATACAGCCAGACGACTATCAAATTAAACTCATTGTTGACCGTCTTCGTAGTAATGAACGAGGCATCATACTTTGTGGACCTGAGACAGCAGACTTGTCATCGGTAGGAATTTTTGAACTATCACGATTGTTAAACTGGCCTATCATAGCCGATCCGATGAGCAATCTACGATGGGGACCATATGACTTCGGCAATCTGATAACAACGGCAGATACGTTACTCCGCGTGCCGAAGTTCGCGGAGCAGATGAAGCCTGAGATTGTGATTAGATTTGGGGCAATGCCGACATCAAAAAATTTGAATGAGTGGCTGGTAAATTCTGATGCCGACCAGATAGTAATTGATGAGGCATCTCCAGCTTATGCAGGCTATCGAGATGAGGGTGGAACGGCTGAAATATATCGGTGTACCCCAAAACTGTTTAGTGACGCCGTGAGATATAAGCTGCCCGCCGCCAACAAAGTCACAACAGATTATTTACATGATTGGTGTCATAACAATGCGCGTATTCAAGAGTATTCGAATCGATTTTCTGAAGATTTCGGCAATCGCTTCGAAGGAAGTATATTTGTCGCCCTGAGCGAAGGCTTAGACAAGGAAATTGCTCTGGTACTTGGAAATAGTATGCCAGTTCGAGATGCAGATTCTTTTATTTCAACCAACAATATAGCTAGCAGAATTTATGGAACTCGAGGAGTGAGTGGAATTGATGGTGTAGTGTCTGCAGCGGCGGGCACTGCCGCCACCGGCACTACTACATTCCTGGTTGTCGGCGATCTTTCATTCATTCATGATACGAATGGGATGTGGGCTGCGTCTCGCTATAACCTTAATTTGAAAATCATCCTTATTAACAATTCTGGTGGAGGAATTTTCTCATTTTTACCGCAGCAGTCATTGATAACAAGTAACGATTTTGAAGAGTGGTGGGGTGCACCACATGATTTAAACCTAGATAGCTTGGTAGAGGCATTTCGCGGAAAATATAAAGCGTTAGAAGTAGATGAAAACATCCACGAAACACTTCTTCAACTGCTGGAGGAACCAGGGTTCGCCGTTCTTGAAATTAAGACGGACAGATCTGAGAACTTGGCAATGCACAGGCAATATTGGCAAGGGGCTGTGGACATAGTCTCCGTGGTGGATCAGGAATAAATAATGGTTGGAGCATTTAATATTTAGTTATGACATATGCAGAGATTAACGGACTAGCTCTTTATTACGATCGCTACGGATTTGGTCCTCCAGTGGTAATGCTTCATGGATTTACGGGTTCGAGAACAACATGGCTGGATCTGGTTCGTGAACTTCAGGATAGCTTTTGTACGTTTTCGTTCGATCTTATCGGGCATAGTCGATCGGGGTCTCCACCAGAGATCGATCACTACCGTATGGATAATGCAGTTGATGACCTTGTCTCAGCTGTACGTTCGATAGGAATCGAAAAGGCAGTATGGCTTGGATACTCCTTGGGCGGGCGAACAGCATTACAGGTGTGGAAGCGGCATCCAGACATTGTCTCTGGACTGATTCTTGAAGGTGCGAGCCCTGGCATTCCAACTTGCGAAGAGAGAAAGTTACGAAGAAAGTCAGATGAAAGCTTGGCGCAGTTGATTATTGAAGATGGTATTGAGGCATTTGTTGGTTATTGGGAATCGATGTCATTATGGAAGTCACAAGAGATTAATTTATCAGAATCTTCACAGACGGCTCTTCGTGCTCAGCGAATGGCACAGCGTGAAATTGGGCTTGCGAACTCTTTGCGGGGGATGGGAACTGGGGCTCAATCCTGGCTAGGAGAAGACCTTAAAAGCATTGAGGTGCCCGTGTTGTTGATCGCGGGTAGCCTAGATGATAAATATAGTCGGATAGCTAGAGAAATGAGTGAACGAATTTCAGACAGTGAAATTGAACTCATTGCTGACGCGGGCCATGCGGCACATATCGAAAAGCCGGAACAAGTTCACAAAATAATCAAAGATTTTTTATTGCAGCACCGTGGAGACCTGTAAAAGAAGTGAACACACTGAATTGAACTGGAGGAATAATGAGTAGCGTTAACTGGGAGCCAGTAAAAGAATACGAGGACATCCTTTATGACAAGGCTGAAGGAATAGCACGTATCACAATTAATAGACCTGAGATACACAATTCATTTCGACCGCAGACTCTTGATGAGCTTAGCGAAGCTTTTTTTGATGCTGCGAAGGATGATGAAGTTGGCGTTGTGCTATTTACAGGGGCGGGTGGTCGATCCTTTTGTGCCGGTGGTGATCAACGAGTACGTGGTCATGCGGGCTATGAGGATGAAAAAGGACCTCGATTGAATGTTTTGCCACTGCAGCGATTTATTCGCGAAATGCCAAAACCAGTGATTGCATTAGTCGCCGGATATGCAATAGGGGGCGGCCATGTATTGCACGTAGTATGTGATATGACGATAGCCGCTGAAAATGCTCGTTTCGGCCAGACCGGACCCAGAGTTGGATCGTTCGATGCAGGCTATGGCTCGAGTTTACTTGCTCGCGAAGTCGGAACGAAAAAAGCCAAAGAAATATGGTTTTTGTGCAGGCAATATGATGCCCAAGAAGCCTTGGAAATGGGACTTGTGAATACCGTTGTGCCATTAGAACAACTGGAAGAAGAAGGAGTGAATTGGGCGCGTGAGATTAATGAGAAATCCCCGACCGCTATCCGTTTTCTGAAAAATGCATTTCATGCTGACACTGATGGTGTTACGGGGCTCCAGATTCTAGCCGGAGATCTCACGATGATGTATTACACCAGCGATGAAGCAAAAGAGGGGCGAAACGCATTTCTTGAATCAAAGCGGAAGCCTGATTTTAAGAAGTTTACAAGGCTTCCATTTCATGGCTGAATATGCGAAGTAGTCAATGATTTATGAGTATTGATTCTAAACAGAGTAGAGAGCCTTTGCGTCAGGGCGGTGCTCGAGCTTACTTACTTGCTGCACGACCTCAAACGCTCACGGCGGCTCTGAGCCCGGTTATTGTGGGCTGGGCCGCAGCTTTTGGGTTAGGCGAATATGAATTCAACCTGCTACCTGCGCTGGCGGCGTTGCTTGGAGCTTTACTTCTCCAAATTGCAGCAAATTTTGCAAATGATCTTTCAGATTATAGGCGAGGTGCGGACGGACCAGAAAGATTAGGCCCGATCCGTGCTGCCGCGAGTGGCTTACTCACTGAAAAACAATTATTTCGCGCGGTGATATTTACCTTCATTTTGGCAGTAATCCCGGGAGTATATCTGATAGTCACGGCGGGATGGATCGTCTTAGTGATAGGGCTGGCTGGGATTATTGCTGGGGTTACTTATGTGGGTGGCCCATGGCCGTACGGGTATCGTGGTTTGGGTGAAGTGTTTGTATTTACATTTTTTGGTGTTATCGCAGTATCGGGTACTTTTTTTGTCCAGACAGGTTCTGTCAATAGTGAAATAATTTTACTGTCTATGCCCGTAGGAATGACTGTTACAGCCATACTGGTTGTTAATAATGTCAGGGATTTAGCGTTAGATAGAGCGGTGGGTAAACGAACATTGGCTGTCATCTTAGGTTCAAAGGCGAGTCGTTACCTGTACCTAATTATGTTGTTGATTGCCTATTTGATTCCAACGATACTTCCTATATTTTTTGCAGATCTGAGCTGGTGGTTACTTGTAGTATGGCTTTCTTTCCCACTAATTCTTTCACCGGTGCGTACAGTCTTACGTGATGATCCTGGACCGACGTTTAACGCAGCATTACGTGCGACCGCGCGTTTGCATTTGGGGCTCGGACTTCTGCTCTCGTTTGGGATTTGCATGTGAAACGAATCCGAGTCAGGAAACTCCGATGGCGTCCATTTGAGTTGCATCTGTCCGAGTCATTTGAGAGCTCATGGGGAGTTATAAAGTCGCGCGCAGGTATTTTAGTAAGTATTTCTGATTCTGAGGGCTTCGAAGGATTTGGTGAAGTTAATCCAATGCCCGAATACACGGGAGGTGCTGCCCTTGCCGACGTGGCTAGGCAGTTTGAGGGTATATCGAGCAAAAAATTTGGATTGGATATGTTTGATTTCTCGAGAAAAGGTTCATTGTTAGCATGGAATGCATGCAAAATGGCGCTCCTGGATGCCGAGGCTCGCAAATTTAATTTGGCGCTGCATGTAGAGACATCAGCAGGCTCTCGTTCTGCTGTCATCACAAATGGATTATTAGCTAATTCGACTTTGGGTCAGACGCTCACGCAGGCAGGCGATTTGGTCAGTTCGGGGTATTCGACTTTGAAACTTAAGATTGGCTTGAAGTCGCTGGACGAGGACATTGAGACAATTCGTCAGGTAAGAATCCTCTGGCCCGATATAAAATTGCGATTAGATGTAAACGGTGCTTGGTCTTTGGAGACAGCCAAAACTGCGGTCAAGAAACTCCTTCCGTATGATATCGAGTTAATAGAGCAGCCAACCGATCCGGATGATTTAGAAAGTCTTGCGAAGGTGCATACCGCCAGCTCAATCCCTATCGCTGCGGACGAGGCTATTTATAAAAATCCTGAGAAAACTAATCAGATCGTGAGAACTCAAGCGGTTGATATATTGGTATTGAAACCGATGCTAATCGGCGGTATTCGTGAAACGATTGGTTTGGCGGAGTGGGCAAGTACATACGAGATTGAGAGTTACGTAACGACAACATTTGATTCGGCAATTGGTGTTTCAATGGCAATCCATGCAGCAGCATCATTGCCATGGCAGGCTGCTCATGGTTTGAGCACTGGGAAACAGATGCTTGATGATGTTGCCGTGACTCCTATTCCGGTAAAAGGAGAAATTCAGATTCCTAAGGGACCTGGGCTCGGCATATCACCTGACATTGATATGTTAGAGATGGTAGCAACAGCTTCATGGCAAGAAATAATATATGGATAATCTCGTACGAGGCATAGTTTTACCAGATTGGATTGCTCTACGATCCGAGACTCATTCAGAGGTTTCGGCAGTTAGTTCTTCAATTGAATCCTTGAGCTACAAGCAACTCGAAATTGAAGTTTCTCACGCCGCAGGACGACTACTTTCTCTTATCAAAAAGAACTCAAGGCCAATCGCAAGCCTAACAAAAAATGGTGTTGATTTCGTGATAGCTCTTCATTCAACTATCAGGATATTACGACCACTTTTACCACTAAATACACGACTGACAGTCAATGAATTGATATGGCAACTGCGGCATGCTGAGGTTGAATACTTGTTATTTGATGAGAGTAATAAAGTTGTTGCAGAGCAACTAGCAGCGATATGCGAAGTAGAACTGATTCAGATATCCGAGTTGCGGGACAAGTCTTCCTCTCCAGTATCAGGGTCGAGAGCTGAACTACTACCTACTGATCCGTTAGCAATCGTGTTCACATCGGGGACAACAGGAAACCCGAAAGCAACGGTGTTGAGTCACCGAAACTTCTACTGGAGTGCCGTTGCGTCTGAAGCCAATATTGGTGTAAACGATAATGATAGATGGCTCGCGTGCATGCCACTGTTTCACGTGGGAGGTCTTTCGATACTGGTGAGATCTGCTATTTACGGGACATCGGTCGTTATTCATGAAAATTTCAACGAAAATCTGGTGAATATTGCTCTCAATTCAGGAGACGTAACTCTCTTATCTGTGGTGCCTACAATGCTTGAAAGAATTTTATCGACACAACCGACAAAGCTAAAATACCCGAACACCATTAGAGCCGTACTGCTGGGAGGTGGTCCCGCAACACCGGAACTTATCAGGCGGGGTCAGTTACAAGGTTTACCACTTTTACAGACCTATGGCCTAACAGAGGTCACGTCTCAGGTGGCTACCGTTCCGATTTCTAGTGCTTTTGAGCGAGCTGGCAGCGCTGGATTACCTCTTTTGGCCGCTACTGTGCGTCTAGATCGCGGTGATGGAGCTGAACCAACTCTCGGAGAAGCCGGTCAAATTCTTGTCAAAGGTGCCACGGTAACGTCAGGTTACCTACAGGAAAACACTGCTGTCAGTGACAAGATTAAAAAAGGATGGCTACATACAGGAGATTTAGCAATTCGTGATGACATGGAATTTCTCACTATCCAAGGACGATCTGACGATCTAATAGTAACGGGTGGAGAGAATGTTCATCCAACTGAAGTCGAGCAAATTGTGGAAAGTTATCCAGGTGTGCTCGAAGCAGCTGTTGTGGGATTAGATGATGCTGAGTGGGGTAAAAAAATCGCATCCGTCGTTGTGGTGGAAGCCAATTCGACGATCGTCGAGGAAGAGCTCACAAGCTATGTCCGCGATCATATTGCCGGTTATAAGGTGCCTAGGATTTGGTTGATTTCTTCAGATCCACTTCCGAGGACAGCATCAGGAAAGCTGAAACGATACGCAGTTGTGGAATTTCTGTTTAATTATTAGGTTTGGGCGTATCTACCCCCGAGCAGATTTCCCATCCTGTGGATAGTAACTTTCTCGCAAACAATGCGCCCGGGCAGTGATTCAGTACGGATTTTCCTGCGTAGTCTCCATAGAAACGAGTGAAGATATCGGATCCATCAGTTAGAACTTCTAGGTTTTCAAGATAAGCCTTTGATTCCCCGGCAGCCGGTTGATAGGAACGGTCTGCCAGAACTGGGTTGGTCCATAGTGTTGCGTCGAGTAAGGCGGCTACGGAGTCGACACCGATTTGTATTTCATTCAACCTAACCGCAGGGACTGAAGATTTTTTGCCTGACTCAAGAAGGATATCCTTCACACTCTGTCGCCAAGCTTCAACTCGGCTCATGTTTGCAGGATACGCATCCCACATACGGTCTTTAATCTGTAGTTTAAAATCATCGTCACTCACAAATCCTAACAAGTCGAGAGTGTTGTGCAGCTCCGCAGCAAATCCAGACTCAACCTTGGAGACGAGGATGGTAGTTTCATCAGTTCTAACTATCCGTCGTGGTTCACGGACGTGCGCTTCACTAACCAACCATTGTGAAAAAGACGAGTCAGAGGGTTCGAATCGGTTTTTAGAATTATTCGGCGTCACGTCGGGGTAACTCTACTTGTGCAGTACCTTGAACAGGCTTTTCACTTCGTTCGTTTTCGAAAGAGACATCAATACTTACAATTGCCGGACCACCGGCCTCGGCAAGATCATCACCTCTTTCGGTTACAAGAGCCAAGCATTTGAGCTGGTCATCATGTTGTACTGGGCGTCTAAATGAAATATCAAGGCTGACTATTCGTCCCAATGGACCGGCCCAGTCGGTTACCAATCGAGTAATCATTGACGCAGACATATTGCCGGGCACAATTGGCTTTTGCAGCCCATCCTTGTTAGCGCCTGCCTGATCAGTGAATCGACCACGAATTTCGTCTCCAGGATCAGACCACGTACTTAAAAATTCAAGAACATTTTCTCGACTTGGGACCTGTGTTTGGATGTATTCCTCACCAATTTCAACTTCTTCAAAGTATCTCTGAGCGTTTGTAGCTGTGTCTGTCATTTTATTCACCCATCTTCGTTACTGAATTTGTCGAATCACCATGGAAGTCTCCAGTAGCGCGACATTTTCGCCAAATTGGTTGGCCCATCTAGTTTGCCGCACTATAAAAACCATCCGACCACTACGCCCTGTTTTTTCGTAGACTTCCTTGACCTTAACGTACGCGTCGAGAGTGTCTCCCGGCCGAATTGGCAACAGGTATTCCTGATGCGAGCCCGCCATAAATTGTGTAGTTCCAAATTTTACGTTTGGATCGGGTGGAGATTCTACTTGTGCCGTCTGTAAAATTCCGGGTGGCGCAATAATTCCGGCATAGGGGCCGGTTTTAGCAAAGTCGCTATCTACATAGATTGGATTTGTTTCATCGATCGCGTCACAATACTTAGTAATTGCATCTGATGTGACTTCAAGTTTTCCACCAAATATTTCCTTGCCTACAACACTACGGTCGTATTCAAGTTCTTCTCCGCCTAGTTCGCCTTGTCCGCTAGTGTGGGGTATTAGCTGTTCTGATGAAGGTCTTGATTCAGGAATGTCTGCACCGGGTAGTGTTTCCTCCAGTTTCAACGGTATAAATTGCGAGCTCGAACTTCGTAAAATTCCCACGAGCTCAGAGATGTTACTCACTTCGCCTTGAAAACGCGTCAAACATGCTCCCAGAGTTGATACGAAGTGAGAATCAGATCCTCCGACTTCACGTATATTTTTGTTTGACGCGAGTTCATGTGCTCGCGCGTTTTCAAAATCATTGCTACCTCCATTGAGCGTCTCTAGGATACTCACTCCGCTGAGGGCTACGTTTCGTTCATCAACGTGTTCGAGCGCACCGATTCTAGGTCGGCCAGCATGAGCACCTACAGCAATTCCACCGCTGTCCCATGCTACTCGGAAAACATCTTCATATGGCAGAGAAATATCCGAAAGATCAAAAGTCTCGAAAAAAGCAGGTCCCGCCCCATAAACAAGAACATGACCTATATCTGTCTCTACCTCAATTCCACGTAAAACTATTGCGTTATAGCGGGAAGCGAGTTCGTCATAATTTAGAGATTGGTTGTAATTTCGATGTTCAGTGAGGACGAATCCGTCAATTTGGAATCCTTTTTTTCGTCGAGATGACATCCATTTGAGGTAACCTTCAACATGGGCTCCAGCATCGTCAGATCCGTCGACCGAATGGACATGTAAATCTAAGTAGGTGTAATTATTATCAGAAATAATGTGCTCCTTTCACCTGTAGGCATGGTCTCACATACAGGCTTCCGATCAACTAGAGTTGATTAACTCCGGGATTTTTTTTTCTAGAGCTTTTGGGATTTGGTCTAAGATACTTACCTGTTATCGATTTTTTACTCTTTGCAATTTGTTCTGGTGTTCCTTCAGCAAGAATTCGGCCACCTTTTTCTCCGCCATGGGGTCCCAGATCAATGATCCAATCCGCGTTTTTAATCACATCCAAATGGTGTTCAATTACCACGACGGTATTGCCCGCATCAACTAGTCTTTGGAGTACCTGCAGTAGTGAATCAACGTCAGAGAAAGAGAGCCCAGTGGTGGGTTCGTCAAGAATGTATAAAGTTGATCCTGTTGCACGTCTTGACAGCTCTGTTGCAAGCTTGATTCTCTGCGCTTCCCCCCCAGAAAGTGTGGTTGCCGGCTGGCCAAGGCGGATATATCCCAAACCAACGTCGCGAATGGTATCAAGTTTTCGCCGTGGCTTGGGAAATGCTTCGAAGAAATCTATAGCTTCCGTCACAGTCATTCCTAAGACGTCGGCGATATTTTTTCCTCGAAAGAGAATCTCCAAAGCTTCGCGATTATATCGAGCACCGTGGCATATTTCACAAGGCACAGTCACATCAGGAAGAAACTGCATCTCGATTAAGTTATAGCCATCTCCCCGACACGATTCACATCTTCCACCTTTGACATTAAATGAAAATCGTCCGGGTTTATATCCGCGTGCTTTGGCTTCAGGCATCCCAGCAAATAAGTCTCGAATTAGCGTAAAAACTTGCGTGTAGGTGGCAGGATTAGACCGAGGAGTTCGGCCTATTGGGGACTGATCGATTACCACTACTTTGTCAAGATTTTCAATTCCTAAGAGCTCGTCATGATCGCCAGGTTTCTCACTTCTCGCGCCATTAAGCTCATACGCAAGTTGGCGAGCAAGAATTTGGTTAATGAGTGATGATTTTCCAGAACCTGATACCCCAGTAACTGCCACGAAAGTCCCTAATGGAATATTTGCGGTTACATTTTTTAGGTTGTTCTCTTTCGCTCCAACGATACTTAATATCTTGCCATTGCCTGAACGCCGTGTCTTGGGTACTGGTATCGTTTTTCGCCCAGACAAATATGCTCCTGTCGTTGATTTACGATTTTTGGCTACTTGGCTTGGAGTTCCTGTCGCAACGATATTGCCTCCATGCTCTCCGGCGCCCGGTCCTATATCAATCAGATGATCAGCGGCAAGCATCATTGCCTCATCGTGCTCAACTACCAGAACCGTATTCCCCAGATCTCTAAGACGTGTGAGTGTAGAGATAAGACGTTCATTATCAACGGGGTGTAGACCAATACTTGGTTCATCACACACATATAGCACACCCATTAAAGCTGACCCGATTTGAGTGGCTAACCTGATTCGTTGACCTTCTCCGCCAGATAAGGTAGCGGCAGATCGGTTTAACGACAGGTAATCAAGGCCCACGTCACGAAGGAAGGTGAGTCGCCCTTGGATCTCCTTAAGTATTTGTCTGCCAATAGCGAATTCACGGACACCTAGGGGGCTCTGTTCCTGATTTTGCAGTGTTTCAATCCACTCGAGAGCGTCCACAACTGCAAGTTCAGTGACGTCTACTATTGATCGTTTATCTATAAAAACAGAAAGTATCTCTGGTTTTAGTCGTGCACCATTGCAACTATCGCATTGAATTCGAGCCATATATTTTTCTATTTCATTACGAACCCAATCGCTGTCAGTCTCACGGTGTCGTCGTCGAAGATTATTGAGAACTCCCTCCCAACGGACCCTAAATTTCTTGACAGATGTCGCATCTGAGCTTGATCGAAATTCGAGTTCATCGATTGCGGTGTCGCCGGTTCCATTCATGAGAGCAGACCATTGTAGATCGCTTAATTCATTTAGTGGGGTGTCCAATTCAAAACCAGTCGAGCGTGCGACTGCTTGTAATCGTCTTCGATACCATGAGGCAGCTTTAGTGAAGCCCTTAAGTCCGACAATGCCACCTTGAGCCACTGAAAGGTTTTTATTGGGCACAACTAGAGCTTCGTCGACTTTCATTTGATAGCCTAATCCAGTGCAAGCTGGGCAAGCACCATGCGGAGTATTAAACGAAAAATTACGTGGTTCGATTTCGCCAACGGAATATCCGCCACATTCAGGTTTTGTGCAGGCGAAGTGTTCGGAAAAAGTTTTTTCCTCTGTTGATTCACCAGTTGCGTTAAGCAAGACGAGAAATAGAATGCCCTCACCCAGCTGTAGAGCCTGCTCGACAGAGTCAGCAATGCGCCCACGTTCATGGTCACCGTTTTCATGGTCAAGTCGAGGGATAACAATGCGATCTACGATAACTTCTATATTGTGATGTTGTTGCCTATTAAGTGTTATGTCATCGTCGATTGAGAGAATTTGACCGTCGACGCGGACCCGTATGTAGCCTGCTTTTCGAATCATTTCGAAAATTTGAGCGTGCTCACCGCGTCTGTGCCTTACGACAGGCGCCAAAATCATGGCTCTCGTGTCGACTTGTTCCGTAAGAATTGAATCAACTATCTGTTGAGGCGATTGGCGTTCTATTTTCTGTCCACAATTGGGGCAGTGTGGTATTCCGGCTCGAGCAAATAACAATCGTAAATAATCGTAAATTTCTGTGACCGTTGCGACAGTCGAGCGTGGGTTACGTGATACTCCCTTCTGATCAATTGATATTGATGGCGATAGGCCATCAATGTAATCAACATCAGGTTTTTCCATAAGACCGAGAAATTGGCGCGCATAGGCGGATAAAGACTCAACATACCGTCGTTGGCCTTCAGCATAAATTGTATCGAAGGCTAGTGACGATTTACCTGATCCAGATACACCAGTCAGTACGACGAGGCTGTCGCGTGGAATCGATACATTTATATTTTTTAGATTGTGTTCTCTTGCACCAGTGATGCGGATTTCATTACGAGCCATTTAGACTATTTCTCGTCACTTTTGTCATCGTCATCTGAACTGTTGCTATCGAAGAGATTCTCTATGTCTTCGGACGTAAGATCTTCCAGCGTTGACTCGCCAATTTCGGCTCCTTCTATATTCTCTGAGGGGAATATGTTTTCAATTGAGTCTGGATCTCCGCCCAAATTCACAATTTGCTCTCGCCACTGCTCTTCGGCATCACGAACTTGATCTTCTGTTATCCCCATATCCTTCAGGGTATCTCTAACAAGATCTCCGACCGCCTGCATATCGCCTTTTATCAGTGAGTCTGCTATTTCAAGTTGGGTTTCGATTGCACGAAAACGTTGGTTGCGTTCTTCAGTTGACTCAGTCGAGAGTATCGTAGCCATCAGCCGTGTGAATAAATTAGTCGTTCGGGCAATACGAACCCGGTCATCTTTTTCTTCTGGAAACTCGCCTGTTACGGTCACTTCGAGTCCGGTATTAGAATCTGTGGCTGAATATTGCGCGGGCATGATTGTTAGGCTTTCTAGGTAGAATTTAATTTGATAGTTTGATTCTATTCGGATATTGATAGTTAGTCAGCATTTAAGTTGAATTGGAGCGGGGGACGGGGATCGAACCCGCGACATTCAGTTTGGAAAACTGACGCTCTACCACTGAGCTACCCCCGCTAAAAGAATATCTGGGGTCATTTTCAGGTATTCTCACGAAATGTCATGCTAACAGGAATGACTATTAACTCCAACTAGAAGTTGCTTAAGAAGTTACTTGCTTCGAGAATAGAAATTGGCCTAGAGTGGGGGCGACTTGGTGAATGGTACTTAGACATTGGAGGTGAATTTTGGGTTGGTCAGTGGCACAGAAATATGGCTTAACGTTTCATCGTTCCCAGTTGAGTCATAAGGGGTATACATTAGTCAGTCCACACAGCGGCGACTCAGTATTTTTAGTGGATATGCAAGGCCGATTTGTACATCGCTGGAAATTTAACAATCTTCTCCCACGCAAGGTTGAATTACTTGAGAACGGTAATCTACTTGTCCTCGGTCTGGATCCAGCTCTCATACCACAATCAGCTGTTCATGGCTCCGATCTTGAGCCCTTTAGTCAAAGAATTCGTCGATTGGGAGCTAATTGCTCTCTTTTACTGGAGGTTAATTGGACCGGAGAGATTCAATGGAGTTATGCCGACCCGTCATTTCATCACGATTTTAAACGATTATCCAACGGCCACACTATTTTTCCTGTCTGGGTTGAGTTACCGACAGATCTAACTGATGCCGTTCAGGGAGGAGTACGGTTTTCTGACCAAAACCAACCAACAATGTTGGGAGACGACATAGTAGAAATTGATACCCAAGGCAAAGAAGTTCGTCGTATAGAGACTTGGAAACTGTTTGATCCGGTTGATGATCCTATTTGTCCTCTGGAGGGGAGAATAGAGTGGACTCACGTTAATAGTGTTGACGTGAATGATGCAGGGGATATTCTGTTTTCATCTAGGAACAACAGTCGCGTCGCAGTTATTGATAAGAACGGTGAAATGTCATGGAAGTACGGGTTTCCCAACACGTCACATCAACATCACGCTACCTGGCTAAAAAACGGAAATATTCAGATTTTTGATAATGGAATGCATCGAAGACTTGGAATGCCAACATCCAAGGTTATAGAAGTAAATCCTAATTCAAACGATGTGGTTTGGACTTATGAAGGGCACCCCGCAGCCCAATTTTTCAGTGGTCACATATCGGGCGCCACTCGCTTACAAAACGGAAATACTCTTATTTGTGAGGGTACGTCGGGCCGTGTATTTGAGATCACAAATAAGGGCGAACCGGTGTGGGAATGGTGGAACCCGATATTTAACCCCTCGACCAATAACGGTGAATTGATGGGCTTTTTATTTAGGGCATATCGATATGGAGTTGATTATCGAGGTCTTGCGGGTCAAAGCTTGGATCCAGTAAGGCTCGAAGATTTGAATCGCTTATATGGACTCATTTGATCGACGTTGAACGGAGGGTATTTTGAATTTAGAGAAGTCATTGATTGACGTTGCGGTTGTATTTGCTCGTGAGTACGGAAATACAATACTACCTATCAATTATGTACGTGGAGTGCCAATTAGTGGCCGTTTGAGGCTAGCAAAGATACTTGACGATCAGGAGAGGATAGTTTCCGAGATTGAACAGTTGGTTGATCCTGTCGTAAATCAGTTCGATATCGATTCGATTCGCTTTCTGGATGGCTCAGTCCATAGTGGCTATCTTTGGGCCCATGATCTGACAGAATTGACTGCTGAAAAGAAATATATGGATTTGATGGTTACAGTTGCAGATTTATATCTGGCAGATGAAAACCCTATCGACGCCGATAATCGTGTTGAGGACATATTTTTTGTTGGTGCGTTAATGGGACGCGCTTATGATTTTAATAAGCGTGAAATCTATTCAGATTTTCTATTTAAATTTCTAGAACAAGTTAATCCACAGTCGGACTCAAATCTTTGGTGGCATTCGAATTCATCTCCATATTATTGGGGTAGGGGGAATGCTTTTGCTGCTTTGGGATTTGCCGAGGCTTTGTCATTTCTACCGGCGACGGAAACTGATTTTCAGAAATCGGTGACCAAACATCGCGCACATTTGGACGCGTTGATTTCATATCAACATGAGTCAGGCGCCTGGTCACAAGTTATAGACAATCCAGATACGTATCTTGAATTAACATCAACGGCAATTCTTGGATATGTCTTGGCTCGAGGTATTAGAGGAGGCTGGCTCTCTCAAGATTATTTTCCATACCTAGAGAAAGCTTGGATAGGTATTAGTAACTATATCGATTCAAATGGACAGGTTCGAAACGCCTGTGCGGGAACCGGACCATTATCCACATTACTCGAATACATTCAGAGGCCGACTGTGGAAGGTCACGACGATCGATCCGGCGGATTTGTGCTTTGGTTTGCTGTTGAATATGCATCTCTGCTCATGAAAAAAACCTTTTAATAATTAAGTTGTCCAGATGCAGGAGGCATCACCAGTGGCAAGTAGCTCACCGTTGATATTTTCACACCAAATGCTAAGGTTGACGCGATCAGCATTGTCTTCATCATATGAGACTACTTTTGCTTTTACCACTAACTCTTCGCCTTGTTGTAGGGGCTTGAGATATCGAATGGAAAGTTGTCCGGACGTAAACCAATTTTGTGGAAAGTGACCGACTAATAGCTCAGTCATTTGAGCAAAATGAAAGACATTTGGAACCACGGGTCTATTATTTGTGCCTAGATCGGACCCTCCGACTGCTGAGGTGCCTTGTATTGGTCCGCGTGAGATTTCCGAACCAATTGAATTCACTGTCTCAGACATATCAAACTCCTTTGGGATGGGTTTTTGGATACCTAGCCCAGCCCAATGTGTGCCATTCTCGCCCGGTTGCAGCCACTACCCCATCAACGCCCGTCGCTGTCCAGTCGACCACAATATAGTAATAGCCTCGCCGAAGATATTTGTCGCTGATTTGTCCTTTGAAATGCACAGCCTCGTTCACACGAATAGCTTGACTGAAGGTGCGACTGGTTCGCGTGAAGAAGCCCGCCCGCGTCAATGGAGGATTTGGTTGGCCGAGACCAAACCCAACTGCTGGCCGAAAAAATATCATTCCTGGTATTACTAAAGACTGGCCGTTCTGATCTACATAGAGGCCAGGCCAGTTGATATTATTTTCACTTGCGTACTCTCTGACATCATTCGCTAAAAAGACAGAGTCAAATTCTACGGACGAACCTGTTTCCAAAGTGTTAAAGTGTGCCTCAATCAAAGCTAGTGCTTCAGAGTTTGCGTCGCTCATCTTGGTCCCTTCCGAAGAGCTGCTGGTAGAGTGAAAATTGTAGCTTAGCTTAGCTTAGGGTAGGGACGTAATTGGGATTGAGAGAATATGGTCGACTGGAAACCTGACCGCCCATCATATCTAAAAAACCCTTATCCGGCTTTGGCGCGCTTGCGTAAAGAAGATCCAGTTCATTGGGATTCAAAGTTTGAAGCTTGGGTGTTAACTAAATACGAAGATTGCGACACGGTACTAAAGCAACCGTCAATTTTCTCCTCAGATGCAACAGCCGCGATTCAGTATGACAGGAGTATTTTGGCAAGACAATTAGCCGGAACACTCGACGCTAATCGACAGGGCGATGTCCCGTTTATTCGTACTGGCTTGGAGGAGCATAAGCAACAAAGAGCTCTGGCTTCCCCGGCTTATAATGTGAATAACTACGGACAGATAGTGAAGGAAATCGCCTGGAAATGGGCACATGGTGCGATTGCGGCAGCTCGAGGCGAATCGTTCGAAGTGATGACTGGTATTGCGAATCAGGCAGTTGTTGAGGCCGTATATGAGTTACTTGGTACATCTACGGACGAGCGTTCTAACTACGAATCCTTGGGGACAGAGATTCAAACTTGGCGTGCACATAGTGGAGCTGGTCCAATTGTACGTTCACAAGGTGTTCGGGCACAGGCTGCGTTACGAGATGTTTGTGCGCATGCGGTTTCAACTGATTCTGGTCCAAATGGGGCTATTACGCTGTTGCGAGGCGCAATAGCTGGGGGCAACATATCAGAGGAAGATGCAGCAAAGCTTTTATTTGATTTATCAATTGCGGGAAATAATGCGACTGCGTTTTTGATAGGTTTAATGTTGTGGATTTTGGCTGTAACTCCTGACCTATTTGAGCGACTTAAAGCCCAGCCTGAATTAACAAGTTTGGCTGTGATTGAAGGATTACGCTTACAAGGGCCTACACAATTCATTCCGCGCTTTGCGACTGAGACGACGAGTATAGGCAATCGAATTATTAAGCCTGGTGAGGGAGTGTTGGCCGTTGTCACCGCAGCCGGCAGAGATCCCGATCGATTTGAACAGCCGGATGAATTTTTACTTGATCGGTCATTCCGAGGGCAACTGCAGTTTGGATCTGGTGAACACCATTGCATTGGCGCAGGAGCGGCGATGGGCCTTGCAGAAGAGGTTCTTCTGGCGGTGCTGTCGATAACTGAGGCACCGCCAATGGTTCAAAAACTCGAATGGGGTGGAACTATGACACTTCGGGGCTTTAAATCTCTTTATCTGAAAGTCTAGACCGAGTCTTCACGTACGGCGTCGAGAAAATCCTCAATTTCGATTGGATTTCCTCCAATTACAAGAAGATGATTTTTTCGAAGAATGTTGTCGTCCGATGGTGCCAACGTTAACGCGTCTTCATGATCCAACCACATAATAAAATCGAGATTAGGATACTGTTTTTTAATACTTCCGAATGTTTCCGTATGTAGCTTTGAGGGCGCCTTAATTCTTGTGATCAGGTACTCATTGCTTATTTCCAGGTTGTCGGCTTCGTGCCCCTGATCAGACCATGCGAGTGCGAGGTGTCGGCCTGATTCTCTTTCCGGATATTTGATTTCATCGGCACCAACACGCTCAAGAATTTCTCCATGCCTGGCGTTCGCAGCTTTTGCTATTACCCGAGGTATTTCCATCTCTTGTTTTAGGGTGAGCGTTGCGAGAATGCTCGTTTCAAGATCTTGCGCAGAAAATGCGACTACAGCTGCGTCGCAGTGACTTACTCCTAAAAGTTTTAGGGCGTGAGCATCAGACGCTTCAGCTTCGGCAATATGAAATAGCTCTGAGGAAAGAGACTTAATAGTGTTGGTATCGTGATCAATACCGATTACTTCGTGTCCCATTGCTTGGAGATCTCTGGCGAGCGTCGACCCGAATCGTCCAAGTCCAAGAACTGCGATTTTCTGTTTCCTGTAGTGATGTTTTGACATGTTTATTTATTCCGTCCGAATACGTAAATATAGAATAGCTAGAATATATGCAACTGCACCATGGGGCTCATTTTGGTTGACTAGAATTTTGTATGATGGTTATTTGATTGTTAACGATTCAGCTAAGGCTTCGACTAGATGTATCGGCGTTTTTGAGCTGAAGTGATCTAGCTGTTGTCGGCAGGAAGTGCCGGTAATGAGGAGTCGCTCAAGCTCAGGCATTTCACGAATTGCGGGGACCAATGTTCGGTCTGCCATGGCTTTAGAAATTTCATAGTGTTCGGTCTCAAAGCCAAAGGAACCGGCCATACCGCAGCATGCCGAATCAATTAAATTTGCTGGTATGTTGGCGAGCTCTAACACTTTAAGAGCCTGTTCTGTGCCGACTAATGCTTTTTCATGGCAGTGAACATGAATAGATACATCGGGTCCGCCCTGAAAAATATTTCGAACGGAATTTTCGTCTTTAGTGGCGCATTGAGTGATAAATTCTTCAATGAGAAATGACTGCTTTGCTGCAGTATCTGCTAGTTTTTTAAGCGCTTGGGAGTTGTGAACAAGTAGTGGGTATTCGTCTCGGAAAACTAGCAAACAGGATGGTTCCAAGCCTATAATCGGTGTGCCAGCCTCAATAAATCTCTCTAAACTCTTCAGGTTTTTCGCCGCAGCATCCCGAGCATCGGCAAGCAACCCTTTCGATATCATAGGTCGCCCACAGCATTCATTTTGTTGGGTTATATGAACGGCGTAGCCTAGCGCTTCCAGCACCATCACCGCAGCCTTACCAACCTGCGGCTGGAAATAATTCGTAAACGTATCAACAAAAAGTACGACGGATCCATTTTTGGTCGCACGTCCGACACTGTGGTTTTTTCGAAACCATTCTACGAATGAAGTTTGAGCAAATTCAGGGAGGGGTCTCGACTTATGAATTCCAAGAAATCGGTCAAGCATTGCTTTCACAATACCAATCCGGCTTATGTAGTTTGTTAGCGATCTCGTACCTAGTAACTGATTTAATTTGGCACCCCTCGCAATACCGGCGAAAATTCTGTCCCTGAGTGGTACTCCGTGTTCCGCATGGCGCAGGGCGAGCACTTCTGACTTTAGGAGAGCCATGTCAACGGCGGAAGGGCATTCGTTTTTACAGGCCTTGCATTCCACGCAGAGATCCAGTGCCTCATGGATTCTATCTCCTGTGAGCTCTTCAGGTGGTAACGACTGATTAAGCACTTGCCTGAGCAGATTAGCTCGTCCACGCGTGGAGTGTTCTTCGTCTTTTGTGACCATGAAGGAGGGGCACATCGTTCCGACATCTTTTAGGCATGCTCCCTGTCCATTGCATTGTTCCGCGGCCCGTGCAATACCTCCCCATTCATCCCAATTTAGGTACGTAGGCGGAGTGAGACTGGCAGTTTTTGGTGAAAGTCGCAAATTGTCATTAAATGTGGGCGTATCAATGATTTTCCCTGGATTCATTAGTGAGTCAGGATCGAACGCCAATTTGATGTCACGGAAACTGTCTACCAAAGCAGGTCCAAACATACGTTCCGTGAAGGCACCTCTTACGATGCCATCACCATGCTCACCACTGAGTGAACCGCCGAATTCTAGAATTAAATCGGCAATTTCTTGAGCCAAAACTTCAGCATTCTCAGGACCATTTAATTCTTTTAAATTGATCATTGGCCTGATGTGGAGGCATCCTGCACCAGCGTGGCCATAGTACGCAGTTGGAAGGCCATAGCGTTGCACGATTTCTTCGAATCGCGCGACGTAATCCCCTAAAAGTTCCGGTTTAACGGCTCCGTCTTCAACAAAAGCTACAGGTTTCGCATCTCCCCGCACGGACATCAATAGCCCGAGGCCGGCTTCTCTCATACGCCACATTCGAGCTTGCTCTCCTGAATTGGTGGTAATAACCATATCTTGGGTCAGGCCACGACTCCTGAAGTCTTTAGCGAGTGCATCTAGTTTTTCGATAACTTCTGGCTCGGTTTCTCCGTCTACTTCGACCAATAGCAGGCCTCCCGGGGTGCCAATTACAAACTCAACTAAAGATTTATAGCTAAAACTTTCACGACAGCGTTCGATGATTGTTCTATCTACTAGTTCGACGGCTGCAGGGTCGTGTGTGACCGCAATTGGAGCTGCCCGGCACGCATCTTCTATAGATTCAAAATGAAGAGCGATTATTCCCGTCTTAGCAGCAAGCGGGGCAAGCTTGATGGTCGCCTCTGTGACGATTCCTAGAGTCCCCTCACTTCCCACAATCATTTGACCGATGTCCATACTTTCGCCACGACTGTCGTCGTACGTAAGTACAGTGTCAAGATTGTAACCAGATACACGCCTCGGGATCTTTGGGAAATACGCCTCTATTTCTGCTTGTCGTGATTGCGCAATCTCGCGAATCGATCGATATAGCTCTGACTCACGTGCGTCACCGTCTAATTTTTCCTCTAACTCCGAACCCGAGACATTTTTGGTGTGAATAATACTTCCATCATTAAGTACGACGGTGACCGAAATCAACTGGTCACTTGTTTTTCCGTGCCTGAGCGAATGTGCGCCACATGAATTGTTGCCGATACCGCCACCTATAGTTGCTCTATTTCTCGTGGATGGATCCACGGGATACATGAGTTGATGGCTTTTAGCTTGCTTATTGAGTGCGTCAATTACTAGTCCTGGTTGGACCCGTGCTGTTGCCGAAGATGAATCTATCTCGAGTACCTGATTCATGTAGCGAGTGAAGTCAATGACGATTGCATGGTTAACGCCTTGCCCCGCCAAACTCGTACCGGCTCCTCTTGGAAGTATGGGAACAGCGAACGTATTCGCTACCTGTACGATTGCTTGAACATCGCTGGTGTCTCTGGGGAAAGTAATCGCAACTGGTTCCATTTCATAGATCGATGCGTCTGTGGCGTATAAGAGTCTTCGAGCTCTGGATGTATCAACATCTTTTTCTCCTCCAGCGAGTGCAGTTACCAGAGCCGTCTCTATCTGTTGAAGAAGATAACCAGGTCCTTCCAGCACGTTCAGCGCATTCTGGACCGAGGAATGTGTTGGAGCGCCTTCTCCGGAAATTACCGATCGGTGTGAGGGGTTGCTTGTGGTCATGGGCTATAGATTAACACCAGCAGTCTTATGTTCGACTTTGAGTCATCCTGGGAAAACGTTTCATTCGGCTGTTGTGGGCATGTTTTTTTTCTCCTGTGATCTTTTGGCAAGAGAAGGGCTATAGAGCGATTCCACCAATGCGATCAAAAGATCTTGTGCAGCCACGATATAGGTCGAATTTTCAGATAGCAGAGGCCTGAGGCTTGCCAGACCACTTGCGGTACCGTGGAGTAATGCTGAAAGTGCTGATGGGTTGAATTTTGGATCTACGTCACCCTGTGCTTGAGCTTTTTGGATGAGTTCCGTTAACGCATCAATCGACATGGAAATATCTGTCGCGACTTTTTCTTTAAGTTCATCACTTCTCAGAGCAGCCAAGGTTGATTCCATGCTAATAATTGCATCTTGCCGGCTCTGGTCGACATCAGTGTTTTGATAGGGTTTCAATAAGATCTCTAAAAGTTGATCTCCGGCAGATGTGGAGTCTTCTTCTAAAGTCGTAAAGGCTTGAAGCTCTTCTTCAATGTGTACGTGCGAAACAGCCCAAATTAATTCATCCTTACTCTCAAAGTAGCGATAGAGCGTACCGGTTGCCATCTCCGCTTCACTTGCTATTTGACTAATGGTGGTGGATGCATAACCCTGTTGTACGAACATTTGCTTCGCTGCACGAAGGATGTCTTGTTTTCGTTCTTCTAGGTATCGCTCGGGCCTGCGTGGCATATTTTACTGAATTTCCTTACTTTGGGCTGAGGGGTATCTACGCGAGTAGGTTAGCCCAAAGTAAGGAAACGGTCATTATTAACTAAATACTTAGACTTCTAAGTTTCTAGCTCTAAATGTGACTTATATTGCGTCTAACTATCATTGCCAAAAAATCTTTTTTAGCCTCATCATAGTTTGGAGCGACACCACGATTTTTACGTGTGATGTAGCTGACGTAATTCTCAAGTTTCATATTATTGCTCCTGACATTTATGGTGGTTAGTACTTTATAAAGTACAGCGCCAGTTGTTGTTTTCTTCTCGAAGCCATCTTCGGTAATCTTTCTTCGCTTCGTCGAAGAGAGGTCCGGTCTTACGACCTTTGCTCAACACGCCATTAATGTACTCTTTCGGGGATATCACTTTAGACTCCTATCTATTGCCCGACAAAAATGAATATATATTCATTTAAATGAACAATAGTGTATAAAATGAATACATGCAAACCTAACGGTTAATAGCGCGTTAAATCAGTTGGATTGACGCGACCGAGCTTTGCCTAATAGTTCTATAGAATCACGCGAATAAATCATCGTCACTGGTCTGATCTTTATCCGGATCAAGATATGGTAGTACCGAGGTGAGCAGGTCAGTTTCTGATTCCAAGCTCCGACCCAGGCCAGAAAGTAATCCCATCACTCGTGCAATCAGAATCACATCTCCCGGGAGGTCCAAAATGGGGTTAGCTCGTAATAATTTTCCAAGACTTTGATTTATCTCTGCGACCATTTCCTGATCAGCATAGGCTTTTCCTGAGCGAAGCACGTCTCCGAGGAATGCTTCCCCCAACGCTGTGTACGTCTCGGGGTCATCTTCACGAGTTCTGAATCCCATATCTGTCATGGTGGTTGAAATTGCATCTGACTGCTGTTCAATAATGGCGCTGGTCAGAACGATCAATTGTTCACGGAAATCAGTCTCAATTGACTTCGTAAGTCCAAAATCGACGAGGCCGATGCGGAGCGACTCATCTTCACTTTTAGGAGGTAATACAAAAAGGTTTCCGGGGTGCGGATCTGCATGAAACATGCCGTATTTAAGAATCATGTTGTTATATAAGTCAATAAGCACATCAGCGACATCGGGCGGATTTACGCCTGCTTCTCGTAACGCTTTATTATCAGTAATTTTTATGCCGTCGATGTAGTCCATTGTGAGAACCCGTAATGAGCTAAGCTCCCAGAAAATTTTCGGAACGGTTACATCATTTCTGTTAGAGAGAAGATTAGCTATTTCCTCGGCTGCACGTCCTTCATGGACGAAGTCAATTTCTTCTGGCACATTTCTGCGCATTTCGGCAACCATAGGACGGAAATCAATGATGGTTTCAAGTCG
>CAVODE010000015.1:0-26750 GCA_963694535.1 Dehalococcoidia bacterium
TACTGATAATAGGTTTTGCCAGCGGTAGCGTCCCTAAAATAGCCGCAAATCATCTATTGGTGAAGGATGTATCAGCGTTAGGCTTCAGTTTCGGTAAAGTCAGGGTTAGATCGCCAGAGCTAATGCGAGAAGCACTGAATAAGATCATCGAACTTTGGAGATCTGATCAAATTCACCCTTTTGTATCCAATGTTTTTCCTCTTTCCGAAGCGAAGTCTGCTTTAAAAATTATCAGAGATCGACAGGCAAAAGGGAAGATTGCTTTGCGTGTGTCCGTAGACTAGCCGACGAACCTGTTTATTGTCAGCGGTTACTGTACCTTATAGACATGGGCTCACTGTTAAGAAAAACCTCCAATATTTTCTATGGTTGGTATATAGTTTTTGGCTTGGCATTTGTTACCTTTCTAGACATGGGCGCACGCCAATCATTTGGGGTATTCGTACATGAATGGGAGTTGGAATTCGCGACATCGGTCAGTAGTATTTCAATTGCCGCTTCGATAGGTCTTGTTGTTGCTGGATTAGCGGCTCCGTTCTACGGAGCACTTATTGATAGATTTGGCAGCCGAGTTATTTTGTTATTTGGCGCGGCGCTGACGGGTTTCGGTTATCTACTGTTATCGATGATTCCTAATGTTTTCTTTTTGGCGTTTGTATGGGGCTGCATTATTTCACTTACTGCAGGAGGCATCTCAATTACCGTCGTAACAGTAACGGTTGCGCGGTGGTTTGATAAATTTCGTGGGATTGCAATGTCAGTGCTACTGAGCGGTGCAGCTTTGGGTGGGTTAATACTGGTTCCATTCTCATCTTACTTAACTGACATTATAGGCTGGAGATTTACAGTCATAGGATTTGTATTGCTCTATGGGTTAGTAGCTATTCCAGTAATTTGGAATTTGGTGCAGAATTCACCAGCATCTGTAGGATTAGTGCCCGACGGGATTGGAGATAAAGATTCCAAGGAAACTGTAAACCGGATGTTGCCTCCGCCTTTGGAAGTCAAGAAATGGCGCAGTGCGCTACATAGTTTACCTTTTTGGCAGCTATCCATGGCGTATGTAGTTTGCGGCGTGAGTACTTCAATAATTTCAGTTCATTATGTTAGATGGGCGATATCCGAGGGAATTTCTTCGACTCAAGGAGCTCTAGCGTTTGGACTGTTGGCTGGTGTAAACGGCTCGGTGCTTTTACTAGTTGGTTGGCTATCTGACCGAATTGAGAGACGTGTATTACTTGGAACGGTATATGGAATTCGGGCGATAGGTTTTCTCTGCTTGGTGGTTTTACCACCTGCATGGGGTTTATGGACCTTCGCAATCATAGGTGGTGGTTCGTGGCTTTCGAGTGTGCCACTGACGAGTAGTTTAACTGCAGATATTTACGGTTTGAAGCAGGTAGGAACTCTAACCGGCCTGACTAATTGCGCTCATGCGTTAGGAGGGGGTGCTTGTGTTTGGATCGCAGGCACCGTTTTTGATACGACAGGTAGCTATGACAATGTGTTTTTGGGCGTAGTGATTGCTTTGGTAGTAGCGATGTTCATTTCGTGGTCCGTGCAAGAGAGAAGATTCTCTGGGAGATATCAAATAGCGGATCAGGAGTTGACCGGTGTGGACGCTACCTAATTATCGACTTCATCACGAGGGCCCGATCGATCCAACGCTGCTGAGCTGGATTCGGTCGATTCTTGATCAGTTTTTTGGCTCGGGACTAATTTTTGTAATTATTTTGTCTCTGTTGATTTTGATTATTACCTTTGGAATTATATTCCTGGGACGGCGAGCAAAAAATCAAGTTAACGAAAATCATAGCGAGTAATATTCGTGCGCAATAGTCTCTGGTGAAATTGATACTAGTCTGTATCCACAAGATCCTGAGATAGGATAGCCAACTGCACCACTAGCGACGAGTTGCATGTTTTTATATGTGGCTTCACGATTGTGGTGCAGATGTCCAGCGAGCATGAGTTGAACACCAGACTTTTCAAGAAGCTCCATAAGCTCAATGCGATGAGCCGGCTTTAATTGACCGTGTAATTCATCATCAAGTGGATTTTCAAGAAACAAAGGCTTGTGCATGAATGCACATATTGTGTGAGCATCAGTCGCCTCTTTTGAAATCAGTGTGTCCCGAATGAATTCCATTTGTATTGCGTACTCATTGCCCAGTAAATCGCTGGAGTCAAATATTTCGGAATTCAATCCGATGAAAAGTGTCTCATCTGCGAGAAAGGAATAGTAGTCGTGTCCGAATATCGTTCGATATTCACTCAAGGCATCAGGCGAGGCATTGTAGAAATCGGGACAAACATCATGGTTCCCTGGAACAACTTTCAACGGTATTTCCGGATCTAGCCTTTCGGTGACACTCAGAAAGGCATCTTTCTGATCGCTTTGTTCCAGATTATTAACCAGATCTCCACAGATCATCACGAAGGCTGGCTTTATATTATTGGCAATATCTATGACGTTGGAGAAATTATTTGTCTCTTCTTGCATATCTGTAACATTTTCAGGGAGGTCGTTCGGCATTTCGCCAGCAGGGACAAATCCATTATCGATCCATTTTTGCTGTCGCTGCTTACGTAGTGCGGGGTTATTCATCGTTTGCAAGCTCAGGTGGCGCTGCATACCGAGTTGAGTATCCGCTAATTGCATGAATTCGACCATTAATATTTTCCCTAAGAGTTATATGCATTTCATTAATCCGTTAGATGTTAGCTTTTTATATGCAAGTAGTGTTGAAAAATAATTACAAATAACGAATAATTAGGCGAGTATGTTTCAACGCACAGCATTAATTCCTAGACTTGGTCGGTTGAATCTGGGCCTAGTTTCATTTGGGTTCGGCCTCGCCTTGATGTTAGAAGGCAGATTAGGACTGGGCCCTTGGGAAGTATTTCATCAGGGCGTATCTTTACGCACTGATATCACTTTGCAACTGTTTCAGTTCCAGCTTGACATGAGTAGTGTTGGAATTGTTAGCATTGCTGTGAGTGGGCTTGTAATGTTCCTTTGGCTACCTCTTAAAGAACGTCCGGGACTTGGGACTATATTGAATGCGCTGGTGATTGGATTAACTATCGATCTTGGTGTATTTCTTTTACCGACACCTGATCCTTTATTTATTAGATTTTTGATGATGATGTTCGGACCAATTTTGGTTGCTCTGGGTACAGTACTTTATATCGGTGCAAATATGGGATCGGGACCACGTGACGGCTTGATGACTGGATTAGCAAAGCGCGGCATTCCCATTGCTGTCGCTCGAACATCTATAGAAATAATTGTTCTGGTGTTTGGATTTATTTTGGGTGGGAGTATTGGATTAGGGACGTTATGGTTTGCCTTTGGGATTGGACCCCTAATACAGGCTATAGGTCGGTACGGGCCATTTGACTTTGCTCTGACTCCATCAAATTGAAAATTGTCTTTGATGAACGCTGACGCTTCATAGAAGACACGCTACCCTTCATTTAATTATTGGAGGTGTGTGGTGAACGGTATTGATATAAAAAAGACTTTAGATAGTGGAAATCGGGTGTTTGGCTGCATGCTTTCAGCGATGGGAGTCACTCGATTTCGCCCTTCGCTTGCGGGTTCAACGATGGACTTTGTAGTAATTGATTCGGAACATGGGTCACGTGACCGAAAGGAAATTCAGGAACTATGTCGGATGTTGCGTGATATCAACATAGCGCCGATCGTTCGTATTCCGATTCCAATGTCTCACTGGGTAGCGATGGCATTGGATGCGGGTGCCGCTGGAGTTCTAGTTCCATATTGTGAAACGGTTGAGGAAGTGCGAGAGTGTGTAGCAACTGCTAAATACCATCCACTAAAAGGTGAGTACTTAACACGTGCAATTACGACGGGCGAATTTCCAAGTGACAAAACCAAGTCGTATTTAGAAGCTCGACACGAGGACACAATTGTCATAATAGGTATTGAAAGTGAGCCCGCATATAATAGGCTCGAAGAAATCCTTGACGTAGGCTTAATTGATGGAATATTTATTGGACCTAACGATATGACTACGTCACTTGGTATCCCAGACGAGGTTACAAATCCAAAGTATCTTGACGTAATTAAAAATGTGATAAAGACATCAGAAAGTCATGGTGTGCCGGTAATGATTCATCAGCAAACCTTAGATACGTCTACTACGGCGATTGAACTTGGTGCGAGATTTGTAATGCACAGTACCGATGCTGGATTGATGCAGGCCGCGATGCGTCGTGATTTTGCTGAACTTCGTGCGGTTTCTGGCTCGGACAATGCCGACGAAAGCTTAAAAGATACACTAGAAACTGTTTAGTCTGGAGAGAGATCACCCATGGCTGTTCCTGTAGTTACAAAAATAGAAATCACTGAGTTCACGTATGATGTCCCTGATATTACGCCTCATGAGAAAACTCGTATTCCGGTATACCAAAAAGGAAAAATGCATAGTGCAGTGGGACGTGTATTGCAGATTTTTACTGACGTCGGGATAACCGGTGAGTATTTGGGAGGTAATGCGTCTGAGTTAGCTGGAGTGGGTCAGTGTGCCAACGCTTTACTTGGCCGAAATGCTCTGGCACGAGAAACTTTCTATAACGATGCAAAGCAGGCTCTGAAGCAGCAGGCTCGAATGGGGATGTCTCAGGTTGATATGGCACTTTGGGATATTGCTGGTAAGTATCACGAAGCCCCGATTTATCAGTTACTTGGGGAATACAGAACTAAACTGCCTGCGTACGCCAGTACCATGGTTGGGGACGATCAGCCAGATGGCTTGAGTTCTCCGGAGGCCTATGCTGACTTTGCAGAACAGTGTCTGGAGCTTGGTTATCCGGCGTACAAAATTCATTGGTGGCGCGAATCTTCACTCAAGCGCCGAATAAAACTCATGGAAGTTGTGGCGGATAGAGTCGGCGATAAAATGGATCTTATGCTGGATCCAGCTAGTAGTTTGCTTACTTGGGGGGATGCTTTGCAAGTAGGCAAGGCCTGTGACGAGTACGGGTATTATTGGCTTGAAGATCCGTACAGAGATGGTGGTGTATCGGCATTTGGTCATAAGAAGTTGCGCGAGTTAATTAAGACTCCTTTGCTGCAGACTGAACATATTCGAGGTTTAGAGCAACACGTTGACTTTGTAATTGCTGGAGGGACTGATTTCTTGCGAATTGATCCAGACTATGATGGAGGAATCACAGGTGTAATGAAAATAGCTCATGCCGCCGAAGGATTTGGGTTGGATGCTGAGCCACATGCACCGGGCCCCTCTCGTCGACATGTGATGGCGGCTATTCGAAATTGTAATTATTACGAAATGGGATTAATTCATCCACGTATTAAGCGTGCGAATCCACCAGTCTATATCGACTATGAGGACGAGCTTGATGCAATTGATTCAGACGGCTGCGTTACTGTACCGACGGGGCATGGGCTAGGTGTAGAGCTGGACTGGAAATTTATAGCAAAGAATAAAGTGGCATCTAAAGTCTACGAATAGTCTGATGTTCGATTAATTGTTTCGTGAGTTGAAGATGACCGAGATGAACTGCAGTGTGATCAACCGTATGTAGCAGCGCGTCGCCGATAGACAATGCAGCTCCAGAAGGGTGGGCACTTTTGTAGTCCGGCTCGGGCCTCCAGCCTTGATTGTTTAACTGCTCATTTTCAATCATTGCAGCACGTTCCTGAAGCAGAGGCATCCAAGAATTTTTATATTCAATCAGTTCATTGATTTGACCTGATGCCACGAACTCAGAATCTCGATCACGTCGGACTTGGTAACCAGTTCCAAAATAAAGCCCCCACTCTTCGACGCTTCCTAGAACATGCCTAGCAAGCACGTAGAGCGAGTTTGCTTCAGGGATATCCATATCCATATTCAGAGTTTCTTCGGACATATCCGCCAGGCTGTTAAGCATTTCGCTTAACAGTTGGTCAGTCATATGAACCAAGCGAGATGCTTCCCCGATCGTTTTCATACCAGCCAGAGTCTCAATAAGTTAACCACGAGGTAGGCCAAGGCCTCGAGTGGCTACGATGTTCCTTTGAATTTCAGAGGTACCACCTCCGATTGTTGATGAAACGCTGGTTACATATGATTGTCCGATTGCTCCACCGAGTGGAGCTCTGGGCTCCTGTGGACGCATAAGGCTTTCAAGTCCCAGCATTTTTGATCCTGTGTGCGCGATTCTTTGATTTAGCTCAGAACTAAATAGCTTTGCTGCGGATGCTTCGTAGTTAGCGATGATGCCACTTGTTTGCATGTGAACGATGCGATACGCCAAATTGGTGCCAATCTCTATTTCAATCATTCTGTCCGCATATTCCAATCGAACATCTGGATTCTGCTCAATTTTATGAGGGTTCTCATCGGCAAATTGTATGTGATCTTCAACCGTTTTTCGGCTTCCGGAGAACCCTGCGATGCTAGACCGTTCAAAGTCGAGCGCGACGGCAAGATGGTACCAGCCTCGGTCTTGTTCTCCCACAAGATTTTTCTTTGGTAGTCGCACGTCTTCAAAAAAGACTTCGTTGAAGCCGTGCTCATCACCCATATTGATTAATGGGCGAATCGTGATGCCAGGGGTTTCAAGATCAAGAAGGAACATTGAGATCCCTCTGTGTTTTGGTGCATCTGGATCTGTTCGTGCTGCAAGCCAACCCCAGTTGGATCTATGTGCCCCGGATGTCCATATTTTTTGTCCATTAACTACGAATTCATCACCGTCTTGAATTGCTCGTGTTTGCAAGGCTGCCAAATCACTTCCGGCGCCTGGCTCCGAATAGAATGTGCACCACCATGAATCATCATCGGCGTTTGCAATCTTGTTGAGGTGTTCTTTTTGCTGTTCTTCACTGCCGACAAGCATCAGAGCAGGGCCTACCCAATCGATACCATGATTTCCCCCACTTGGGGCGCGGTTATAGGCCATTTCTTCATTGAGGAGCATTTGCTGCCAATGAGGTGCTTCAAGGCCGCCAAATTTTTTAGGCCAAGCCATAGTATTCCATTTTTTCTTCGCCATGGCTTTTTGGAATTGAAGGCGTTCGTCAAATTTCTTTTGGTCGTACATTCCTTCATCGGACACGTCGGCAGTTTGGGGGGGCAAGTTTTCCGTGATAAAGCTACGCACTTCATTTCTAAATGATTCTTGCTCGCTTGTAAAGTTAAAGTCCATTGAAATCCTCCATGATGATGAAAGCAGTGTAACAAAAATCACTGCGAATGGCTGTTGACTGATACAGTGTCGAGAAATTAGTAAGGCAGAGGTATGTTTATGGGATCACTTGAGGGCAAGGTTGCGCTAGTTACCGGAGCGAGCAGAGGACTTGGGAAAGACATAGCCGTGAGTTTAGCTATGTCGGGAGTGTCTGTGATGGTTACTGCAAGAACTGAGAGTGATTCGGACTCACATATTCCGGGAAGCCTTGCTACAACTGTTGCGGATATTGAAGCGCAGGGTGGCATTGCTTCTTCAATGCGTTGTGACGTGACGAGTGAAGTTGATATTCAGAATACTATCGAGGGGACTATAGAAAGATTTGGCCGGATAGATATCGTGGTGAACAATGCCGGAATTTTGATACCTGGCGGTATAACTGACCTACAAGTTAAGCACTGGGATTTAATTTTTAAAGTGAATGTTTTGGGCCCTTTTCTTATGGCAAGGGCAATTGTTCCGGTATTTGAGAAGTCAGGATCAGGCCATATTATTAACATTTCCTCTCGTTCAGCGATTGGCCCTGGGCCAGGCCCGTATGATTCGCCGAGATCTGAAGGTTCAGCATATGGCACCACAAAGGCGGCACTGGAACGATTTACTCAAGGTCTTGCTGCTGAGCTGAGTGATCGAAATATCGCAGTAAATGCTCTCTCTCCTCATCTACCTATTTGGTCGGAGGGCGGGCACTTCTTTCGAACGAAGGGAGGAGATCCGGACTATACGGGTTGGAGAATGAGTGGCAAAATTATTGGTGATGCGGCCGTATGGATTTGTGAGCAATCCTCAGACCAGGTAACAGGGCAAATCTTATACGACGAACTTGTGTTTAGTGACTGGGTTGGACTGACGGAAACAGAGATCCAAAACCAATATCCGGTTGAGTAGTTATTATAATAAATAAAGATAAGGAGCAATAAATTATGTCATTAACGAGCGCAGATAGGGTTGAAATTAACGAATTAGTGTCGCGATATAACCAAGCTATTGATTCTGGCAACGGGCCAGTGTGGGCTTCGACATTCACTCAAGATGGAACTTTTCACTCAGCCAATGGGCAGGCGACTGGCACAAATGAATTGAGCGATTTTGCGAGTGGTTTTACTGAGAAGATGCCGGGGACTCGGCACTGGGTAAATAATCTCGTAATCGACGGGGATGAGAGTGAAGCACAGCTTTGTTGCTATCTAAATTTAATGCGTGGTGGTGATGTGCTCGCTAGTTTGACTTATAACGATACCTTGGTGAAACAGGACGGTACATGGAAATTTAAATCACGTGCTGTGAGTTAATTAACCTAAATCCAACACAGGAATTCCGATTAGTGCGAGCGCGATCATGAAGGACATAGTCGCGAGTATTGTTAATGCGACTCGTGCACCCACAGCACCAACCTCTCTGACGTCTACACCAAGCCCGAGTCCAGCCATCGCTACTACAAAAAGAAGCTTACTCAGCCCTCGAGCTTGTAATCCCAAATCCTGTGATATGACGTCAGTTGTTCTAAGTACAGTCAATAAAAGAAATCCTGCGACAAACCATGGTACGTAGGTTTTAATTTTCTCCTTCAGGGACGAGGAATTCTCTGTATCGCGATGGAGAATTCCAAGCAAGATGATCATGGGTCCGAGAAACAGGACCCGAACGAGTTTAACTAATGTTCCTGTCTGTCCGGAGAGAGGTGAAACAGCAAAGGATGCAGCGACGACTTGTGGAACCGCGTATACAGAGATTCCTGCTAATATTCCATATTCTATATTGGTGAGATTTAGTGCAGGTGCAAATAGAGGGAGCAGCAAAATCTGTCCAACACCAAGTATTGCACTTATTCCAATAGCTGCCGCGACTTCATTTGGAGTTGCTTTGATCACTGGTGCGACTGCAGCGACTGCTGAATTCCCACATATTGAATTACCTACTCCTACCAATATAGCAAGACGTGAACTCAATCCTAGAAGTTTATGACCAACGACCCAAGCAACTGTAAGTCCACCGAATACTGCAACAACAATGAGAAGTATCAATGAAATCCCAGACGACGTGACATCTTGTAATGCCACACTTGCGCCCAATAGCAGCACTGAAAATTCAAGAACTTGTTTAGAGACGAACTTGCTCCCTGGGACTATAGCTGAGGGTAGCGGTAGCAGGTTCTTTGCGATAACTCCAAGGACAATTGCAATAACTAATGCATCGATGACAGCGCGATCGATTATTGATTTTTCAACCTCTGCGATGGTCCAAGCTATTGCCCCAATGACGAGACAAATAATCAGGCCTGCGGAGTTTTTTTTGAGCCATGTTAGCCCACCGTTTTGTTTGTCGATTTCTATAGCACTCATGAGAGAAGAGCGTACTACGAATATCGAGAACTGTCTGATGTACTACACTTTGACGGAGAAAATAAATGCGTAAGGTAAGCCCGATAATGCAACAGGAACTGGCTAAAGACTTCCCTATCCTGAGTGAACGTTCGCGGGGCTGGCTTAGATATTTGTATAGAAAAGCCCACACTCCGGACAACTGGAACAAAGAGGGTAAGCCGCATGATCATTGGGATGATCGAACGGGAGAGCCGACTACTTCGTGGCATAGATTTGATCTGTTTGAGTCTAGCTATTCAGTTGCTTTGATGGCTGAGACTACACCGGCATGGCGAGAAGTCTACAGCTCGATTCTGGATGAGATTGTGCAGAGATATTCTGGGTATTGGGCCGCCAAGGATTGGTTAGACCAAATCGGAGAAGATCCACGCAGAGGTAAATATTCTGAAGCTTTTCAGCGACTACTTCCCGAACATCTGGTCAATGACTACGATGTACCCGGTTGGACAGCTAATGGCGTTGAGCCATGGGGACTTCAAATGGATCCGGTAGGTGCTGACGGGAATTTATTTTATCGAGGTTGGTTTCTTGTCGTGATGGGGTTACATAGATATGTCTCTGGCGACCCGAAGTGGAATGAACCTTTTGACATTGTTCGTGACGGGGAGAATACATTCTCTTGGACTCACGAGAAAATGGCTTATTTTCTACAAGAACAGTGGGAACGAAATCCGGAAGGTCCGCACTGAGAAAACACTAAGATATGGCCCACGTGACTGGGCGCAGCTGGTCTCGGTTTGAGACTGTTTGACATCTTGTTCGAGAGCTCGACTCACTCGATATATAACGATTGGTGGGAGTACACGAAGCGTGTCTATATACCTTTCAACGAGGGAGATCCGCCCGATTCTCAGACCTTATATTATGATCCGGTGATTGATTATCATCACGTCGCTCCTAGTACGAGCGGATCTCTACTTTACTTTCACACGGCAGCTCAACACCGCGAAGACACTGCGATATTATTTGAGAACATGGTGGACCGACTAGGTTGGTCAGAGTCAGTCACTATTCCTGACGGAGAGCGGGGGGTGAGCTCTTTGGTGAGGACTGCCGCTCTCGCGCGAGAATTTGGAAAAGATTCACTCTATAGCAATTTGATTTCACATGCTGATGTGAACTATGAACCAACTTGGGATCGTGAGTTAGGCGAATTCACTTGGGGATTTGGCTTAAATGAGGTTTACCCACGTGGCCAATACAATGCGATCATGGCCTACGCTGAAGCCGGCTCAGTTGGCGCATGGGCAAAGCTTTTCGAACAACCAAATTTAAAGAAGTTTGAGCAACCGACGGTTCATGGGGTTGATTTCCCTAATATTTCTCTAACTCAGGCTAGTTATGATTCAGAGAAACGTATACTCGTCATATCAACGGATGATGGCATTCCCAGTGTGCAGGGCCAGCGCACGAGCTTTCGAGTAAATAACATCCGTCCAGAGACTTGTGTGATCACTGCGGATTCAGATATTGAGTGGAAAATTGTAGAGGGGGAAATTGAAATTACGATCGAGGTCGAGGCTCAAACAATACTTATCAGTCATTAATCTTTCTGGATTGCACCTTTGTCGAATGTTGAATTAATCCAGCGAGATAGGGAGAGAAATCACCATGCCGTTAATTAAGGTACGAGGCGTTACCCTCGAATACTTCCACAAAGGTCCAGAGTCATCTACGCCATTTATTCTGGTACATGGTGCTGGTTCCTCAGCAAGCATCTGGAATTCTGTACAGAGTGATCTATCTGATTCGGGACATGAATCGTATGCGATTAGTTTGCGGGGTGCCGGGGGATCTGATCACACATCTGACGCATCAGACTATCACCCATCAAATTATGCACTTGATGTTTTAGCGGTACTCACCGAGCTCGGTATCAATCGATGTGTATTAGTAGGCCATTCATTGGGCACCATCGTTGCTGGTTATATTTTACGTGACGCTCCTGAAATTGTGGATAAACTAATTCAGATTGCTGGACCGGCAGTAGAGAAAATGACGACCCAGTCATCAATGAACAAGCGCACGCGCGCGGGATACGGAGAGGCATTGAGCCCCGAAGCTTTCGAGCATTGGGAGAGTCAACATCTTGGATTGTCTTCAGAGGTTCGACAGCAGCTTAGGAGTGATATTGATAATAATCCAAGCGAACGGATACTCGGGCAGGCGCGTCCATGGAGCGGTATTGCCGATGTACCGATGGGCTTGCAAGTATCTGCGCTTGTTGTGCTTGGTGATGCGGATGATGTAGTGCCTCCAGAAGAACCTTTGTCTTATTTTTTACAATTACCTGCATCATTGAGGCATTTGCACGTATTTTCTGGAGTAGGCCATTATCCGAATGCACAGGTACCTAATCGGCTAGCCAGCGTTATGAGAAGATTTGTTTTGAATAATTGAGTATTGTCTATTTTAAGGGAGCAAGTATGACGTTATTAGCGCCACCGAGACCAGAACGTGATTCATCAGGAGCTTATAACTTCGCGACAGTAAAACAACCGGCGGTAGGATCCCGAGGAGTTGTAACCTCTAATCATCCATTAGCGTCGATGGCGGGGACCGAGCTACTTCTGGCGGGTGGTAATGCAGTTGATGCTGCCGTCGGGACAATGTTTGCGCTTTCGGTAGTTGAACCAATGATGACAACGATTTTTGGGGCAGGATTTACCAATATTCATATGGCAGACGGAAGAGATGTGGTAATCGATAATTATTCGGAAGTACCTCTTGCGGCGACGCCTGACTTATTTGAGCCGCTTCCGAATCACTCGGAACATGGTGTAGTTGATGAATTGAATTGGACCGGACACCTCGCTGTTGGAGTGGGCGGAACTTGTTTGGGATGGGCTACTGCGATCGAGAAATATGGGAATCTGTCGCTCTCTGACGTGGTAGCTCCAGCTATCCGACTAGCTCGATCCGGTTTTCGCGTTAGTCCATATTTACAACAATCAATAATCAATGCGGAGGAAGGTCTTAGACGATTTCCAGATAGCCGTTCGGTGTTTTTACCTAACGACGTCGTTCCAGATATTGATGATGTGATTCAGAGAATTGACTACTCAAATACTCTGGAAATGGTAGGTAAGCTCGGAGCAAATTATCTCTACGGAGGCCCTTTGGGTAAGGCGATAGCCGATGATATGGCTAAAAATGGTGGACTTATTACTGAGGAAGAAATTGCGGCCTATAAAATATATGAACGTCCTCCAGTCCGTGGGAGTATTGGTGGTGGATACGAAATTCTTGCACCACCGCCACCCTCATCTGGCGGTGTCCATATCATTCAAATGATGAAAATTTTGAACCAGTTTGACATGGCGGGTATGGGATTTGGTTCAGTCGATACTATCCACTTAGCCGCGGAGGCACTTAAGATTGCGTTCGCTGATCGGACAGAGTTTATGGCTGATCCGAAGACTACTGCGATTCCAATTGAATGGCTAACCTCAGACGATTATGCAAAGGATCGGGCATTGGAGATCGATCAGAATTCAAGTCAGGTTTATAACTTTGGACTACCACCTGCGCCCGAGCATAACGAAACTACTACGTGCTGTGCGATGGACTCCGAGGGTAATGTTGTCGCCTCAACAAATACTTTACATGGGGCATTTGGTTCAAAAGTCACTGTTCCTGGTACAGGGATGCTTCTCAACAATACTATGGAGTTAATGGACCCGAGACCGAATCGAACGAACTCAATAGCACCTGGGAAGCGGATACTCTCTTCGATGTCACCGGTAATTGTTTTGCGAGATGGCCAAACTAGTTTCACACTTGGATCTGTTGGCGGACTTCGAATCTTTGGGACAGTGCATCAGGCGATTACGAATGTAATTATTCATGGAATGAGCCTACAACAGGCAATCGAGGCGCCCCGTCTTTTTGACCAAGGACTCGGATTGGAGATTGAAAAATCTTTTCCTGATGTTGAACACTCTTTAGAGAAACTTACTCTGCGAGGACACTCGGTCAGCAGCTTATTCAAGGTTGGCGGTGGCATGAACGGAATTTATAGAGATCCTGTGACGGGAGCGATGGAGGGTGCAGCTTGTTGGCGGGCTGATGGAGCCCCAGTGGCTTATGGCGGCGGTGATGCGTTGGTTGAACCAGATGAGAAACTAGGAGTAGGTGACTAGACTTTATGATCTCAATTAACGTCGGAGATATTAGAGTCACATGTTTGCCAGATGGATCTGCGGAGTTAGATGGTTATCCATATCAGGAGGAAACCGATGATGGAGAACGCGTGAATTGGCGAACATATCACGAACTATTTCCTAATGATTTTCACGGTGAATTGCATCAATGGCGGATCCACAATAATTGTTTCCTAGTTGAAGCGTCTAATAAATTAATTCTCATGGACACGGGTGTTGGAGAAGGTCCATACCCACGGTATAAGAACATGAGAGGCGGATTACAGACTGCTTTGCGGTCATTCGGGATAGCTAATGACGACATTGATTTTGTGTTTATGACCCATGCTCATCCAGATCACGTAGCGTGGAATTTGAATTCGGATGGTTCACCCAGATTTACAAATGCCGAATATATTCTGCATAAGAACGATTGGGAGGAGTTTACTAATCGCGATCCAGTCCCCCCATTTTTCGGCAGATTTATTGAGCCTCTAAGGAAGTTAGGGGTGATGAGACTTGTTGAGGGTGACTACGAAATTACCTCCGGAGTAGAGATTTTTGAAACACCGGGCCATACACCCGGGCATATGTCGGCAAGAATTCATTCCAAGAAAGAATCTCTCCTTGTTGTGGGTGATGTACTTGTTAATCCTTTCTATGTGTTTGAATCAGGTCGAGCCTTTCAGTCAGATAAAGATCCTGTATTGGGCATAAAAACGCGTCAGACTTTACTAGCACAAGCAATAGCAGATCAGAGTTTATTAGCTTCCGCACATTTTTCAGAGCCAGGAGTAGGTTCGGTCAAAAATCACGAGAATAGACTTAAATTCATACCTCGGTGACCGTGTCTCGTATTTTCGGCAATGGTGGTGTGGGCAGAATTATCGCTAGTAACGCTCCTGTAACCGCAACTATGGTACAAAAAATTATCACACCGTCGAAGCCAGCAGAGTCATAAATCTTCCCTGCGATCGGTGGAGAGCATAGAGAGACAAGTGACAAGCCTAGGAACATCATTGCCGTCACAGATCCTTCAGAGCCGCTGCCCGCTGAATCTTGAGCAGCTGCAGTGATTATGGGCATAACTGAAAAAAAGACAAGCCCGAGTACGGCTAGACCAATTGTGAATGGAATACCTAATGGAATCACGAGAAAGATTGGAATAAGCAGTGCCATTATGCACATCGCCGTAATAATGACTGGTTTTCGGCCAATGTTGTCCGAAAGATGACCCATGATAGGGGTACTTATGACCCCTGCAGCTGTAAGTAGGGCAATATGGAATCCTATTTTGAACTGAGAGAAATCAAGCGCTTCAGCCATATATATGACAACGAAGAGAGTGAATGAACCGTGAACTGCACCACGAAGGCCACCCAGTAGGGTATAACCAATTACATAGCGGTTTTTGAGTAATTCCCGACCTGAGGCCATATACGCTTGCAATTTATTTTCTGTATTTAACTTTAAACTTGCATCATCTTTCATCGACAAAAAAATAACTGGGCAGGTCGCCAGACAAAGCCCACCAGTTAATAAAGATACCTGTTGCCAGTTTAGTAAAGCATTCATATCGAAAGACAAGATGCCCAGGCTAGTTAAGGCGATACCATCAAGCAATATACCGATTGCGAAGGGGCCAATTGTATTTCCGACCTGTGCACCTGTTAGGTGTAGTGATATAGCTAAGCCTCTTTGGGCAGGATAACGCGCGGCCAGAGTTCCAAATGCTGGAGCATGCCAAAAACTTTGACCAAAACCAACAAATGCAACGGCAAGACAAACCATCCAATAATCATCTACCGAGCTTAGCGTGACATAACCTAATCCAAGCATGGCCATCGAAAAAATTAGAAGCCACCGTATGCGGTTCGGGTAAATATCGGTTAGTGCACCAGCGGGAATATTCGAGACCGCACTCGAAACGCTTTGAATCGATTGGATAGATCCCATACCCAGTCCAGAGATATCTAGAGTTTCTTTCAGTCCAGGAACTAACATGAGAAATGCGCTTTGAGCGAAATGCTTTATGCCATGTCCAACTGATAAACCTGCGACGAGCCCTTTGAATGAGAGTTTATTTTGAGGAGAGTTGCGCACAGTTTCGGTAGTCATTTGGGGTAATAGTACGCGGGTTTCAAGCTTGACGGTGTATATCAGCTTTTTACCGAGCGCCCATGCTGCTGAATGAGTTCAGCGGTTAATTTCTGAATGACTGTCGGAAAGAAATAGGCTGTAGCCGCTAATAAGATTGCTCCCTCTAAGAGGACTACAAACAACCCATATTGAAAGCCGATGTAGTTTACCAAAGGGCCTACCTGAACCGCAGTTAGGGGACCGAGTCCGATACAAAATGAAAGGGCTCCGAGTACTCTGCCACGCATTTCTGGAGAAGATACTCGAATCAGCAGAGTTGTTTGCATGGTCGCAAAAGCTGCAAATCCGAAGCCTAGTAAGAATATGCAAGCGGCGCTGAGGAGGTATGTTTCAGAGAATGCAAATGCGGCCGCACAAAGCAGAAACCAACCAGTTCCTGCGTAATAGATTTGACTAAATCGAATTTCCCTCGCGTATTGCGCAATCCAGAGCGAGCCCAATACCGCTCCTAATCCTTCTAAAGCCCCAAGTATTCCGACTTGGAACGGATTTGCATTCAAGATGTCTCGTCCAATCGCGGGAAGAAGAGAATTATAGGCCGGAAACGCAAGATTAAATACAAAGGTAACTCCAAGCGCCCCGAGTAATAATCGGTTAAATCTTACATATCTGAGTCCGTCTTTTACCTGGTCAAGTGAGCTAATGTCTTCAGTATTTCGGACAATTTGCTCTAGAACCAATGTTGACGCGACGAAGGTTGCAATTAAGATAATTAAGGCCCCAATCAGGTAAGCCCATTCAGCACCAATGAAGGTGATTAATCCTCCCGCGATTAAAGGACCAGGAATTTTAGCCAGAGAATCTGTACTCCATTCGATGCCAATAGCTCGTCCAAGTAAGTGGTCGGGTACGGTATCCGCAATAATAGCCTTTCGATTTGGAAATTCAATTGACCAGCCGATAGCCAGAACGAAAACGAAACACAAGAGCTGCCAATATTCAATTTCTGTGAATGCGATTGTGAGACCGAGCGCGAGATATGACGTAGCAACGAAAAGAAGGGCTCCTACCCAAAGATACTTTCTATTAAACCGGTCGCTCAAGGCACCCACAAATAGGCCGAAGAGGAGCCTTGGCAACATTCGTATAACGAATGTGAAAGCAACTGCACCTGCATCATCAGTTAACTGGTAGGTGAATATCCCGATGGCTAACATATCGAGCCATCTCACTAAAGCTGAGAGCCCGCCAGCTACCCAGATTCGGCGGAAGCTTGGAATTTTAAGTACGCTGAAGGCCGAGTCTTCAGATATGAGATTCAACATAATGTTCTTCCCAATGGGCTCACCGTCATCGTAGGAGCAAACCTTATCAAGCACCAATGGGTTCACACGCTTCGGTCTTTTGATCGAGTAACATACCGGTTAAGAAAGATTAAATAGATTGGTATTGAAATGCCCAGAATGTCACCTGAACTGCTAACTCAATTTTTAGACCTGCCGATACCGGGAATAATTGCGACTTTGCGCAAGAGTGGATTGCCATATACCGTTCCAATCTGGTGGCTACACGAAGATGGTGAATTTTGGATAACGGGCACGCACAGTCGAATCTGGTGTAAGCAACTAAAAAATGACACAAGAGCATCTTTGTGTATCGAAAATGGTGGCGACTTTTCGGGGCACGTAGGGGTGGACGGCACCGTCGAATTATTTACAGAGCCAGAATTTGATATATGGCCTATTTCGCGGCGACTAGCAGAAAAATACGTGGGTCGAGGAGATCCTAGCAATGATCAAGCGGTAGAGGCTTTTTTTGCCAATATGAAAACTGAGCCGAGACTACTGTATAAACTAGTTCCCACTGTGTGGCGAGCAATTGATATGAGCGTTTATCAAGGTAAGCGAGCTGACCGTGACTATCAAGCCCAGCGTAAGAATTGAGATTCAGCAACGTGATTCGTTAACTTTTGTTTTTGTTTAGCTGTTTAATAATCCCCGGAGCACATACTGTAAAATACCGCCATTTTTGTAATATTCGAGTTCAACACCGGTGTCAATTCTGCAAAGCACTGCTAAATCACTAGTTACACCTTGACTAGTCGTAATAGACACTGCGAGGTGCGACCGCGGACTTAATCCATCAGATATGCCATCGATATTGATTATTTCATCTCCAGCCAAACCTAAGCCTTCCACACTTTCACCATCGACAAATTCAAGAGGCAGAATACCCATTCCAATTAAGTTGGATCGATGGATTCGTTCAAAAGATTCTGCGACTACTGCTTTGACACCCTGAAGAGCTGGTCCTTTTGCTGCCCAATCCCTAGACGATCCTGTGCCATATTCTTGACCAGCAAAAATTATCAGGGGAGTATTATCTGCTTTGTACCTGTCGGCAGCATCCCAGATAGTCAATGTCTCATTTGTTGGAATGTGTTTAGTCCACCCACCTTCAATATCAACTAACGAGTTGCGAATACGTACGTTTGCAAACGTGCCACGCATCATAACTTCGTGATTTCCACGTCTAGATCCATAAGTGTTGAAGTCTTTCTCGTTGACTTCATTTTTGCCCAAGTATTCAGCCGCTGGGGAGCCCGATGCAATTCCTCCAGCTGGGGAGATATGGTCGGTTGTTACTGAATTACCGAAAATCGCAAGAATTCGTGCCTGCTCGACATCATTAATTTTCTCGGGGTTTCGGCTAATATTTTCAAAGAATGGAGGCTTTCGAGCATAAGTAGACCATTCATCCCAGTCGTATCGTTCTCCAGTCGGCGCTTCCAAGTCTTGCCATTTCTCATCACCATCGAAGACTGTGCTGTACTGACTTTGAAACATTTCTTTTTGTACTGAGGCATTCATCACTTCGTTTATTTCAGATTGACTTGGCCAAATATCACGTAAGTAGACGGGTTCTCCATGGTCATTGTCGCCGATCGGCTCAGTCGTGAGATCTATATCAGTTTTGCCGGCAAGGGCATACGCAATCACTAGCGGGGGAGATGCTAAATAATTTGACCGCACTTTGTTATGTACTCGAGCCTCAAAATTTCTATTTCCGGATAGCACTGCGGCTACGGCTAATTGCCCCTCATCTACTACTTTTTCAATAGCTGGCGAGAGTGGCCCACTATTGCCGATACATGTCATACAGCCGTACCCGGCAAGAGTGAAGCCAAGTTCATTCAGAGAAGTAGTCAGGTTCGCCTCGTTTAAGTACTCAGTAACTACCCGTGAACCAGGAGCCAGGCTAGTTTTAACCCACGGCTTGGTGCGGAGACCTTTTTTTACTGCATTTCGTGCAAGTAACCCAGCACCAATCATCACTTCAGGGTTCGAGGTATTAGTACAGGATGTGATCGCCGCAATAACAACCGAACCGTTTTCTATTTCATATTTTGCCGATTCATCAATTACTTCAAGTGGTCCCGCCGTTGAACCTTGGGCAAGATACGAGTCAATATCTTGTCTCGAAGCTATTTTCATATCAGACAATGGGACACGATCTTGAGGACGTTTTGGGCCGGCAAGGCTTGGTTCTATTTCTGAGAGATCGACGTTAAGAACTTCGCTGTACTCTGGGTCTTCTGTGTCGATCGTGCGGAACAATTGTTGTGCTTTTGCGTATGCACTAACTTGGTCGATTGCCTCATCATCCCGCCCCGTGAACCTCATGTAGCTAAGAGTTTCTTCGTCGATTGGAAAGTAGCCGACCGTAGCGCCATATTCAGGACACATATTTGCGATTGTTGCACGAGCTGGTAAAGAAAGTTCATCAAGTCCAGGCCCGAAAAATTCCACAAACTTGCCGACAACTTTTCTTTCACGCAACGCTTCAGTCACTCGAAGGACTAGGTCAGTTCCTGTTGTTCCCTCAGGCAGCCTGCCGTGTAGACGAACTCCCATAACTTGGGGCACTAGCATGGCGATTGGTTGCCCGAGCATCGCGGCTTCAGCTTCGATTCCACCGACTCCCCATCCAACAACTCCCAAACCGTTAATCATGGTTGTATGAGAATCCGTACCAACAACTGTATCCGGGTAGAGCGCTGGATTTCCTTCAGAATCGACACCAGAAAATACTGTCTGGCCAAGGTATTCAAGGTTTATTTGGTGCACGATTCCCATGCCGGGAGGTACAACCCTCATTCCTTTGAAGGCATTTTGTGCCCACTTGAGAAGCAGGTACCTTTCTGAATTCCTTTCGTATTCGCGTTTCACATTGAAGGGCAGCGAATTTTCTGTCCCGAAAGCGTCAACCTGAACGGAATGATCTATGACTAGGTCTACCGGTATTAGCGGATTTATTTTCTGCGGATCTCCACCCATTTCTGCCATCGCATCTCGCATGGCTGCTAAATCTACTACTGCGGGAACACCAGTAAAATCTTGTAATAAGACTCGAGCCGGTCGAAACGCAATTTCGTTAGTGGGTATTGCCTTTGAGTCCCACCGTGCAGTCAGTTCTATCTGTTCCTTGGTGACATTTTTACCATCTTCACCACGTAGGAGATTTTCGATCAGTATTCGATGCGTATAAGGAAGTTTGTTTAAATTAATGCCCAGATTTTCAGCAGCCTTAGGTAAACTAAAAATAGTGAATTCATTATCACCAACTTTGAGACTTGATTTCGTGTTTAAAGAATCAAGTGAAGCTTTTGGTTTTGTTGTTTCAGACATACTTACTCCCTAATGAGTGAGGTGTTCGTCGAGTTTAATTTTTCTTCTTCTTATCACGATGTCAGCAGTCAGATCTCGTAGCAGCGCCTACGAAACAATAACGCGACGTTCATGTACTTTGTCATGGCCAAACTCTCTACCACATTTTCCGCACACAAATCCCAATGCATTCCGATCATCTTCCATAACGTCCGGACCGCGCCAGCGTGGCATTAATGGTTCATTAACGCAGCACAGCAAAATGTCAGGACGTTTCTCTACTAGCGAATATCCTTGATCTGCATGTCCAAACAATTTAGAAAGAAGGCTCATTTTTCACCTTGTCACTTCAGATCGACCCTTGTTTGAAATATACATTAATCTAAATAATCCCTTAGGCGTGTGCTTCTAGAAGGATGTCTAAGCTTTCGTAAAGCCTTAGCCTCAATTTGCCGGATACGTTCTCTTGTGACCGAAAATTCTTTTCCAACTTCTTCAAGCGTGCGAGATCGACCATCTTCAATTCCAAATCGTAACTCTAGGACTTTTCTTTCCCTTGGAGTGAGCGTCGACAAAACTTCTATAACCTGTTCCTTGAGTAATTGATTCGATGCTGCCTCCTGCGGAGCGGGCGCGTTTGGGTCTTCAATAAAGTCGCCAAGGTGTGAGTCGTCTTCTTCACCCACAGGAGTTTCAAGAGAAACAGGGTCGCGAGAAACTTTAAATATTTCCCTAACCCGTTCTGGTTCGATTTCAAGTTCCTTGCCTAATTCCTCTGCAGTAGGCTCTCGCCCGAATTCTTGGACCAGCCGCCGTTGAAACCGAGTTAGCTTGTTAATGGTTTCAACCATGTGTACAGGTATTCGAATAGTTCGCGCTTGGTCAGCTATAGCTCGTGTAATCGCTTGGCGTATCCACCAAGTAGCGTAGGTGGAAAACTTATAACCTTTGCGGTAGTCAAATTTCTCAACCGCTCTTATCAGGCCAATATTTCCTTCTTGAATTAAATCAAGGAGAGCCATGCCCCGACCAATATATTTCTTTGCCACTGAAACGACCAGCCGCAGATTTGCCACCATTAATTCACGTTCCGCCGCATTACCCTCTGCGATAATCTTTGCAAAGAGCCGTTTCAGGCTCTTATCAACAGATGCGATACTACCTTTGGTGTTTGCAATCTCCTCAGCAACTGCGTGAGGGGTCTTGAAAAAAGCTCGTTCGCCTCCTGAAAAATTACAGCCAAGATCAAATGCACTTTCTCGATCAAATTCCCTCGCCTCATTCATTTCCATGACGAGGATGTCACTAATGGTAGACAGTAGCCTGAGTTCTGCTTCAGCACCTGGTTTATGAGACTTCTTCCGGCGACGCTCCATCTCTTTCTTAATTTTTGACTTTGTAGCACCATCGCGAGCGAGCCTCAGTTTCGCCTCTTCGAATTCTCGCTTTGAATGTCGTTCGAGGACACTGTGTACTTTTATGTTTTTTGCGATTGATCCAATTACTTGCTCGTCTAAATTCCCATCTACAGCATCACGAAAAATCGAATCATTCACTCGACTGAACACATTTTGCTTGGGCTTTAGCGATCTGTTCTTGACTAAGTATGCAGTGATGGTGTCGTAAACTTTTCTTGATTTTTCAAATCTATGAATGAGCTCACAAAACATTTCAGCCGGAGTGGGCTCGTCACCATACTCGTCATCCCAAGATTCGTGAACTTCTCGAACAAGTTCACGTTGTTCAACTGATCTTGAAAGGCGTTTCTCATCAGCAGCAGTAAGGAGATCTACCTTTCCAATTTCGCGTAGATATAATCGAACAGGGTCTTCTAGAGAAGTCGCTTCAGCTATGACTCGCCTCGCCGATTCGACATCTTCATCTCCCGCCGTAGGAGTAGTTTCAGCCCGGACACTCACTCCATTTTCCTGCAGACGGCTTACGATCGAACGTAGCTTTTCATCACGCCCATCAGTTTCCGGCATTACTTGTAATACCTCTTCCACCGAGACTGTATTATTTTTATTTCGACGCCCCCTCGCTAAAAGCTCCTCAAGCCCTTCTTCAGTGGTGTCTATTGGGTTGTCGCCCGTAAATACTTGTGTTGTCATAACTTACCTTTTCTATTTGCTGGTCAAAGTTTCTATTTAATTATTTTTTGTTGATAGTTTCTCCTGATTTTTTGAACTATGGCGAATACGGTTCATTACCGAATTCCACTGGTTATCAATATCGTTATTCATTGATTCGCCCTCACTTAATCGGTTTGCAGCCTTTGCATCAGCGAGATTAAGCGCCTCTGCGCGAAGCCTAGATTGTTCTCGACGCACGTGAATGCCATTTCTCATGTCTTCAACAATTACATTCAAATCTTTCTCGTCATAATCTGGCAAAATAATGGTTCTCAGCTCTTGTGCTCTTTCCGTGATTATCAGCATGCTTGCTATGTTGATTTCTGATTTTCGGTCATCTAATCTTCGATCGGTCCCTATTTCAGGTATTTCTATCCATGCCAGAAATACCGCCCGATTGAGTGCTTCTTCAAAGAAGATATTTTCGATGTTTAAGCCGGCCTCTCGGGCACCTTCGCGCTGTATTAATATTGCGAGGAGCTGGGATTCGCCAGTAATGTCAGACTCGAAGGAGCGTTTTGGTGCCTTTGGACTAGGCTCACTGCTTACCACCCTTGGTGTACTACCTAACGCCTCTAATCGCTTTCGAAGGAGACTGGGCTCAATTTCAGCATACCGTGAGAGTCGGCGCAGGGCTGGAGCGCGCAATAACTCGTCTTGCGTGGCAGCAATATATGGCAAAATTTGTTCAATAGACTCCTTTCGCTGGTAGGCATCTCCACTAGGTTGAGACATCAGCTGGTCTATAAGAAAATCTAAGAGAGGCTTTGCGCTTTCGATACAACTAGAAAATTCACTCACACTTTTCTTAATCAGCGAGTCGGGATCTTCACCAGTTGGGAGGCTTGCGATGAGCACATTTACTCCCTTTTCGAACTCATTCCCCTGCTGAATACTAAGCTGTTCATAGTCCAAGCCCCCTGCTGAGCTTGCACCTCTGAGAGCGGCTTTAGCTCCAGCTTCATCAGCATCGAGCGCGAAAACTATGGTTTTGCAGCTGCGCTTAAGGAGGTCCATTTGATTTTTAGTAATTGCGGTGCCATTTGATGCGACTACCGTGTTGAATCCAGCTGCATGGCTGGAGATCACATCCATATATCCTTCAACGACAATTGCCTGTTTTTTCTTATCAGAGTTATTGTTTTTTAGACTAGCCGCGGCTTGACTCACGCCATATAGCGTCGATCTTTTTTCATACAATACGGTTTTAGGAGTATTAAGATACTTCGGCGAGTCATCTCCGAGTGCTCTCGCTCCAAATCCGATCAATCTGTTGCGATCATCTCGGGTTGGAAACATGAGTCTATTTGAGAAAAGAATGCGAGTCCCGTAATCCTGTGCAGTGGCAAGGCCAGCGGCCACGATATCCGGGTCAGAGAATCCTTTAGCGCGCAACAGGTCAATTAGTTCGTTACGGTTACTAGGTGCATATCCCAATTCCCATAATTTTATGGAGTCAGGACTGACACCGCGCTTATCAAGGTATTTCAGTGCAATGGATCCGTCTGACGTGTGTAACGCTTTTTGAAAGAAGCTTGACGCGGTTTCATTGATCGCCAAAAGTCTCTCGTACTCATCACGCTTATTTTGGTCAACCTGAGAATAAACTCGTCTTTCAACTCCAGCCATCTCAGCAGCTATATTTAGAGTCTCATCGAAAGTAGTGGATTCGACTTTTTGAATAAAGCTGAGGAGATCTCCGCCGGTTGAACAGGCCCCGTAGCAGTACCAGAATTCTTTATTTGAATTAACAACGAAGGAGGGAGTTTTTTCTTGGTGAAATGGACAGCAAGCCTTCCACGTTGACCCCGTCTGCTTTAGATCAGGTACGTAGCGACTGACGACGTCGACTATGTTTAGTCGGCTCTTTATTTCGAAGGCTTCACTATTGCTCATTACTAAGTACTACACCAGAGATCTCAAAAGGTTACGGTTTGACGTTAAACAAGCTAATTTGTATCAATTATGGGTATTTCTATGAGTCTGGCGGTCTGTGGACGTGATGCAATCTTTTTTGCTGCGGCATTTTCACGGTCAATAACATTTTGAATAACTATCTCCAGATTAGCGATAGAAGTATTGTTCTTAATGATTCGATTTGTGTCCCAACGAACTCCGAGTAAGTAGTGAATCGCCTGGGGTGGCTCTGTGATCTTTGGGATTTCTTCGTTGCTAGAACTGACACTTTTTTCTTCTTGATGGGCAAGGTGAACAAGTAGAGTAACTATTGAGTCTCCTTGTTGTTCACCTATTACTGAATTCCCACCCAGGCCCATGAGAAAGTCTGGCTCGGTAACTGTTTTAAGTATCTCCATTAGATTTGCTCTAGAAGTTGTGAGATCGTCTATCAGCTTGGAGGTGATGTTGGTTTGTTGGGTCATATCAGACTCTTCAGGATTATTCATAACGCCACTCTGTGATTAGAATAGAAATATAGTGATATATATTTATAACTTAGCAATTAACGCATAAGACTAATATATTTTGCAAGGGGATAATATAAGATTCTAGTTTCATGACTCAATTTATTGATAGTTGAGACTAAGCGCTTATGCTGAACGCATTCGTTTCGGATGGGTTCAGCCGGCTGTACAAAACTTGTAGACTTGTACGAAACTATTTTTCATCTGGGGGGTTGAATGGTGGTTGGTGAAACATCTGGTGCATCGAGTGAACCACTGGTTCATAATTTTGGCGACGGGCGTGCTAGCTCAGTCAATAAAAAATTGCTTGGTGGTAAGGGCTCTGGGCTTGCAGAGATGAGTCGATTAGGAATACCTGTGCCACCTGGGCTCACTATCACCACGGATGTGTGTAACGCATATTTTGCGAGTGGAAGAATTTTCCCAAGGGAACTGTCAGACCAAGTCTCTCTAGGCTTGACCCAGATTGAAGAGATTTCAGGGACATTGTTTGGAGATCCGAGTAACCCACTTTTACTTTCTGTTCGATCGGGTGCCAGAGTATCTATGCCCGGCATGATGGACACTATTCTGAACCTCGGACTTAACGATGAAACGGCTGAAGGGCTGGCTGCTGCGACGGGAAATGCTCGCTTTGCATACGACTCATACCGACGATTTGTTCAGATGTACGGCGATGTGGTCATGGGTGTGGGAAAGCTATCAGAGACAGATCATGATCCGTTCGAACTCATTCTTAGTGCGAAGAAATCTGCGAGGAATATTCAGCAGGATACTGATTTTTCAGAATTAGATCTGCGTGAACTTGTAGCCGAATTCAAAGAACTTATTTTTTCGAGATCTGGAGAACTATTTCCAGAGAATGTTACGGATCAGCTATGGGGAGCGATTGGCGCGGTGTTTGAATCATGGGATACACCGCGTGCGGTGAGCTATCGATCTATCAATGGATATTCTTCGACTTGGGGTACAGCTGTAAACGTTCAAGCAATGGTATTTGGGAATTTTGGCAATGACTCGGGGACTGGCGTTTTATTCACGCGAAATCCGTCAACAGGTGAAAATCGGTTATTTGGCGAATATTTGATTAACGCACAGGGTGAGGATGTCGTGGCAGGCATTCGCACACCACAACCACTTTTGGCCGAACTAGGCATGAATTCAGACGGAAATTCTCTTGAGGAAATAATGCCTGAAGTCTTCGCCGAATTGGTAAACGCGTGTGATCTGTTGGAAAAATCCTTCCATGATATGCAGGATATTGAGTTTACGATGCAGCAGGGCAAACTATGGATTCTCCAAGCTAGATCTGGCAAAAGATCTGGCGCGGCTATGGTGAAGATCTGTGCTGACTTGGTAAAGGAAGGCATATTACTGCAGAATGATGCGCTCAGGAAGTTGGATCCGAATCAGTTGAACGAGATACTTCACCCTGTTTTTGAGCAGCCTATTAAACATGAAGTAATTGCGAATGGTTTGGCCGCGGCGCCCGGTGCTGCTGTTGGGATAGTGGTTTTCAGTCCAGCAGATGTTGTCAGGCTAGTTTCAGAAGGCAAAGACGTGATTCTTGTGCGAGACGAGACCAGCCCAGAAGACATTGATGGGATGAATCTGGCAAAGGGAATTTTAACCGCTAGGGGTGGCATGACTTCTCATGCCGCTGTAGTCGCTCGCG
>CAVODE010000016.1:0-26674 GCA_963694535.1 Dehalococcoidia bacterium
TGCGCGTGTTGTATCTGCGTAGGTATTTAATCCGTCCTTCACGAGGCAGCCTAGTAATAGAGTTGGTGCGGTCAGGATGCGTTGTTTAGAGTTCTCTAGTGCTTTTTGAATTATATCGCTGGTGGTGCCGTCTTTTTGGAGATCTTCCTTCCACTTGAGTCCCATACTTTCCGCAAGATCGAGTCTATTTTTCGAATCGATCGCGACGAATCGCCACGGCGTAGTATGGTGCGGTGCTGGCGCTGTCATAGCCAGCGAGACAAGTTCCTCGACATCGCTCCTGTCAAGTGAAGGTCCAATAATTCCCCTGAAAGACCGTCGTGCTGAGATGGTGTTTTCGAAGGCTATTTTTGATAGAGCCTTTCTTGTCTGTCGGCCAACAGTATTTTCTATACGTATCAGATCGTCGATTGTGTCGACATCGATCTTGAAGGACTCAAGTGAAAGTTCAATAATCTTCATTGCATTTCGGTTGGCTTCGTCCCGATGCTTGCTGGCCGAATCCGGACCGAACTGCGGGGAGAACATTGAATAGGGTTTGACTCCTAATGCGGTTGTACCTCCATCTTCGGATGCTGACAGGGCTAGGATATTTGACTGAGGCGAACTGAGAATTTCAAGAATAGTGTTCAAATCTGAACTTTTTGCCTGAGGTATATCTCCAGGTAGTATAAGAATTGAGTCACTTAAATGATTGTTGGATATGTGCTGGATTGCAGTTTCTGCGGCTTGCTTAAAACCTTTCCCGTAGTCGAAAATGAGATCTGCTCCGAATCTATCACTAATTTCGACATATTCGGATGATTCCGTCACAATCACTAAAGGGCCATTGTGAATCTCTCTAATTGCTATTAGAAGATCCTCAAGCATTGAGAGAACTAAGTTTCTTCGATGGAAGCGATTGAGGCCTGAACTTAGCCGAGACTTAGCGTTGTCTGTTGATTGGACAGCAACGACGACGGTGGTGCCAGACTTGTTAGTATTGCTCATGCACTCTCATTTATATGACTAGTTATTAGCTGTTTTATGTTCGAAGCAACTGTTGTGCGGGCGTTTCGGTTCACCATCATTGTGTCGCAATATTGGGTATTGATTGAGAGAGATTCCATTTTGGTGGCTAACTGGCTATCAATCTCATCGTATATAAACAGGTCAACTAATTCCTCATATATTCGTGCGACCCCATAGGCTGAGACTTCGTGTCCTAGTGACTTAAGCATCGCGCCAGCCGGTCCCTTAATTGCTTTGCCTCCGACTATGGGAGAAACTCCCACTCGTAATGCCCGGCTTCCAAGAATTGAGTCGCGCACTGTGGGGATTTGAATAATTGGGTCAATTGAGACAAATGGGTTGCTGGGTGCAATAAATAGGTAATCGGCATCTCTGATTGCATCTATCACTCCGGGTGCTGGGCGTACATGTTTGAGGTTGGGAAACTCAAATTCATAAACCTGAGGCTCCCCACGACGCTCCACGAAGTATTGCTGGAACGAGAGTCGACCCTCATTCGTAATAACAAAGGTAGGGTGTGGGTCATCAGTGGCAGGAATAACGCGAGACTTGATGTTTCTTGCATCAGCAATCATCTGCGTTGCGTCGGTGAGCGTCCCTCCATTTTGTAATACGCGATTACGAATTAAATGTGTTGCGAGATCTTTGTTTCCGATCTGAAACCATCTTTCTTCTCCGAGTACTTCTAGTTCGTCAAGAGTGTCTTGGGAATCGTTTTGAATCCCCCATCCGAAATCACCCTCAACCTCAGCGAGCGTATAAATTAGAGTATCTATATCAGGACAGATATGCAGGCCGTTCCATGCTAGATCGTCGCCAACGTTGCACACGGCTGTGATTAAATCAGGTGGATGAATATTTTGAAGACCATACAGAAATCTTGCAGCTCCGACACCGCCGGCAAGTACCGTAATTTTTTTATTTTCCCACGAATCTGCCGTGTTTAAGTTCATAGACAACATCTTACCGCGCATACTGGGTTGCACAACGTCGGCTTGAGAGGCAGGATCTTTGTATGGCGAGGATAAAGAGAGTAATTAAGGTTTGGTATAGTGACTCCATTTCGTAACCAATTTGCTAACTTTCGAAAGAAAATTATGCCAACCGAGGCATCTCAGGTACACGATGATGTAAACGCCGTGGGCGAAGCACGACCCCGGTTGATTTGTGGACTTGGGAACCCTGGGTCTAAATATATCGGGACACGCCACAATATTGGAGTCAGTTGCCTAGATGAACTGATGGTCGCGTATGGCTTAGCCTCAGACCGAAAGAAATCCTCTGAATCTACTTTTAGAGAAATAGAGATCAATGGCAACAAGATATTGCTGGCTTACCCAACTAGTTTCTATAATGAAACTGGGCTCGGACTTGCTAAAAAAATTAGGAAGCAGGGGATTAAGCCCTCGGAGATAGTCGTGATTTGTGATGACATTGATCTCCCAGCTGGCGAAGTGAGAATGAGATTGACGGGGGGCAACGGTGGAAATCGTGGCCTGAAGTCCATCATTAATGTTTTAGGTACTCAACATATCCCACGTATCCGTGTGGGTATTGGGCGACCAATTGATGAGAATGGTAAGCCAGTTTATGGGTCAGATGAGATTGCTAACTGGGTTTTATCTCGACCTCATTCATCTGATTTAAACCAACTTTCCTCCGCAACTTCACTGATGGTAGCCGCTATAAAAATCTCTATTGCTGAGGATAACGAAGCCGCAATGAATTTTCTAAATTCAGACACGTAGCGATATGTAACAATAAAAAACACTTGGTAGTGCAATTTCTTGTATTAGGTAAAAATGGAATCTACTGGTTCAGCACAAATAGGTCATTCGTTCGAACACGCTGTGCTAGATCCCCTAGTCGCACATTTAGCTGATGCGCCAGATATTCAATTAGTATGTCAATATCTTAGAGAACGGCGAGCTGTCCGACTCAATGTCCTGAACTCTGCTAAACCTGCTATTGTTTCTGTTTTAAGCCGGATACTGCAATCTTCAGCTGTATGGATTACACCGACGGAACGGGATGCGCAGGAATTTGCAGCAGAACTGAGCTTATGGACTTCGCCAAGTAGAGTGCTGAGATTTCCGTCTCGAAATCAGATTCCATATGCACGTGAAGGTGTGAGTACACGCGCTTCAATCGAACGAATTTCCACTCTTATTTCTCTTGCTGACAGTGATGATCCAAAGATAGTGGTCACGAGCATTACGGCCCTAGCGGAACGCACCCTTAGCTCTCAGGATTTACTCAGGGGACCAGGACTTCTGAGATGCGAAGACCAAGTTGATTTATCAAACTTACTCACTACCCTCTCTTCTTCCGGTTACCAACTCACTTCTCTGGTCGAAAAACCTGGAGATTTCTCGCGCCGGGGGGGCATTATAGATGTTTACACACCGACCGCGAACAATCCGGTTCGTATAGAATTTTTCGGTGACTTGATAGAGTCAATTAGAGAATTTTCGTTGGTCGATCAGCGATCTAAAGAGGAAAAACAAGAAGTATATCTTCCACCTAGCTCAGAATGGCTTGCCTCGCCAACTGCGATGCGATCGCTCGCGGATAAAATTTCCGGTGCGGAAGATCTGCAGACACAGGAAGACGAAACTCTATTGCGATCAGGAATTCTTTCCAGCCCAGGCCGATATGGTCCATTGGTTCTGAGTTCAACCCTGCTGGACCATATTGATTCATCCACAATAATGTTTGCGGAACTTCGTGATGATTTGCAGACTCAACTTATCGCGTTGGATGAAAATGCTAGTCAACGCAGGGACACTTTGGCGACCTCTGGAGAGTTTAGTAGTCAAATTCCGCTACCTCATGTCGTTGGAGAATCTTTGTTGGCAGCTCTTTGGAATTATCCAAATAGAGTTGAATTCGACCCTTGGTTGAGTGGGTCTGATAAGAATCAGTTACATCTTGATTTCCAGTCGTTGGAGCCATTCAATGGACGACTTTCGGCAGTGGCAAAGAATATCAGCAGGCGTCTAGTGCGAGGCGATAGAGTTGTTTCATTCACCACCCAAGCCCAGCGATTGAAAGAGGAATTGGATCTAGAAAATCTTACGCTGGAAGTTGAATCTGCTTTAGTGGATAAGGTTGAGATTTCTGAAGCTCGGCTTATCCAAGGGTCTGCGCCTGAAGGTTGGTCGAAACAACTAGCTGACGGAGAATTGGTTTTCCAGACGGATAGGGAAATTTTAGGGGTTAGACATGGCGCTATTTCCGCAGTAAAAAAAACGGATGTATCGCACTATTCGCTTGATGGAATTTCACCAGGCGAATATGTCGTCATTGCTGAGTTTGGTGTGGCTCGATTTATAGGAATAATTAAACGGAGGGTAGACCAAGTAGACCGTGATTATTTAGAAATGCGATTTGCCGATGATGGCAAGTTGTTTTTGCCAACAGACCGCCCATTACGGATATCAAAATACATTGGTCCGACAGCCCGAGTGCCACGACTTACTCATTTGGGAACAGGCGAGTGGAATAAAACTAGAGTTCGCGCGAGGAATGCTGTTGAGGTTGTCGCTGGCCAATATTTGAGTCTTTATGCGGCAAGATCCATAAAGCCCGGTTATGCATTCTCACCGGATGGTGAATGGCAACATGAACTGGAAAGTGCATTTCCTTATGTTGAAACAATTGATCAGCTTGAGGCGATAGCCGCGGTAAAAAAAGATATGGAAACACCTAAACCCATGGATCGACTAATTTGTGGCGATGTTGGGTTTGGAAAAACGGAGATAGCAATTCGAGCAGCCTTCAAGGCGGTAATGGATGGATTTCAGGTTGTTCTTTTGTGTCCAACCACAGTACTGGCTCAGCAACATTTCAACTCATTTAGGGAAAGGATGGCGGGATTTCCAGTGCATATCGAAATGTTGTCAGGATTTCGGACGGCTAAAGAAGCTCGACAAATTGCCGCAAAGGTAAAAGCCGGAGAGATTGACATTTTGATCGGTACTCATCGAATATTGGAGCACAGCCACCGAGTTGTGGATCCACTTGTTATTGATGAACTCAATGACAAAGAGGAGAAGCCGGAGTCTGATACTGCTGTGTTGGATCCAGAGATACCCAAGCGGGTACGTGGCGTAAATTTCAGTAATCTTGGGTTGGCTATTATTGACGAGGAACAACGATTTGGAGTCACCCATAAAGACAAATTAAAGGAAATTCGTTTTGAAGTTGACGTCCTCACACTGTCTGCAACTCCGATTCCACGAACCCTCCATATGGCGCTGGCCGGGATCAGAGATATGTCTAGGGTAGAATCGGCGCCATTAGGTAGGCAATCGATACAAACGTATGTACTAGGATGGGATACAGAAATTTTGCAAACAGCAATTCGAAGGGAAATTGCTCGTGGAGGCCAAGTTTATTTGGTTCATAATCGAGTCAAGACTATCGACGCCTTCGCTGATGAGATTCGCAATCTTGTACCAGAGGCGCGTATTCTTGTCGGACACGGGCAAATGCCGAAATGGCATCTCGAGTCAGTGATGAGAGAATTTATTGATTTGAACGCTGATGTGTTGATCAGTACAACGATTATCGAGTCTGGTTTAGATATCCCTAACGTTAATACAATTCTTATCGATCGAGCTCAAAGTCTGGGACTCTCTCAGCTCTACCAGCTTCGGGGACGAGTTGGGCGCTCAGATCAACAAGCGTATGCATATTTATTTCATCATGGGTCAATGACGGATATTCAGCAACAAAGACTCACCGCAATTTTTGAATCATCTGAGCTAGGGTCTGGCCTGCGCGTTGCACAGCGAGATTTGGAGCTTAGGGGGGCCGGAAACTTGTTGGGAAGCCAGCAGAGCGGCCATATTGCGGCTATCGGACTTGACTTGTATATGGATATGCTTGCTGAGGCAGTTGAACGACTTAAGGCCGATCTTGAAGGTGGCAAGCTAGAACTTCGAGAAATTCGCCAGAGGCAAGAAGCTCTCCGTACGATTAAAATAAGCCTTCCCACCAGTGGGGATATCCCAGACTCATTCATCCCAGATATTGATGAGAGACTAAGTCTTTATATGAGGATTTCAATGGTCACATCATTAGTCACGTTGGAAGAACTTGAAAGAGAAATACGCGATCGTTATGGGGTTATACCGGAAAGGCTGCTGACATATTTTTTATTGATTAAGATACGTTTGATGGCATATGCAGCGAAGTTAACGGCAATTACTCACGGCGGAGGTAAGACAGTGCTTGAGTCAGATCCGCGAGCGCCTTTTTCAGGTCGAAAATTATCCACAGACTTGCCAAGAAGCTCAAAGGTTGGACATCTCCAAATGGAAATCGAATCACAGGATTTGAATGACGGAAATCTCAAGGACATTGAGAATTTGCTTCGTCTTCTTGTGACCTAAGCTGAGCATGAGAATGGTGTTCGTTAGATGTTGAGTTCAAAAATTAAAGGACTGTTAGTTGACTTCGATAAGACTCTTGGATTCATGAGAATTCCGCACTTAGAGATGTACAGCCAAATTGCATCTTCCGCTGGAATAAGTCTTTCTAAAACTGAATTAACGGCGGCGATGAGAGTTAAGCCACTGACTGATACATGGTCACCTTGGCTGACTAAACGGGGAATTGAGCATTTTGATGAATCAAAAAGCGAAGCCTCATATAGAGAGCTCAGATGTGAGATCGCTTTTTCAAGATTAAAAGGGGCATTAGATTCTTTAGTTTTTTTTGAGGAAGATGTTCTTCGGTCGGCGGCCGAGAAAATTTCTGAGGCTGAATCAAGTCTTTCTCTCTATGAACTTTATCCCGACACGATTGAATTTCTGGCACTCTGTGAAGCTCGAAATATTGATTTGGCTGTTGTTTCTAACCACGATTGGGTATTGCCTGATGTACTCAGTTATTTAGGTATTGCTAAGTATTTCAAGGTTGTAGTTACAAGTGCTCGGGTCGGCGTGAGAAAACCACATCCCTTAATTTTCAACAAAGCGTTGCGTGAATTAGATCTTGAATCGGACCAGGTCTTCATGATCGGCGACTCGATGGAAGATGATATTGGAGGAGCTAAGTCTGCCGGAATTGGTGGTGTTCTTATTGATCGAGCTTCAAGAATTGCGAGAGATGACGTTTTGTGCGTATCGACACTCGCTGAGATTTATCCAGGTAAAGATTATGTCGGTTAAACCTGGAGTAGTAGCTTTGGTGCCGATTACTCCGATGGACTATGATGATTTTTTTGTTGAGTACTTGAAATATTCAGACGAACTCGAGCCACACAAAGTGAGAAACAATCGGAAAGAAATAGTGATGTATCGTGACGCGGTCGTTGCTGAGCTTGGCGATGGCTTAGGCCGAGAAATGTTTTGGGTAGTGGAAGGAAAATTACGGGTTGGTTTTGTTATGATTCGTTGCTTTCCGGATTGGCCAGATGAATCCATTCTGATTGGATCAATTTCAGAGTTTTACATTTTTGAATCTGCAAGACGCCGAGGTATTGGAACGAAGGCAGTATCAATTGCCATGAAAAAATTGCGTTCATACGGTGCAATGGTGGCAGAAGCCGATATTTTATATAGTAATGAATCTGCTTTAGTCTTCTGGAAATCACTTGGTTTCGATATCGAGTTTTATGGCACATCCAGAAGGCTTTAGCTAAAAGTTGCTGTACGATTTCAATAGAACTTATTCAGTAGAAAGGTGATACCGATGTCAGAGCCTATTTTCGATGTGCATTGTCATTTTCCACGCAACTGGCAAGATCCAGATGCACAAGATAATGAGAAGTCTATTGACCAAAGAGCCGATGCCTTGCGGAATGCTGGGGTTGTGAAGGCTAGCCTTTTATGCGGCGGTAGATTTGGTATGGGGTATGAAGAATCAATTACGTTTTCTAGACGGCACGAGGACCTATTTATGCCGTCTGCTGTGGTCGATCCCGAAGAGATAGATGGGCGGTCCGTTCAACAATTATTCGATATGGGTTATGTGGGCTTGAAGATGATCGGTGTCCGACGTGCATACGATGATTTGAAGTACTTTTCGGTCTATGAAATGGCGGAACGCCTGGGTATGCCGATCCTTCTTCATATGGGCGTGATAGGAGGAGCTATTGATTACGCAGCTACCCACCCAAGGCGTGACGTGGAGGCAGCTAAAACGTATAAAAATATGCAGGAACGCCGGATGAAAGAACAGATATTGAGCTTTGGAAGAAATGCTTCTGCAACAAGAATGCGACCATTTCACATGGATACGATAGCTAATACTTTTCCTGATTTGCGTCTGATAGGTGCCCATCTAGGTGGCACGGGTAATTATGACGAGTCAGCATCTGTAGCAAGATGGCGTCCCAACGTTTTTTTCGATCTGTCCGGTGGCGACACAATAGAACGTCACGCTGTCGAAAGAGGCCTAGTCGGTCAAGAGATTGGGGTTGAAAAATTAGTATGGGGCTCGGACTGTGGTAATGATGAAATTCAGTCACATGTAGATAATCTTGAATCAATTTTTAAAGAAGTTGAGCTAGATGAGGATCAGTCGAGTCGTATTAGATGGAACAATGCAGCCGAGATATTTGGACTTGAGAACCCAGTATTTGCGGAGGAGTAATATCCGCTCGGGAATGGACCTATGCATCTATTTGATAAGAACCACTTTCCGAGTAAATTTTTAAGCGAACAGGGTCTGACAAGTGTAATTTTGGGTTTTGTTTCGCTGATTGCCTTGTCTTTTTTCGCTTATACGCCGCATTCACCTAGCCTTATAATTGGGTGTACGGCTGGGTTTTATCTAGTGGCTATATCTACGACACTCAGTAGACTTTTGCCTGATTCATTACCAAGCGCTTTTAGTGCTGTTTATCTATCTTTTTTGCCGGTATTCATGCTTGTCGGCTTGTCGTGGATCTCAGCATATTTTTTAGATGAAAATCTCACAATTGTGTGGATTCTGCTTTCTGCCTTGGTTCTAACTTTATTTATTTGGTTACTTTTTAAAGTGGTTCCTGACCCAGGATATGAAGGATCTAGCGCTCAAAGTTTATATTTTCTGGGAGCTTCTCTCAGTTTACTAATTCTTTTTCTCTTTTTGGGCGTCTCAAAGATGGGCGGCGCACGAGAGATACTTCTTGCGGGCTTCGTGGGTTTTTCTTACGCGGGTATATTGCTGCAAGTTCAATTCAGAGAACGAACAAGTATTTTGGTGGCGAGTATTTTGGTGGGCTTATTGGTGGCCGAGGTCAGTATTTTGAGTACCTATCTGCCTTTCTCTTCGATTGAAGTGGGTTTTTTGCTTTTTCTCTTTTTCAGTTGTGTGAGCGCTGTAGCTGCTGCTCTAATTGCAAGAAAATTTCGTGCGCTAAGCATAAAATGGTTTCTACCTCTATTTATTTTTACCGCTTCCATTTTCTGGTTATTTTTGTACTTATAGTTTTGTTGAATTACAGGTGATAGCATTCAAGATCTGTTTACGGGGTGTGGCGCAGTCTGGCAGCGCGCCAGTCTGGGGGACTGGAGGTCCCGGGTTCAAATCCCGGCTCCCCGACCATAACAGAAGCATCCAAGATTTTAGGTGATTGGACTAACTCCTATTAACTTTGAAACTTGGATTACCCTCGCCATGGTTTTGATGCTAGGGGCAATTATGCCGGGGCCGTCATTGGCCCTCATAGTTAGGAACACTCTTTTTGGTGGCCGCCGATATGGGGTTGTGACGGGGATTGGCCATGGCATAGGTTTCGGAATCTATGCGTTTCTTGCAGCAACAGGCATTGCAGTCACCTTAAAAAATTACCCGGAAATCGATAATTTGTTACGCGTGATAGGCGTGATCATTCTTCTCTATTTGGCGCAAAGTTTTGTTCGCTCAACTTCGAAGTCCCAAAATTCCGACCTCGACCATCAAGATCAACGAAACGTCAATTCAAGAGTTGCCTTTATTCAAGGCTTCTCAGTCGCATTCTTTAATCCGAAAATATTGGCTTGGATGCTGACTATGTATTCACCATTTGTTGAAACGACGATGAGTAACACAACACTTATAGGAATGGGCATTTTGGGGATGTGTACGGATGGATTTTGGTACATAACTGTCGCTACCGTGTTGTCTACCTCAGGTTTACTTGACAGACTCCGGCAACGCGAAATTATGGTCACACGATCAATTGGTGTGATTCTGTTTTTCTATGCTATTTTTCTTTTGTTTCGATTCGATTGGATAGGATGATTGGCATTGAGTCGCTGGCTTAGTTGACCCGAAATGAGTATGCTTCTCAAACTGATACGTATTATGCATGCAAAGGAGTGTCGTATGAAATTTGGAGCTCAGGTAAGTTGCTATTTAACCACTTGGGATGACATTCGTTCGGTCGTCGAAACTATGGAATCAGGTAGATGGCACAGCGTGTATTTGGCTGATCATTTTCTTCCTCCAAATCGTGGCGGTGCGGCTGAATCGCTAGCGGCATACGAAGGATTCACTACTCTTGCAGGGATTGCCTCAATAACAAATAAGTTGAAGTTAGGCCACCTAGTACTTGGTAATATCTATCGGAATCCAGCTCTTCTTGCCAAGATGGCGGGAACGATCGATCATATTTCTCATGGCCGATTCACTCTAGCCCTCGGCGCTGGTTGGTTTCAGCGTGAGCATGAAGCCTACAGCTGGGATTTTCCGTCAATGCGTGAGCGCTCAGACAGGTTAGAGGAAGCGTGTCAACTTATTAGATTATTGTTCACGAGCACGGACCCAGTAGACTTTGCTGGCCAGTATTACAAGCTTATTCAGGCACCTCTTTCACCCGGAAGCTATCAAACACCTCATATCCCGATCATGGTTGGTGGTACGGGCCCGAAGCGTACCTTGAAAACGTTAGCAATGTATGGTGATGTGTTTAATTTGGACGGCTTCGCGCGTCGTGGAATGTCGATTGAATTACTACGCGAGAAAATCACTATTTTGAATCAACATTGTGAAAAGCTTGGACGAAACCCTGATGAAATTCGGAAAACAATATTGATGCCAACTATGCTTTCAGATGATCAGTCCAAAACGAAAGAGTTTGTGGATATGATTGGGCCAAACACAGTTGCCGGATCAGCTGGTTATATCGTCGACAGGATAGGCGAGTTTATCGACGAGGGGGTTGATGAAATTATGTTTGGACGTCTTCCAAACGAGTCAAGTGAATTTCAGCGTTTTGAGGAAGAAGTTATTGCAGCATTTGACTGAGTGATAAAGCTCAGCTTCAGAGACTTGGGTTAATTAAGAACTTTTGTCCTGTCGCTTGTTTTCTATACTCGTCCACTGCAGTTTTTGAGAGCGCATCGGTAAGTGATACTTCTCTCGTGTAGGAGCTCGCAAATGTGGTTGTGATTGAGCTCGATACCCGCTCTCTCATTTTCTGAAGTTCTTCAGTCCCTGCAATTTGAATATATGGAGTAAGTAGCCACCCTCCTATGCCCCAAGCCATTCCGAAGCTTCTGTTCAAGGTAGTAACGTTTCGGTCAAGCCCTCCGTATATGTACACCTGCTTATGTACAGTGGAGCCGTAGCGGCTAAAGGCTGCATCCTGACTCACTGCTGCTCGTTCCATGCAAGCCAATATATCGCTTGTGAGTCTTCCGCCACCTGTGGCATCAAATCCTAGTGTTGCACCCGTGGTGACTAATGCTTCAGTGAGTTCGGGCAAAAAATTCTCTGAGCTGGAGTTGCAAACAAAGGTGGCTCCTATGTTACGGAGTATGTCCTCTTGTTCTTTGCTTCTCACAATGTTTACCAGATTGAAACTCTCTTCAATGGCTACCTTCTGGAGCATTTGTCCAAGATTTGAGGCTGCTGCCGTATGCACCATAGCCGTGTGTCCCTCTCTTCTCATGGTGCCGACAAACCCCAGAACTGTCATTGGGTTTACGAAGCAAGAGGCGCTTTGTGCTGGGCTCGTTCCCTCTGGCATCGGAATACACTGGGTCGCTCTCACAGCTTTGTACTCGGAGTAGGTACCTCCTCCTGAAAATCCAACAACTTTTCCGATGAGAGCCTGGGCCTCCTCTGACTGACCGGCTGAGATTACTATTCCTGCTCCTTCGTTTCCTACCGGTAAGTTTTGGTCAATCCGGCCCTCAATTCCTGACATGAGATGGGATGGTATGGGGGCGTTAATAGATGGTGTAGCTGGGTCACTTGAGTACTGTGCGCTATCCATATCAGCTGGACCAAAGAGCAATCCAAGATCAGACGGATTAATCGGAGCGGCTTCGATCCGAACCAGGACATCAGAGTCTCGCAGAGTCGGCATATCTGCATCAATAACTCTTACATCTAAGACTTCATCATTTTGGGTAGTGGATTGAACCTGTCTCATTGAAGTTGGGTTGTTCATAATTCAGCTCGTTTCTTTTAAGGTAAAATTTTCTCTATTTCAAACCATACTGGCTATTCAACTTATGGAGGTTCTCTGGTGTGAGTTCTTTATTTGCGAAGGCAGGGTGATCTGGACCGTATCGATAGGCACGAAATAACCAGCCTATGCTCGTACCATCGTCTCGCACATTGTAAACGGGGTTCCACCATTCCCAGGCGACCTCACCTTTCTGAGTTATCTCAACTAGTCGGCCAGATGTTCCCTCGCAGATCAAGACGTTGTTGTTAGGAAGGCGCGTCGCCCCTGATATGTGCCCGCTGAAAAATTGAGCGGGAGGATTACCTTCATATTTCCACGTAATGTCATTTGTTTCAGGATCAACCACAATTATTCGCGAAGTGGACATGTCTGTTTGACGATGCATTCCATTATCAAAAATTTGCACCTGATTTCCAGTCACCCATGTAGCATGATGCTGGTGAGCAGTATCCGGGAAGCCGTATTTCCATATAATTTCCGGGTCGTTTTTATTCCTGGAAATTGCCGCGACACGACTATTATCCCTGCAGGAAATCAGTACATTGCCCTCTGAATTAATGTCAATACTATTTATGTGGGTCCATTCCCATTTTGTCTCGAGAGGGCATATTGGATCTTTTTTTGGGTCAAATAATTTCCATGTTTCTGCTCGCCAAACCTCATTGCCATTCGAATCTATTTCCACAACATCGTCACCTAGCATTGGCGGTAATTTTTCTTTTGGACGCCTTACGCCACCCTTTACTTGCTTGGCACGATCCTCAGGTATTTCTGTCCATACAGGAAAAATAGTGTTTCCGTTTTCAAGTCGAACAAAATCATGATGCATCGCAATGTCTCGGTGTTCCCATACAACTTCACCGTCCCACGTGATTTCTTGGAGAACCGAGCAATTCGCGCCAAGTCGACGCAAATGTCGATCAAATGGAGGCGGTTCAATAGTGAAGTCTCTAGATGGTGGCGGTAGCAAGGATCGCTCGACTCCCATCATGAGTAGATTCCCATTATCAAGTAATTTTGACATATGAGGTTGAACGTCATCGAAGACCCATCGGTGAACAAATCTTCCGTTGAGGTCGATGAGGTAGCTTGAATCGCCGCTGAGCGGAGTTACTAACGTGTAGCCTTTGTTTGAGAGTTGAGCCCGATGAAACGTTAAGCCAAATTCTTGGCTGATAGACCAACCCATTGTGGTTCCCTCATTTCATTAATCAAATAATACCGCGTCGCCGTCATTGACTAGTTTGTCAACAAGGTCGTTCGTCATGCCTGTTTCCAAAAGTACCTCTCGTGTGTGTTTCCCCAGTACCGGACTCGGCCCCTGAGCTTGCAACGGTGTTTCACCAAACTTAACCGGGGGAGCTACAACATCTAATCCACCGAGTAACTCGTGTTCAAGGTGAATCATGAAATTATTTTCTTTGATTTGCGGATCGTCGATTACCTCTTCTAGCGTTTGGTACCGTTGGCAGGGCACGCCGGCCCCACTGAGTACCTCTAGCCAATATTCAGTCGTATTTGTTATCAAAATTGATTGAATCTCATCACGTACAGTTGCGTGATACTTTTTTATATCTTCGGGTGGCTCCCAATCAGGGTCGGTTACTCTCGGGTCATTAATATTAAGGAGTTCGGCCATCTTCTTTTGTAGAGAATTTCCTCCAGCTGAGATGGCGATGACGCCGTCAGATGTTTGTGAAAAGCCGTAGTAGGCACCTGGGGCCGCATGAGGGACAAGTTCAGCCTTCCGCTCGATGATATTTTCCCAGGGGTTCGACTCCTTATACGCTTCCTCAAGGAAGTTCACATATTGTTTTCTCCAGTCACCGATAGCATCGATGTGGTGTGCATGATTGTTTTGAAGCACGAGGGCCGCCTGAAGCAGAGCTACATCGATTCGCTGTCCTGTATTGGTCCTTTCCCGATGGTACAGTGCTGACGCTATACCCCAGGAAAGCAGCATAGCTGCCATGTAATCAATCATTGGGTTTGGGTGCAGGTTTGGACCTTCTGGACCCAAGTGTGCGAGTCCTGAGTAGGACTGAATGGCCGCATCCAACGCCGGAGTCCCCGCGAGAGGTCCCTCCGTTCCGTATCCAGTATTTTCAGCATAGATTAAACGTGTATTTCTTTTTCTTAGACTCTCGTAATCAAGGCCAAGAGTTTCGGCTACTCCTGGCCGGAAATTTGCGATGATCACATCCGCTTTTTCGCACAGTTTTTTGACCGCTAATTTAATTTGTGAATTTCCTAAATTCACTGCGACTGAGCGTTTCCCTCTGTTTTTATTCAGGAACTGAACTGATTCATTCGGTATTATTGGGCCATTTCGTCTAGTTTGATCACCGTCTACTGGTTCTACTTTGATTACATCAGCACCTGAATCTGCCAACAGTTGGGCACAGTACGGTACAGCGATGAACCGTCCGAGTTCGATTACTTTAAGTCCTACGAAAGCGCCCCGATGCTCACTAGCCACGAGGCAGCCCAAGTCCGCGCGTGGCAATAACGTTTCGTTGGATTTCACTGGACCCTTGAGCGATCGTCCCAGGAATTGCGGAGACATATCCGTTTGCTGATGTCCTGAGATTTCGTTTCAAACCAGCATCTGCACTAGAGCGATCCCATTTGCTGAATGATAAATTTCCAAATAGCCCATCAATCCCCACATGCAAGTTATGAATTGCTTGATCAACTTCGCTAGCAAGCAGTTTTGTTATGGATACTTCGTAATTGGGAATGAAGCCGGAGGCCTGTTGCGAGACTACTCGGTACGCTAGTAATTCTACTACCTTTGTCGAGACACTCAGATCCGCCAGTCTCATTCTTTTGCTCTCTGACGTGTGCCCACTTTGCGGGAGTTGGTGAGCAGTAGTCGCCAGTTTTAGTGCCCTTCTGAGGCTTGCAATACGTGATATCCCCGATCGTTCAAAATCCATAGTTGATGCATTTACATACCAGCCGCGGTTTTCCTCCCCAACTATGTTTTCAGTAGGTACCTTCACATCCTCAAAATGTACTTTATTAAAATGATGCTCACCCTGCATATCAAGGATGGGCTCCACCACCACTCCTTCCGCATCGAGTGGAATGATTAGCATTGATAATCCTCTGTGTTTGGGCGCATTTGGGTCGGTTCGAACAACTGTCCATAGAAGATCCGAATAATGAGCACCGCTAGTCCATTTTTTTTGACCATTAACGGTGTAAAAATCTCCATCTTTCACGGCTCTGGTGTTTGCTGCTGCTAGGTCAGATCCTGCATCTGGTTCAGACAAGCCCATCGCGAACGATAATTCTCCCTTTGCAATCTGGGGAAGATACTTTTGTTTTTGTTCTTCATTCCCGAACAAAATTATCGATGGGCCTACCTGTTGGACTGCTCTGCGATGGTGTTCCTGCGGTGCACCTACTTCAGCCATTTCTTCCATGTAAATCATCTGTTCTGTGTAGCTGAGTCCGGCTCCACCATATTCTTCAGGCCAGGCAACAGCGAGCCATCCAGCCTCAGCCGCCATGCGACTGAATTCGGGAGAGGAGCGCTCGCCTTCACTCGCTTCTTGAGATTTCCAAAAATCTTCAGTTAACGTGGTTTCTATGAATTTTTTTACGCCTGATCGAAAATCTTCTTGCTCATCAGTAAACCTGAAATCCATCTTGAATCCTTTTGCCGTATCTCTAACTCAATAATCTAATATTACTGAACTTAGAATTGATTACGTTTTAACAGAAGTATAGGTTAAATAATTAGGCGTGGATGGCGCGAATATGCTCAACTCCGAGTCCACAGCATCCTCCTAGGATTTGCACTCCCATTTGTCGCCACTGATTGACATGATTGGCAAAGTACGTGGGTTCCGCGATGTCAACAAATCTCCAGCTGGGTCGCTCAAAATAGCCTGAATTAGGGTATGCCCCGATCGGGCCCGTCCATTGCTTTTGAAGCTCTTGAATACCCAGGGTTGTATCCTCAATATGACTATGCATGATATGGATTGATTGCACATTAAACGCGGTTACGGCATCAAGTGTTTCACTGAACAGACGACTAGAATCATCAAACATCGCAAGTTCATCCGATTTCTCATTGCTCCTGCAACTTATACCAACCCAAACTTCGACTCCAGTTTTTAAGGCTTCTTCAATCGCTGGGATTGCAACTTCGGGCTCTTGCATCATTTCAAGGATAAGTAGATCGACGCCGGCTTCGACGAGTAATTCACTCTGTTCTCGGTAGGTGGCATGTAGTACATGCGGACTTAGCCATTTGGTATCAAGTCCACGGTTATCAGCTCGTGCATCAGAGATTGAGCCTGCCACGGCTATCTGTACAGATGCGTCAGAGATAGAGCCGGCGATAGCCACTTGTTCCGCTTTGGTTTCTTCTATGGCTTGTTTTGCAATTGCGACGGCTCTTTGGTTCATGTCGGCAACTTGATCTCCATAGCCTGCTGGTTCAAGCATTTGTCGGGATGAAGCGAATGTGTTTGTGATAATCACCTCCGCACCTGCCGTGATGTAGTCCTTATGAATGTCTTTTAAAATGTGACTGTGTGTGGTCACTGATGGGCCACACCAAGCACGATCATCCATAGGTACCCCACGGCGTTCAAGTTCTGAACCATTCGCGCCATCGATGACAATTTCACCACCCGAGGCGAGTCTGTCAGAAATCCATTTCGGGCCTTTAGCCATTAGGCGTCCTTTGCTACAGATTAACTATTGGCTTACGGCTGCTTGACCAACCTAATGTAGGGTAGCGGCGTTTCCCAGCCGTCAGTGTACTTCTTGGCGGCATCTTCGTCCGAAACCGTCGGCAGTATGATTACATCTTCTCCCTGATTCCAGTTGGCAGGTGTAGCTACTTGTTCAGATGCAGTCAGTTGAAGTGAGTCGACAAGCCGTAAAATCTCGTCAAAATTTCTCCCGGTACTCATAGGGTATGTCAAAGTCGCCTTAATTTTCTTGTCAGGACCGATCACAAAAATAGATCGTGCTGTCGCATTATCCGCCGGGTTTCGTCCTTCAGCAGAGCTCCCAGCGTCAGCAGGTAACATGTCAAATTGCTTTACGATTTCCAACGTCGGATCTCCGATTAGCGGATAATTTACAGGTGTTCCTTGAAAAGACTCTATGTCTTTGGACCAAAGCTCGTGATCACTTACTCCATCCACACTGATACCAATAAGTTTACAATTTCTTGTTTCAAACTCTGGTTTGAGGCTGGCAACAGCTCCAAGTTCGGTTGTGCAAACTGGAGTAAAGTCTTTTGGATGTGAAAAGAGTACGACCCAGCTGTCACCAATCCATTCATGAAAATTAATCGAACCCTCTGTTGTATTTGCGTTAAAGTCGGGTGCCTCATCATTTATTCGTAAACTCACAGTATGTTCCTTTCTGTCCTGACTAAATAAATCAAAATATTACGTATCATAACAAGCTACTAGTTTTTTTATCTGGAACCAGATAGGTCAATCAGGAAGAGGTGGTGGTATTAGGTGTTTTGGTAAATTCTCGAGACCTCCATGTATAGGCAAAGCCACCGAATACAGTGACAATTGCCGAAATAAGAAATATGGATTCCATTCCGAAAGTTTGAATTAGGAGCCCTCCGCCTAGCCCCCCTGTCAAGATTCCCATAGCAAACGCAAGTTCCATTAGGCCAGCAACAGTTGATAAGCCCAGCCGTCGTCCGACAGTCACCTGTTCAGCTTGGACCGCACCTTGAGCTATTGCCGTCCCAAGGCCGCCAAAGATTAAGAAACTCACAAGCATAATTGGATAGGATTCTGTTATCGCAACTGTTGCCAGCGCTATTGCCACAGCAATACTTCCTATTATCGCCAAGGCGGTTCTCGGAAATATGTCTGATAGTCGCCCAGTGATTGGTTGGGCACCACCTCCCACAAATTGTTGTGCTCCAATTAAGACTCCAATTGATATGGCTGCAAAACCCAGTTCAGTCTCTAGAAATACTGGTAAAAATGCAAAGCATGCTGATATTGACCAAGCAAAACTTGCTCTGGCAATGAAAATACCTTGCATTCCAGAATCTTTAACTATTCTGATCCAAGGTACGGGTACAAATTGCTCGAATTTTACTGAACCGTTTTGTGAGGGGTGTGCTAATTCCAGCTGAGGTCTAGCTGGCAGAAAGAAAATTACGATCAGAGTGGACAAGAGGCATAGAAGACCCATGAGACCAAATAGTAGTTCGAAGCTTCCAATAGTTCGGATAATGCCATAGAGAAGCGGGCCTATTCCGAACCCAAGAAACACGAACGGTGCGAATGCGCCCATATAGCGCCCCTCCTGCCCCTTAGGTGCAAGAGCACCTATATACGACAGCGACATGGTGAAAATCAAAGAAGAGCCGATACCTGTGAGCGCTCGAAAGGCAATAACTGCTGTTACGTTTTGAAAAAGTATCCAGCCGATTGCTACGAACACATAGGATGCTAAGCCGAGTGCATAGAATGGTTTCCGACCATATCTGTCTGCTACCCGCCCGATCCATGGTGTCATGAACAATTCAGTAATCGCAAATGTTGAGAACGCCGCTCCTTGGGCCGCAGGGCCTCCTCCCAGTATCGCTACCCAAGTAGTGAGTCCAGGAGTTGCCATACCCAAGGCCAGTGTGCCTAGGAACATAGATAGACCCGCAATGAGGAATGGACGAGTAAGCATGATACCGTCACGGTATCGTTGCTTAGACTTACGAAGTAGATCCAAGGATAAAAAAATATGTCATTGCTCACGGTTTTTAAGAAGCCAGTCGGACCAAGCGGATTCGGTTTTGCGTCGACTGCACTGGAGGTGACCGAAGGATTGGATCTTACAGGGAAGACAATTGTGATCACTGGGGTTAACACGGGTCTAGGACGAGAGACTGCGAGAGTCTTGGCTTTACGTGGTGCCAAAATATATGGAACGGTACGGTCCCAAGAAAAATCTTTGAAGGTGCAAGAAGAGCTCGGGTCGTCGGTACATCCCATATTGTGTGATCTTTCGGAGCCGTCGTCGGTTAGTAATGCGGCCGATGTACTTCGGGAACTCAACTCTCCCATTGATGCAATTATCTGTAATGCGGGAGTAATGGCCTTGCCGATTTGTCATCAGAAACATGGGATTGAGCTGCAATTTCTTACGAATCATTTAGGGCACTTTAATTTGGTGACAAGGCTACTGGATTTGCTGGTTGAGACCGGTCGAGTTGTGGTGGTTTCCAGTAGAGCGCACACGAATCCATACGCTGAGGGCATTCAATTTGATAATCTTGAAGGCACTCTTGAATACAGCCGTTGGCGCGCTTATGGACAATCAAAGTTAGCAAACCTGTTGTTTGCGAGAGAGTTAGCAACTCGCATGCCTCACTCATCTCAGAGCGCTTTCGCCGTGCATCCTGGTGTAATCAAAACTGAATTAGTCAGACACTTCAATCCTTTCGTTCGATTAGGCGCGAGCCTCGGCGGCGCCCTCTTTTTCAAGTCAGTTGAGCAAGGAGCCGCAACGCAATGCTACGTTGCTGTACATCCTGGAGTTTCGGACCTCAACGGAGAATATTTTTTTGACAATAATGTAAAAGAGAGCTCAGATATGGGACGCGATATGGACATGGCAAAACACTTGTGGGAGACGTCAATGGCCTTTATTGAGAAGTTCTAAGAGAATATCACTCGAAGCATCAGCACTCCGGTTCCCCAGATGACCACAGAGCCAATCTGTCGAACAAGCTCAGACCGATCCCGTGCAAGGTTATAGGCGATCGTGGCTGGGATGGCGGGTAAAAGTAAGATAAGCGTGTCGTTCATCGTATTATCCTGACGGCGGTGTATTAGCGCCTGCTTCCCAGCTACACTGTTGCTATTAGTAAAACATAATACATCAATGAGGGAGATGTTATGACCGATTGGAAAACGATAGAGGTCGAACAGCATGAGCGAGTACTACTTGTTCGATTGAATCGACCTGACTCACTTAACGCGTTCAACCCGACCATGTATTCAGAGTTTAGGCAGGCTATTGAAGACGCGAATGATGATCCGTCAATAGGGGCAATTGTCAGTACGGGAAATGGCAGAGCTTATAGTGCCGGTGCCGATATTGGGGGCTTTAATGCGACGTTTGAGCAAGGAAAGTCATCTTCATCCGGCGAGCATGAGGAGCGAAGAACACCATTTGATCCGACATTTATAATGGAATCCAAGCCTATTATCGGAGCGATTAATGGCGTATCCGTTGGAATTGGCTTAACTGGTCCATTACTCTTCGACACACTTCTAGCTTCGACTACTGCTCGTTTTTCCATGAGATTTGCAGCAATTGGACTCACGCCAGAAGTTGGAAGCGCATGGATGCTGCCGCGTATCATAGGGCTCCACCGAGCTCGAGAAATGATGCTGACTGGTCGAATATATAATGCGCAAGAGGCGCTCGAACTCGGACTGGTACGGAAAATCTACGAACCCGAAGAACTTGTTCCAGAGGCGATTAAACTAGCACAAGAGATTGCGGCAAATCCCATAGATACTTTGGCGAGCATTAAGAGAATGATTTGGGATGATCTGGCGTCGACAGATGTTGCTTCTGTCTGGCGCCGATCTGACGACAAATTTTCTGAGGCACGAAAGACAGTTCAGCATCGTGAGGCGCTATTGGCAATGAAGGAAAAACGAGACTCACGATTTCATGATGATTCTCATATGTCGGATCTAGCTGGCCGTGTAGCTTCAGGTACGAGTTAACTAGCTTTGTTGCTAGCCTTCTAACCAGCAGGCCCAGAGACACTTGAAAGGTTTGCTCGTGCTCACTAAGTTTCCCTGTTTACAGTCACCAGATTTTCGGAAGTTATTTTATAACTATGTACTTACGTCAGCTGCAGCTTGGGCGTCATTGCTCGGGCGTGGTTGGTTGATTTTTGAATTAACCGGCTCGTCCAGTGCTGTTGGTCTTGTGACATTCGGCGGGATGGCACCGATGCTATTTTTAGGTCCCGTCGCGGGCACATTTGCTGACCGTTTTGATAGACGAAAGATGGCAATGGTGGCTGCATTATTCGGAGCTTTTGTTTCATTTATGTTAGGTTTTTTAACCTTGGCTGGTTCTGTAGTTATGTGGCATGTCGTAGTTTTAGCAATCCTACAGGGAACAGCAATGGCTGCCGTCACTCCTGCTTCGGAAGCTATTATTCCCAGCCTTGTGCCTCGTGAGCATCTATTGAGCGCTGTTTCGTTTAGGGGTATCGCAAGACATGGATCTAAGGTGATAGGACCCTTCATTGGAGGAATCCTTATGGCCCTTCTAGATGACGGGACCGGTTGGGTGTTTGTCTTGACAGCACTCTTTTTTCTTATGGCTACTTTTCAACTCTATAGAATTCAGTGGAGACCTTCATCCACACTACTTCCGTCCACTGAGAGTATATTCAACGTAATTAGCCCGATGGCGGCAGCAGCTAAGTATGCCTATGTTGATAAGCGATTGTTACTGGTGCTTTCTCTAATAGGAGTGCATTGTGGCTTCACTATGGCCTACGACGCTCTTTTACCGGGATTATCGGATGAGATCGGATCAGGCAGTTCAACATTCGCCGCGATTTCGGTCGGTGTGGGTTTTGGAGCATTGATTACGACTCTCGCTGTGTCAACGATTTCTGACGAATCGGCACGTGGTCGTATTTTGATTGTTTCTGGCTTGGGAAGTGGAATTTCACTTCTTGTTATAGGATTTGCCACCAACCCTCTCGTCGCCATATTTGGTGGATTTTTGTCAGGAGCAACGGAGGCTCCCTATATGGCAGTTTCGGCAACTCTCATTCAGCAAGTTGTTCCCGACGAATATCGGGGCCGTATCATGGCGGTTTATATAATGATTGCAGCTGGCTTCATGGCTTTTATGAACTTAGGATTTGGGCTCGTCGCAGACTTCACTGGTGAACGGATATTATTCATATTGCCTAGTGTGCTTTGGTTGGTAATATTTGTGCTTGGTGGTGTATTCAGCCCAGCACTCAGGCACCTACTAAGGACAGGATCATTCAGGATTGAACCAGCCACGGAGCTAAAAGAACCCGTATCATCGTAAATCGACGATGATTTAGTTTAGGAATTCCTAATGGAAAATGATATTTGTTTCTACGATGCCACTGAACTTGCTAGCCTGATCCGATCAAAAAAAATTAGCGCCCGCGAGGTATTAGAGGCTCATTTGGCTCGAATAGATAATGTGAATCCACAGGTGAACGCGATCGTCACGATGGATGCAGAGCGGGCTCTTGTGGAAGCAGATAGAGCTGATGAGGAAATTATCAAAGGCAATAATCTTGGTTTACTGCACGGCGTTCCCGTGGCACATAAAGATTTAATTGACACTGCTGGTATGCGGACCACGTACGGATCTCCTATATACGCGGACCATGTTCCTGACAAAGATGCGTTGATAGTTGAGCGCCTAAAGGGAGCTGGGGCAATTTCAGTTGGTAAAACAAATACGCCTGAATTCGGCGCGGGGTCTCAGACTTTCAATAAGGTATTTGGTACAACTCTTAATCCGTACGATTTGACTAAAACATGTGGTGGGAGTAGTGGAGGCGCTGCCGTTGCTTTGGCTACTGGAATGGTCGCCTTGGCTGATGGCAGTGACTTAGGCGGCTCGCTCAGAAATCCTGCTAATTTTTGCAACGTGGTTGGCTTACGACCAGCAGTAGGTAGAGTGCCTGTGCGGGGTTCAAGCTCTGCTTGGCAAAACTTGAGCGTTCAGGGCCCAATGGCCCGAACAGTTTCTGATATTGCCCTTATGTTAAGCGTGATCGCTGGTCCAGATATCAATTCACCCGTAGCTCTGGAGTCTCCAGGATCCATGTTTTTGGACCCGCTCGATAAGTCTTTTTTCGGCATACGAGTCGCCTGGAGTGAGGATTTGGGAGGACTTCCTATTGATCAGGAAATTCGTCAAATTGTTCGTTCTGCAGCCTCTATTTTTGCTGATTTGGGCTGTGAGGTGACGGAGGATGTCCCTGACTTTACTGGTGCAGATGAGGCTTTTATGGCGTGGCGTGGCTGGAGCTTTGGATTCAAGGAAAATCTTCTGCGAGATCAGCGAGACCAATTGAAGGACACAGTTATATGGAATATAGAAGAAGGACTATCTCAGTCAGGGAGAGACTTGTCTAAGGCGTCCGAACTACGGAGTGCACTTTATGCTCGGGTCATAACTTTTTTTGATCATTATGAATATCTCATTTGCCCTGTCAGTCAAGTTCCGCCATTTTCCGTGGAAACTGAGTGGGTATCTGAGATTGAAGGGGTTGAAATGGAGACATACATGGCTTGGGCTAAGGTTTGTTACTATATTTCTGCTACCGGATTACCGGCAATATCTGTACCTGCGGGATTCACGAGAGCAGGTCTGCCAGTTGGATTACAAATTATAGGTAGACCAAGAAGCGAGTTCGAAGTTTTGCAGTTGGCATATGCCTTTGAGGGATTGACCTCGCATAACAAAAAGCATCCTAATATTGTCGTTTAGGCCGCTTTGGAAAACGTAAGTAAGGAATTGTATGAGTGAGAGTATAGGACTTGGGATAGCTGGCTTTCCTTTTGAAACGAGTGCCGATTTTTTTAAGTGGGTTGAGTTATGCGAGGCCGGCGATGTTGACTCAATATGGACAAGCGATCGACTTGTGTCTGAGGCGATGAATCTTGAGCCATTGGCACTGATGGCAGTGTTAGCGGGAGCGACAGATCGATTGCAATTTGGAATGAATGTGGTGGTTTTACCCTTCCGTGACCCACTTATTCTTGCGAAGCAGTGTGCAACTATTGACTTCTTATCTGATGGTCGACTTATTCCTGCTTTTGGTGTTGGTTCTGTTGCGATACCTGAGTGGTCAGCAACAGGTCGCAGTCCGCAAGGACGAGGTAAGCAAGTTGATGAGATGCTTGAGATCATGTCCTTGCTTTGGCAGGGTGAGCGTGTGACCTACGACGGTAGCTATTATCAATATTCAAATGCGCAAATAGCCCCGGTACCGGTTAGACAACCTCTTCCACTTTGGATTGGTGGTTCTTCTAAAGCCGCAATTCGACGTACAGTAGGTCTTGGCAATGGTTGGTTGGCTGGAATTCAGAGTCCAGCTCAAATTAAACCTGTGGTGGCTGCTATCAAGGCCGAAGGATTAAGAATCAATAGGCCTATCGATGATGATCACTACGGAGCGGGAATCGGATTTCGTTTTGGCAGCTGGGACGAGCCGGTAGTTCAAGACCAGGTTGCTCGTTTAGATCGATTTCCTGAACTGGATTCTGCTAAGTCATACCTTGCTGTTGGTAACGCCGAAGAAATATTGGAAACGTTAACTACCTATAGGGAAGCTGGTATTTCTAAATTTGTGCTGCGCCCGATTGGCACATCCTCCGCGGATATTATGAACCAAACAGAAAAGTTAATTAATGAAGTAATTCCGGCAGTGCATCAGAAATAGATTTTGTGATCGTCAGAATACACGAATGAGGGAGCTATATATGGAGACAGCACTGATAACAGGGTCAAGTACTGGTATCGGACAATCTGTGGCTTTGCATTTAGCACGTAATGGATTCCAAGTGTTTGCAACTATGCGAAACCCAGAAGCTGGGAAAGATTTACTCACCATAGCGTCTGACGAAGGTATTGAAATTATGGTGTTGCAACTGGATGTCAACGACGTTGATTCATGTAACTCCTGTGTGAGCGAAGTTATGTCACGAGCTGGTCAAATCGACGTATTGGTTAACAATGCTGGTATAGGTGGTGGTGGTGCCGTAGAAGAGACGCCAATAGAGGTTTTTCGTGATCTTTTTGAGACTAATGTGTTTGGTGCTCTCCAGATGATGCAGTTAGTACTACCCGGAATGCGCGAACGCAGACATGGAACGATCGTCAATGTTACGTCTGTTGCAGGGCGTGTCGCATCACCAAGCATGGGTGCATACGTAGGTAGTAAATTCGCGCTCGACTCCATTACCGAAGTACTTGCTGCTGAAGTCTATAGATTTGGGATTCGCGTGGCTCTTATCGAACCAGGCGTGGTATTGACTCCAATATTCACTAAGCGAGATGAGCGGGTGACATCATCTGAGGAGTCGCCATACAGAGAATTTTCTGAGCGGATAGGACACCATTTTGCCACCAAACTGCAGAATCCTGCTATGCCGGAGGATGTTGCACAGGTGATTCTGGACGCAATTACTACTGATACTCCGAAGCTTCGCTACCTAGTCGGTACTGATGCGGAAACGCTGATGTCAGCCAGACAAAAAATTTCGGATGAGGAGTGGATCGCAATGGGTCGTGAAATGACTCTAGAGAAATTTTCAGAGATCCAGTCTCAGATGGGCATTGATTTGTCGTAGTTAATTGTTAATCAGCAGTCAACTGGTTCATTTGTGTATGAGATGGAGTTCGTTATATGAAAGCGATTATTTCAACCGCACCGGGGGACATTGATTCAGTTTTATATGAAGAACTTCAAGCTCCTGTCATTGGGTCAGATCAGGTGCGAATTGCCGTGCGAGCCGCTGGAGTGAACTTTGCCGACCTCCTCCTAATCCAAGGAAAGTATCAAGACAAGCCCAAGTATCCCTTTGCCCCAGGTCTTGAGGTTTCGGGTGTTGTACTCGAAGGACGGGGAGATACGGCAAAACCTCTAATTGGGCGACGTGTGGTGGCAGCCATTACACATGGCGGATTTGCTGAAGAAGTAGTAACCGACACTTGTAATGTAATTGAAATTCCAGATCATATGAGCTACGAGACAGCAGCAACTATTCCGATTGCTTATGGAACATCATATTTGGCTCTGACGGAACGGGCACGTCTGCACCAAGGTGAGGTGGTGCTGGTGCATGGCGCGTCTGGTGGAGTTGGATTGACAGCCGTAGAGATTTCGCATGCGTTGGGGGCAACCGTTATTGCAACGGCTAGTAGCCACGAGAAATTGATGATTGCAAAATCTTATGGGGCTGATGTATTAATCAACTATGCCCAAGAAGAGATCAGTAAATCGGTTCTCAATGTTGTTGAGGGCGTTGATGTCGTTTTTGATCCCGTTGGTGGTACTGCATTTGAAGAATCAATGCACTGTATTCTACCTGGTGGAAGAATACTGATAATAGGTTTTGCCAGCGGTAGCGTCCCTAAAATAGCCGCAAATCATCTATTGGTGAAGGATGTATCAGCGTTAGGCTTCAGTTTCGGTAAAGTCAGGGTTAGATCGCCAGAGCTAATGCG
>CAVODE010000017.1:0-26569 GCA_963694535.1 Dehalococcoidia bacterium
CTTCAGCATGTATTGAGGCAGGAATTGGTATAGCAGGAACAAATGCTGAAGTCATGCCGGGACAGTGGGAATTTCAGGTTGGTCCACTGGGACCTCTTGAGGTATCTGATCAGTTATGGGTGTCTCGTTGGCTTTTACATCGTGTAGCAGAAGAATATGATGTGGTTGTGTCTATCGATCCGAAGCCTGTATTGGGCGATTGGAATGGTGCCGGTTGTCACACAAATTACTCCACTAAGTCGATGAGAGAATCATATCAACCAATTGTTGATGCGTGTGAGGCACTTGGTAAAAATATACAGGAACACATAGCTAACTATGGGGCTGGTAATGAAAATCGTTTAACCGGAGCCCATGAGACACAACGAATAGATCAGTTCAGTTATGGCGTTTCCGATAGAGGTGCATCCATACGAATACCGTGGCAGGTTGAAGTCGATCAAAAAGGCTATTTAGAGGATCGTCGTCCGGCTTCGAATATGGACCCATATTTGGTGACACGTCTAATTATTCAGACCACTTGCGGCTAGATATTGTTGTCGAAAATACAAACCAATAAGTGGGTTCAGATATCTGAACCCACTTATTGGTTTGTATATATTCCACAAACCAGAGATCCGCTTTCCGTTCAAGGTAAGCTGCCATTTTTCGGAGAGTAGTTAAATTAGATCCATTCAGCTACGTCACTCCCTAATGGTCTGGTACCAAAGGCCCAATACGGCTGGGTGTCAGACATTTGTAGTACAGGGGCGAGATGCGCCATTTCACCGTAGGGGGTGTCATGGGTCTCGAGAAAATCATCTACCACACCTATGTTTTGTTCGTGGCTAACATCTTGCAGTAATCCTAGGCGTGCAAACCACATTGATGTTTGGGTAAGCGAGACTTGTACGTGCCATGAGCCACCTTCTTTAGCTCGTCGTTGTAGTGCTTCGAGCACACCATAGGTGGCGAATGATGCTGTTACATAATCATTCATGGCCGCACCCGTTAGTCGAGGCGCATGCGGATCAGTGCCGGCAGCGATTGAGCGTTCATTATCGGGACTGAGTGGACTCATTTGACCTTGAAGTTTGGCAACTCCAGAAACTGTTTGTGCAAATTGTTCCCAGCCTGGTCTATTAGCCCATGGTCCGTGATGTCCGTAACAATTTTCAGACACATAGATGATGCCGGGCCGTAACGTAGCCAGTTGCTGTGAACCAAATCCACGCCTATCAAGCGCACCCTTGCGAAAACCTTGACTGAAGACATCGCTCTGTTTTGCCATCGAAGTGAGAATGTCAGCATCCTCTTTTGTATCTAAGTCAATGTGTATCTGACGCTTTCCATGCCCAGTATCCATTTCAAAAAGGTCGATTGTGGGTAAGTTTGGTGAAGCTACATGGACAACATCTGCGCCATGTTCAGCTAATGTACGCGCGCTTGTCGGGCCGGCTAATACACGAGTGAGATCAAGAACCCGTAGATCTGAAAGGGGTCGGGAGCCAATTTTTATGGGTTCAGGAGGCGCATCACCAATTTTTATAATTTCAACCACAGGCCGGTTAAGTAACGCTTTTCCTTGCGGATGTTTTACCCATTCGGATGAGTTTCTAACCACGGCTCCTGTGAGGCCTCGTCGAATTAATGCAGCTTCTAGCTCAAAAGAATCACGACGTGAGACTGCTTGTGCGATAGTTGAAACATCAGCCTCTGCCTCTATTCCGAGTTCAACTGCAATAGATGGCCCATCGCGAAATGACTTGTGTAGGTGAATGAACCTGTCATCCTTGCACCGAAAGATGCGGGACATTGGGTTTAGCGACTGCCTGGTAGACGCGTCAGTTACAGATTTATTTTTAATTTGCAGCCAGTGTGTAGAATTCAATGATGCAGCAGCGTGTCGAACGTCAACCGTAATTTGCTGAGCCTTGTGTTCCTGCTCGCGCCAAATCTGGTCAACTTTTGATCCTATTAAGGCGTGAGCTATTGCGGCTCCTTCGCCGAGGTGGAACGGGGAGTAATAAACAGGATCAGCACCAATAATCTTTAGGTGCGAGTCTGGAACGTCCAGGCCCGCAAGGCGTACCCCCCGTTCAAACTCTGATCGATTCATGATGCGGTTGAACTATTACTAGGCAGGTACGGCAATAGTGGCTGTTCCCGGAGTGGTTTCAGTGGATCCGTCCTCTTGCTTGACTCCAACTTCAAGATCCAACAGGTGTTCCCCATTTTCCTCGTATTTCTTGATAACCGTTGCGTGCACTGTTAAATCTTGTCGCGCTGGATCCATTCCTCGGTAGGAGACTCCAAAGTTCGTAATTCTTCCTGAATCGCCGCAAATCTCATCGAGTAGTCGCCCAACGAGCATTCCTTTTAGTGCGCCGTGCACAATAATATCGGGAAGATTATTTCCTTTTGCAAAATCGTCATCGTAGTGAATTTGGTAAAAGTCACCCGAGGCCGCAGCCCATATAACAAGTCGTTGTGAGTCCATTGGCTCGGTAAGTGTGAATACTTGACCCTCACTCACTTCATTCCAGTTTTGTGCAGATACCATATTTCTCTCCTCTGTTAACGTGTAAATATCCTAGTAAGAAATTCCTTGCCCTTGAGTTTTGGCAACAACAACACCATCTGACTGGCGGGTATATACAGTCTCGGTCTCGCGAATCAGCATTTTCCCCAGAGACTTACTCGGGCTCATGGTCAGGTTGGTAATTCGTGACACGGCACTGAGTACATCTCCGGCATATACCTGTTGGATTGGCTGAACTTGAGTTCCACCATTCAAATTTTTTGTAAATGGATTATTGAAAGTGGGTTGCCTTGATGGTTCTTTGTTTGGGTTCCACACCGGCATACCTAAGTAGCCCGGTGGTGATGGTAAAGTCGAATGGCCAGCTGCCTGGGCTGCATCTTCATCATAATATTTAGTATTTGTGTAGCCAACCGCTCGAGCAAACGTTCGAATCCCCAGCGTTGTGACCTCGTAAAAAACAGGATCTCCTTCTCGGTCAATTGCATCCTTCATATCCTGTGTTAGTTCTAACTCATCAGTCATATTTAATTTACCTCCTCAGTAAGAGGCATGTTAGCGCATTATTTTAGTTTTAGCTTCGCTAATTTTAAAAATTTAGACACAATGCGGTTAGAGTTATAGGCATGGTAAATCTCGATCCGAATACCCTGCTACGGGCAGCCATGCAGCTGCATGCTGCCGGTGATATTTATACCGCGGTTGAACAAGTCCGTGAAATCGTTGCAGATCATCCTGAGTTTGCAGCTGGATACTCGTATCTGGGACAGACATTAGTTACACGGCAACGTAAGTTTAATGAAGGTTTGGATTATCTGAAAAGAGCCGTCAAGTCCGATCCCCAAGACGCGTACATACTATATACGGCTGGTTGGTGTTCCGAGTACGTAGCTAATGCGTTAGAGCGTCCGAAATTTTCGTATCAGGGCCCAGCGGAGACACCCGAAGAGCTCTATAAAAGAGCCCGCATGCTGTTTTTTGAAGCATTAGCCGTATTACGTGAGGAACCTGATGATGCACTTAAAGGGGACGTTGAGGATATGCTAGACGTCATAGCCAGGGCAACTGGAGAGCCATGGGACGAGGAGTTGAGAGAATATGCCCCGCCTAGAATTCGCTGATGGTTTTTCTTTATATTACGAAACCTACGGACCAGATATAGCTACGAGCACTGTGTCACCAATATTATTGGCTCATGGGGCAGGCGGAAATGCTGCGGTTTGGTGGCAAAATATCGAAGCCTTCTCAGACAGATATCCTGTTATCACATTTGATCACCGAGCATTTGGCCGTTCTCCAGATATTTCGGATGGACCTGGTCGCATCGCTTTTGGCGGTGATACGAGAGCGTTATTGAAACATCTTGGGGTTAAAAATGTTCATTTTGTCGCTCACTCCATGGGAGGCCGTACAGCTTTCGGATTGTTTTCAAGGGAACCAGAGATGATTAAATCATTGATTTATTCTGGTACAAATGGTGGTTGTGTTGACGAATCGTACAGAGCCTTGAAGTCACAATTAGAGCAAGATGGCACGCTTTCCGGCTCGCTATTGCAAAGAGCAATGGCACCGGAGTTTGCTCAAACAAATCCTGAGCGACAATTCTTATATAGACAATTACGTGGTTTAAATCCAAAACGCCCAAAGGATTTTTTGGCACCGACAGCGAGAATGATTAATTACAAAGGAACAACTGCTCAGAGATTGAGCGAAAGTCAGCTACCCATACTTTGGATTTGTGGAAATCATGATCGTGTCGTCCACCCTGATCTTATTCAAATATCGCATCAACTAACAGCTGGTTCACAATATGTAGGTGTACCTGCGGCGGGTCACTCAGCCTATTTTGAGAACCCGTCGGTTTGGAATTCATCTGTTCGGGCCTTTGTAGATGAGGTTGAATTAGACTGTTAGTGTTTCGGGTGGAACACTAACAGTTGGACCGCACGGAGAAAAGATAAAACCTGACGATATTGTATGTACATGCAAAGCACAGAGTATGATGAATTTTTAAGCTCTTAGAACAGCACGTATCTAAGTGATTGATTAGAGGCATAGGTTTGGGACTATTTCAGGAAGTTAACTCCCGGATTTCTTTTCCTGCACAAGAGCAGGAGATTTTGGCGCTGTGGAAAGACTTAGATGTATTTAAGCGGTCGGTCGAAGAAAGACCGATCGATAATAAGTTTATTTTTTATGAAGGCCCACCAACTGCTAACGGAAACCCTGGAATTCATCATGTGCTCGCTCGTGCTTTTAAAGATTTAATTCCGAGGTATCGCACTATGCGTGGCTATCGTGTCCCGAGAAAAGGTGGTTGGGATACTCACGGACTTCCAGTTGAACTGGAAGTTGAGAAGCAGCTTGGCTTTAAGGAAAAGAAGGAAATAGAGATTTTTGGAGTTGAGGAATTCAACCGAAGATGTAGAGAATCAGTTTTTAACTATGTACAGGACTGGGAGCGTTTAACCGAACGGATTGGCTATTGGGTGGACATGAGTGATCCCTATGTGACGTATGATTCAAATTATATTGAGTCCTGCTGGTGGATATTTAAGCGGTTATGGGATAACGGTTTGATGTTTCAGGATTTTCGAGTCACACCACACTGCCCGAGATGTCAAACCTCACTTTCAAGTCATGAAATTTCTCTTGGCTACAAAGAAGATACGCCGGATCCTGGTGTAACTATTCGCTTCATTGTGCCGAACGAGTCTAGCAATTTGGATGATGATTCTATTGAAATTCTGCAACTCAAACGAGGAGTACAGACATCCTTGTTAGCTTGGACGACTACACCTTGGACACTTTCCGGGTCAGCCGCGTTAGCGATTTCTGTGGATGCTGAGTATTCATTGGTCGAACGAGAAGATCGGCACATAGGTATTGAGCGAATTATTGTGGCTACAGACCGAGTATCTGATCTTGCACCGGATGGTTCTGTTTTAGCTCGTTTTAAGGGATCGAGCCTAGTTGGCGCACATTACGAGGAATTATGGTCAGCCGAACTTTGGGAAGATGCAGACCCATATATGTTCGTGGATGGCGTCGCAGTGAGGCCAACGTCTTTGGACGATCTTCCCAGCCGTAAAGTTGTCGCATCAGATGAGGTAACTACCGATGAAGGAACAGGCGTCCTTCATGTTGCACCTGCTTTTGGCGCAGAGGACTATGGAATCGGTCGAGCTAATGATTTAATGTTTTTACAACCGGTACGTCCAGATGGAATTGTCCTAGGCGGACCTGGAGACGGACTGTTTGCCAAGGAGGCCGACAAAGCCGTTACTGCAGACCTGCGTGAGAGAGGTCTTTTATTTAAATCTGAGCAGATTCGCCATACATATCCTTTCTGTTGGAGATGTGATTCTCCGATTCTTTATTATGCAAAACCATCTTGGTATATACGCACTACTGCGGTCCGCGATGATCTAGTTTCCTCTAATCAGAAAATTGGTTGGGTTCCTAATCATATAAAAGATGGTCGATTTGGCGAGTGGCTTTCGGACAATGTGGACTGGGCAGTTTCGCGAGAGCGTTATTGGGGCACTCCGTTGCCTATATGGTCTTGTGAGGAATGTGGCTCTACTGATGCGATTGGATCATTTGATGAGCTTTTCGAAAGAGCGATAGAGGGTACAGGAGACGCAATTAAGCGCCCTAACGGTGAAATAGATCCTCATCGACCATTTGTGGATGACGTGATTATTGGTTGTATGGACTGTAGTGGTCGAATGAATAGGACTCCTGAGGTGGCTGACGCATGGTTTGATTCGGGTGCGATGCCTTATGCACAGCATCATTATCCTTTCGAGAATAAAGATATTTTTACTGAGGAATTTCCGGCTGATTTTATTTGTGAAGCGGTTGATCAGACAAGGGGATGGTTTTATACACTGCACGCTCTAGCAACGTTGTTGCACCGCACAGGTGATACTCATGCAGAGAGATCCTTTGAAAACGTTATTTGCCTCGGCCATATTCTTGATGGCGAAGGTTTAAAGATGTCAAAATCTGTCGGTAATGTGATTAACCCTTGGTCAGTTTTGGACGACTATGGAGCTGACGCCGTGCGTTGGACTATGTACACGGCTTCCCCTCCTGGCAATTCAAGAAGATTCTCTGCCGATTTAGTACAAGAGACATCTAGAAAGTTTTTATCAACACTTTGGAATACGTACTCATTTTTTGTCACCTACGCAAATACAGGATCGTTTAATCCAACTAATTACAATTCTCTGAATTCGCAGGTTCCGATTGATAGGTGGATCCGCTCTGAGCTTGAAATAACAGTGCAGAAGGTTACTTCTGCACTGGAGGCATACGAGCCTGCCCAAGCGGCTCATCCGATAGCGTCATTCGTAGACCAGCTCTCGAATTGGTATGTGAGGCGAAATCGACGACGATTCTGGAAATCGGGTGATGATGAAGACTCGAGAGCGGCGTTAACAACTTTGTATCACTGCCTAACCACTGTAAGTAGATTATTAGCGCCCTTCACTCCGTTTATTGCCGAGACTATTTACCAAAATTTGGAGCGGACCCACAGTGGTAACGATATTGACTCCATTCATCTAAATTACTGGCCGGTTTTGTCGGAGGATTTAATTGACGAAGATTTGTCACGTCAGGTCACTCTGGTTCAGAAAATGATTTCACTCGGACGGGCAGCTAGAGAACAGGCAAAAGTCAAAGTTAGACAGCCGTGTGCGACCGTGGTCTTAATTCCGCGGAATTCCGAAGAGCGTGAGGCGCTAGCTGACTGGAAAGAGGACATTGCTGCGGAGCTGAATGTAAAGGCGGTAGAAGTGCTGGATGACCCAGGAGACCGTGTTCAATTTACGCTTAAACCTAATCTACAGACATTAGGTCCAAGATTTGGCAAAGAAGTGTCTACGATTAAAAGTGTGATTGAGTCGGCTAACTCAGTTCAAATTATTGAGTCAATGAAACGTAGTGGGTCCGTGACTCTTGATGAGTATGAGTTTACAGCTACGGACATTCTCGTCGTTGTAGATGCTTCTGACGGTTGGTCAGCTCAGGAGGATGGCGGGTATCTAGCACTTCTCGAAACTAGACTTGATGAGGCACTAGTTGCCGAAGGTCTCGCCCGTGAGATAGTGCGACGTTTACAAAACCTTCGCAGGGATGCTGGATTTGATATATCGGACAGAATTAAGATTTCATGGTCTGGTACTGAATTGATTTCATCTGCTATGAATTTGCACTTAAATTATGTAGCCGATGAAACTCTGGCACTGGAAGTTAATGAGGAAGACTCGTCTGAAGAGGCAACTTCATGGTCCGGAGAGCTTGATGGTGAATCAGTTTCTTTAGGTGTCGAGTTGGCTCACTCTGACTGATAATTACCAGAGCGTCCTCCGGATTTCTTTAACAATTTGACATCTGAGATAGTCATACCACGATCAACCGCCTTGCACATGTCATAAATAGTTAGAGCGGCGATGCTCGCAGCTGTGAGTGCTTCCATTTCGACTCCAGTTTGAGAATTTACGCGCACTGTGGCCGCAATGATAATACTGTGTTCCTCGTTGGAGTTTCGGGCAGTAATTTCAATGTTTACAGCTGTTATTGGCAACGGATGACACAATGGAATTAGTCGGTGAGTTTCTTTTGCTGCCATAATTCCAGCGATTCGAGCACTTGCGAAAACATCCCCTTTTGGGATGCTCCCCCGTGTAATTAATTCGAGTGTTTCTTTTTTCAGGAATACTTTTGATTGGGCTGTTGCTTCACGTGTAGTGATGTCTTTTGTAGATACATCTACCATACGAGCTGCGCCAGATGAATCAAGGTGGCTGAGTTGAGAATTTTCCATATCACTATTCTAGCGGTCTTGGTTTGACTTGTTACCAAGACGCGTTTAGTTTCAATGAATGTTGTCAGAATCTCCTGAGTATGTAATTGCTCTGCTTAATTCGTCCGCATACAGCTATGAGGTGACGGAAGTAGATCTTCGCGAGACCCATATCTCGTATGTGCATATCGCTGGCGATTATGTATTTAAGACGAAGAAAGCAGTTGATTTTGGGTTTATTAACCAAATGTCGCTTGAAAACCGAAGAAAGTTTTGTGAGCAGGAAGTCGTATTAAATAGTCGACTGGCACCTTCTATTTATTTGGGCGTTGTACCCGTTGTTCGTTTGAGCGGAGGGCAAATTGTTATAGACCCTTTACCTAACAAGTCCGAAGGAGCAGAGACTTTAGAGTGGGCGGTGAAGATGAGGCGCTTACCCGAGGAGGCTACGCTCGCGTCGGTTCTGAAGGCCGGTGATGAGAATGTGGCTACCCTTGCTGAGCGTTTGGCAATGCGTCTGTTTGAATTTCATAAAACTTGTGAGGTAGTGGACGCAGATGTTGAATTTGCCGGACCAAAAAAAGTAAAGGAATGGTGGGATAGAGAGTTAGCCGAGGTTGCAGATTTTATTGACTTCACTTTGCCACGGGAGACGTACGAGCGTTTACTGACATCGGTCGAGAAGATGTTACAAGTGCACGAATCTGTTTTATTACAAAGACTGGAGGCTGGTCTAGTCGTTGAAGGTCATGGCGATTTACATTGTGACCATGTTTATCTTTTGGATTCTTTCTCAGAACTCGCGTCTGGTCGCTCGGATGGAATAGTCATAGTTGATGGAATTGAATTTAATGACTGGTTTCAGTTTCGATATTTAGACGTCGGCTACGAGCTGGCTTTTCTAGCCATGGATATGACGGCTTTAGGTTATGAAAGTTTAGCTAATGAGCTTGTTGGTCGCTATATTATTGCGACCGGTGATCAAACGCTAAGTGTTGTGCAGCCATTACATCGGATGTTTCGAGCATTTATTAGAGGAAAGATCGCATCGATAACTGCGCAGGATTCAGGGCTCAGCATAGATGCTCGTCAGAAATTAGAAATAGAAGCCTCGTCATATTTTTCACTTGCGGTCGAATACGTACCTGACTTGAGTCAGCCAATGTCTGTTGTGATGTGCGGTGTTTCTGGAAGTGGCAAATCGCTCATCAGTGCCACATTAGCTTCAAAGTATGGCTTCGCTTGGCTTAATAGTGATGCGATCCGTAAGGAAATGTTTGGTGTTTCTGTCGGCAAAGAGCTCTCGCCATCAAAATATTCAGATGATATTAGCCAACAAGTCTATGAAAAAATGCTTGAAAAAACGCAACTATTTATTTCACATGGCCAGTCTGTTGTGTTGGATGCAACGCATTTGACACGCGCTCAGCGAATGAATTCGATGGCTATTGCTATTCAGTCAGGAGCATCTTCGACTTTAGTAGCTATGGATATTGATGCTGCACTAGCTGAGGATCGTGTAGTGAATAGAATGAATAAAGTAGGCAATATTTCGGACGCTACCTCAAAGGTACTGAAGAAACAGCTAGAGCTATATCAGATACCTAGTGCAGATGAACTTTCAAATGGAATCGTTATTGACGCAAACTTACAGCTTGCAGAACAAACCTCTTTAATTTCTAAACATATAGAGTCCATTCATCAATCGAGTGAATGAGGTCAATCTGATAGTCTTTATTAGTGACGGGGTGTAGCTCAGCTTGGCAGAGTGCTTCGTTCGGGACGAAGAGGCCCCCGGTTCAAATCCGGGCACCCCGACCATTAAATTTCTTGTTCTCTGTCGGCAAGATCTATTGCAAATGCAGCTAATGAATCACCAGCAGTAGGTTTCTGAGTCATCACTCCTTTTGTTGCGCGACTTGATTGCCGAACATCCCCAGCACGTGTTCGAAGCATTTGGCCATTTTTTGTAATAATCATGAGCTGGTCGTCCTCACGTACTGCAGCTGCCCCTATTAAATCAACATCGTTAGTCGAGCCGAATGTGCGCACACCGCGAGTTCCCCTACCCTTCACTGGATAATCTGATATGGGGGTCCTTTTGCCTTTACCTTCGTTTGACATTACTAGTATGTCATCGCCTTCACTGTCGATGACTAAGCCTACTAGCCGTGCACCAGGATTTAATTTAATTCCCTTAACACCACCGGATGTACGTGAAGCCTCTCTAAGTTTTCCTAGTTCAAATCTGACAGCATATCCGTCACTAGACACAAGAATGGCAGTCGAGTCTATTGCTGCTGGCGAAACTGACACAAGGCGGTCATCTGGCTTCAAATTCATAGCTATAATTCCATTCCGTCTCACCTGATCAAACCTGGAGCGAAGAGTACGCTTAACCTCACCCTTTTCAGTCGCGAAAATCATAGCCGCCTGATCGTCGTTGGATTGATCTTGATCTTTTATAGCAATGACTGCGGTAACTTGATCTCCGTCATGATCCTCACCAAACTCGACTAGATTTCTAATATGGACTCCTTGAGCAGTCCTGGAAGAATCATTTATTTCATGTGCAGGAAGCGCGAAAACCCTACCTGACGCAGCAAAGATTAAAAGTCTGTCATGTGTGTCGCACGACAATAAAAGCTTTATTTTGTCTTCATCGCGTAGCCTTTGACCGGCAACTCCTTTGCCTCCACGATGTTGAGTTCGGTATGTTTCCAGGGGAACACGCTTGACGTAATTCGTCTCTGACATAGTTACCACTACTTGTTGGTGAGGTATTAAATCAGCAGCAGAAATATCATCGACGGGCGATTCAACAATTTGAGTTCTTCTTTCATCGCCGTATTTCTCTCGAAGTTCAGCGTTGTCAGCCTTTAATACGTCATCAATTTTTTCCTGGCTCCCTAGGAGCTCGTTTAACTCATTTATGAACGTAACTAGTTCATCATATTCCTGAATAATCTTTGAGGATTCGAGATGAGCTAATCTTCGAAGCTGAAGGTCGAGCACAGCTTGTGCCTGCCGGTCGGTTAGATTGTGAGGAGAATCCATTAGCGATGCTTTTGCTACTTCGGCTGATTCAGCACTTCGAATGGTGTCAATTATTTCATCAAGATTTTCTATCGCTTTGAGCAATCCCGCCAAGATGTGTCTTCGTTGCCGAGCTTTGTGGCGATCGAAAACAGATCGCCTTTGAACAACCTGACGTCTGTGATCGATGAAAGCCTGCAGAGATTCTCGGAGAGATAATGTTTCTGGTCGTCCGGTTACGTCAGATGGGCTTCTGTTTTTACCCCTATCTTCGATCCACTCTGAATCGAACACCGCTTCGTCTTCAACGAATTCAATGTCCAGTGGTCTCGTATCTTCCGTCGTAACGAGTGCCACCAGATTGACATGGAAGACACTTTGCAACGCTGAGTGTTTCAAGAGCTGACTGCGCACAGCGTGATAAGAGGCATTTCTGCCCAGTTCTATCACCATGCGCATGCCATTACGATCACTCTCATCGCGAAGATCTGTTATTCCTTCAATTACTTTGCTTCTAACTTGTTCAGCTATGCGTTCTAGTAGCGCAGCTTTATTTACCTGATACGGTAATTCAGTCACAATAATTTGCGATCGGCCGGAGCTTGTTTCTTCAAGTGCGATTCGGGCGTGCATTACTAATCTGCCACGTCCAGTTGCATACGCTTGTCTTATCTCTGTTCTGTCAAAGATAGTTCCTGCGGTGGGAAAGTCTGGACCTCGTAATAGAACCATCAGTTCGTCCACTGTGGCTTCTGGATTTGTGATTAGATAATCGATCGCCAGTGTCAATTCATTGATGTTATGCGGAGGGATATTTGTTGCCATGCCGACCGCAATTCCGCTGGCACCATTTAAAAGTAAATTCGGTAATCGGGCAGGCAAGACTTCAGGTTGTGTTAAAGAATCATCGAAGTTCGGTACCATATTTACGGTATTTCGGTCGAGATCGGACAAGAGTTCTGATGAAATAGGCGCTAGTCGAGCTTCTGTGTATCTCATAGCGGCCGGTGGGTCACCATCGACCGAGCCGAAATTTCCTTGACCGGTGATTAGCGGATAGCGCATTGAAAAAGGCTGAGCCATTCTCACTAAGGCTTCGTAAATAGCTGAGTCACCATGGGGATGGTATTTACCCATTACATCCCCAACCATCCGGGCGCATTTTTTAAAGGGGGTATTTGGATTAATGCCTAGTTCTTGCATAGCAAAAAGTATGCGTCTTTGAACAGGCTTTAGACCGTCACGTGCGTCAGGAAGGGCTCGTGCCACGATAACCGACATCGCGTAGTCGAGGTACGAGCTGCGCATTTCACTGACTATTTGAACCGGACGTACCCCGCTACCATCGGTACTATTATTGTCGGTAGTTGTGACCATTGGACCTCAGATTTTTATACTGCTCACATGCCTATACATTTTAGCAGATGATGCCCTTAATTGTTGGTCAAAGTATGGCCTTATGACTCGAGGCTTGGATCGCCACCCGCCCGCCCGTTATCTCTAATATTTCCTATTAAAGCTTGATAATCAGCCGGCAACTCGCAGTATTTTGCACCTCTGACCAGAGTGTCTTTGTAAGCTGGTGAGGGCGGTATATTGAGCGCCTCCCTGACCGTGACTTGGTAGGTCCGGCAATGAATGAGTTTGCCGTCGGAACTTTCAACGATTACATCGAGTCGATGATAGCCCTGTGGATTGGCGTGTACGCCTTCTTGCCGGTCAAGAGCATCTGACTCGGCAAGATCTATTTGCCAGACCGCTCCCCACATCGAGTCATTCGGAGTGTCGACGATGTCAGCCACGCCTCCCCTCCAGCGTATTTCACTGGTTTTCGTGAAATTCAAGGTGAAATCATACAACTTGCCAACTGATAGAAATTGCGCAGACGGACAGTTTAAATGGAGTCTGTGAGGATCAAGATTTGACCCGTACGCAAAATATATAAAGGTATCAATCATTTTGTTGAGTTAACTAACGTTGCAGCTTCAACGAAGGCGTACCAAATTTTTTTTGCTCCGTCATCATAAATTGCATTTTCTGACATTTCAGGTCGTTCCGGATGCCATTGAATTCCAAGAGTCCAATGTGTGTTAGCAATTTCTATAGCTTCTACAATTCCATCAGGCGTTATTCCAGTGCCTAAAATATTCTTTCCCAGCGAGCTTTCAGTTATGGCTTGGTGATGCCGAGAGTTGACCCGAATGACACTTTGTCCCGTAATTTTATGAAGTAGGCTGTCGGTTTTTATTGAGACATCGTGCCAGCCGCTTTCAATATCCTGATTCGTCAGATTTCTGCGAGCGCGGTGCGGTTCGCGGTCAGTTAGATGTTGTAAAAGTGATCCACCTCCCCAGACATTTAGCAGCTGAATACCCCTGCATATGCAAAGGAGTGCTTTCTTATTTTGTACTGCATCATCAATTAGAGCGGCCTCAAAATTATCCCGTTCTATGCTCCAGTCTGTAACCTTTGGATGTGGTTTCTCGTCGTATCGATGAGGCTGAATGTCAATACCTGCTGTTAAAACAATTCCTTCGTATTCGGGAAGTTTAGTTTGGGTATAATAAGTATCTAGATCATATGGAATGGCGACACCACCGGCGTCAGTAACACACGTTGCATAGTCATTCCAATTTTCTGAAGGGATGTGTTCGGCACGTGAGATGAGTATCCGGGGTTTCATGTTCTTTTTGTTTGATTTCCTTGGTTGATTAATGGAGTCTGGAGTTGAGTGAGTTACGTATATGGTTAGTTTAGGTGCACGAGACGAATTATTCTCTTTTCACGAGTTTAGCCTTATTCATCGGATCATTGATCAATTAGGAGCGGCAGCAGCTCAAGACATTGTTGTGCCACCGGGAGATGATGCGGCAGTTTGGGCCACATCATCTCCCGGAAATTTAATTGTTGCGAGTGTTGATGCTATGACGGCCGGGGTGCATTGGCTGGAAGGTAGTGAATCGACAATGACGACATCAGATGTCGGTTGGCGAGCTGTAGCGGCCTCAGTTTCAGATATCGCTGCTATGGGGGCTACCCCCAAAATGTTATTAATTTCATTGATGCTTTCTGAATTTTCTTCAAGTGTTTTTGTTGATGAACTGGTGCAGGGTATCAGCGACGCGTGTCTTTTTCATGACGTGAAAGTTGCCGGTGGCGATATAGTCAAAGGTAGCGCTAACGGCATCTCGATAACTGTAATAGGTGAGACTGAACGCTCTGTAGACAACAGGATACTGCGGAGAGATTCGGCCAAAGTCGGTGATATTGTGGTTGTCACTGGTCGGCTTGGGGGGTCAGCAGCTGGTCTTTCGTTGATTAGGAGCGCAGTTGAAATTGAGCAATCCATGGAAATACTTACGAGGAGACATCGTCGACCGGAGGCACGTGTCGTTGTAGGCAGACAAGCTTTGCTTGCCGGTGCGCGGTGCGCTATTGATGTATCGGATGGTTTTTTACAAGATTTGGGTCACATAGCGAGTGCATCGCAAGTAGATATTGAAGTTATTTGTGACGATGTTCCACTGGAAATTGCTGCCGTAGGTCTTTTGGGGAGATCTATGGCTTTAGATTTAGGATTAGGTGGAGGTGAGGATTATGAATTAGTCCTTATTTTTAACGAGGGACTGTTTAAAGACATTGAACGAGCGAGCGATACAGAGTTGACGATTGTAGGTCGAGTCGTCGAGCAGATAGCTGACCAAGCTGCGGTTAGAGCCTTTGATTCTCAAGGTGAAATATACAATCCAGCGATTCGAGGTTGGGATCATGGTAATTAGTAGATGACATTGAAACGGCAGGTTATTTTCAAAACTAAAGGCGTGAAACAGACGCGGTCACTTGGTAGAAAGCTGGGTAAATTTTTTAAAAAAGGTTATGTAATTCTCTTGAATGGAGACTTAGGTGCTGGTAAGACGGCGTTCACTCAGGGAATTGGTGAGGCACTTAAAGTTGAATCACAAGTTAATAGTCCAACATTTGTATTGATGACTGTTCATGAAGGTACTATTCCTCTGTATCATGCTGATTTATACCGACTCACTACTGTCACAGATGTAGAAGATCTTGATTTGATTGCTCAATCGAGTGAAGGGGTTCTGGTAATCGAGTGGCCTGAACGCGGTATCGAAGTTTTACCGGCGGACCACGTATTTGTAGATTTTGAAACCCTTGAGATTGATGACGAGCGTTCGATTACTGTGACGGTACTTGGTGAAAAATATGGAGAAATTGCTAGGAAATTAGAAGCATATGGATAACAAACGAGTAATTCTTTCAGTTGATACCTCTACCCCAGTTGTCTCGCTTGCTTTGTCGGTTACTGGTGGGCAGTCAATTAATACGGTTATTACGACCAAAAAATGGCGAGTTGAGTCGTCAGTAGCTGAAGAATTACTGCTAAATCTGGATTTATTTCTAGATAGATCAAATCTACTTGCAAATGAAATCACAGGACTTGTTGTTGTAGCAGGTCCAGGCCGATATGCAGCTCTACGGGTAGGCATTGCAACCGTGCAAGGAATTGGGCTTGGTTTGGACATACCAATCGCGCCAGTTTCTCGCTTGTTGGCTGACAGTTGGGATGTCTTGGAGAGAAAACGATTGACTGATGCGGTGACGGTTATTCATGATGCCGGTTCAACTGGCGTTGTTTGGCAAAAATTCCAACGAAATGAGGACGGCTCAATATCTAACTTGAATTCACCGCAGTTGAACGCGCACAGTGCTATTAGTCAAATTATTCCTCAGCAGGCATTGTTGACGGGAGATATGACGGATTTGATAAGGCAATCGTTCGCGGTCGAGAGACTGAGTAATGAACGTTTTTTCCTTGAAGACGAAGAGACTGTGAGAGCTTTATCGGCGCTGAAGTGTGCTGACTCCGATCCGTCAGTTTATTTGGCGGCCGGACTGATAGATGCAATTTACGTTCGACCTCCTCATATCACTAAGTCGACCGGCACGTAAGACTCTTGGCGAGGATACTGTTACATGAGAATCATTTCGATTTATTAAAATATTCGAGGGAGAGTTATGGAACGTACGTTAATTCTAATTAAACCTGACGGAATGCAAAGAGGAATATCATTTGAAGTTCTCTCGCGCTTCGAGAAGCGAGGCCTGCGTTTAGCTGGATTAAAACTACTTCAAGTTTCAAGAGAGTTAGCAGAAAATCATTACGGCGAGCACGTTGGAAAACCGTTCTTTGATGGTTTAGTGGAATACATTACGTCTTCACCAATTATTGCTGCCGTGTTTGAAGGTACCGATGCTGTGTCAGCTGCCAGAAGCACCATGGGTGGCACTAAGCCTGTCGATGCTGCACCTGGCACGATACGGGGAGATTATGGTCTTGAAATCGGGCGTAATGTGGTGCATGGATCAGATTCGCCGGAATCAGCGGAGAGAGAAATTTCAATTTTCTTTGGAGCGGAAGCCGATGTGATTAGCTGGCAGCGTGACGTTGATTCGTGGGTCTTTGAATAATTTAAAAATAATATTTATTGGACGCGAAGGATTTCTGAGGCCTCCGACCAGAGGCCCTCGAGATCGTAAAATCGTCTCCGTTCTGGCGAGAATAGATGTACCGCTATTCCTTGACCACAGTTAATTAATAGCCATCCATCTTCAGGATTTCCTTCATGCCCGCTGATGAGACCAACTTCTTTAAGTCTTGCTCTCAGAGAATCAATTACGGCACCGGCTAATCGAATGTTGTCCACTGTGGCGATGATAAAGTAATCGGCAAATCCCTGGAGTCGGGTCATGTCGAGCAGGACGATATCTTCAGCTTGCCGATCGGTTAGCACGTCGACCAACTCCCTGGCAAAATTTACAGGAGTCGGTAGCGCGGAAAGCTCGTTATTTTCTGTCATAGTATTGTTAGTGGCTCATTACTTTTGGTTGTTTAATAATAATTTTAGCGTCTCGAGTCTAGGCCAGTACGGTTTTGGGACCTAGACTGAACATAATCGAGTATAAAGTCAAAGAGGAATTCTGTAGTGAGCAAGCGAGTTTTAGTTGCAATGTCAGGCGGTGTTGATTCGGCAGTTGCGGCAGCGCTCCTTGTCCAGCAAGGCTATGACGTCATTGGTGTGACGCTACGGCTTTATACCGAGCCAGATGAATTGGCACTTCGATCCGGACGTACTTGTTGTGGGATTGAGGACATTGGGGACGCCAAGTCAGCCGCTGCCGCTATTGGTATTCCGCACTATACGCTCAATATGGAGAAGGAATTTGAAACGAATGTATTAAATCCATTTATTGAGTCGTATAAGAACGGCCGCACACCTAATCCGTGCGTAAATTGTAATCAATACGTGAAATTTGATGTTTTGTTTGAAAAAGCCAAGGCGTTCGAGTGTGATTATCTAGCTACCGGCCATTACGCAAGTATCAGAGAAAATAAGAATCAGCTTTATGAATTGCATCGCGCGTTAGATGCAGAAAAAGATCAAACGTACGTGTTATATATGCTCGGACAAGAGCAACTCGCCCGAACTTTGTTCCCGTTAGGTAATCTCCAGAAAGATCAAGTTAGGGAAGTGGCTCGCTCGGTGGGTATGTCTATAGCTGATAAGCCTGACTCAGTTGATATCTGTTTTGTGCCTGGTGGTGACTATAGGGTCGTGCTAGAAAATCATGGTGTTGAGATGAAATCGGGTGTTATTGAACTTGCGAGTGGCGAAGCCGTTGGCTCTCATAGCGGAATTGCTGGTTATACGGTTGGGCAGAGAAGAGGCCTTGGGATTGCAACAGGTCAAAAAAATTTCGTCACTGATATCGATCCGTTACGAAACGTCGTTGTAATTGGTAATGAGGTAGATCTTTATAAAAAGTCTACCAAATTTAGCCAAGCTTCCTGGGTAGGTGATGTGCCGGTAGTTGGGGATCAATTTGAGGCACGAATTAGGTATCATGCGGATCCAATACAGGGCACACTGATTTCCATGGGAACAATTAACAAGTTTTCGTTTAATACTCCCGCTCGGGGACCTACACCAGGTCAGGTTTTGGTTTTGTATAGAGGAAGCCAAGTTGTGGGTGGTGGCATTATCGAGCCATAATGCCAACTATATATCCGCAACTCTGTATGATGAAGCAAGAGTATCTCGAATAGGCGAGAGCGTTTAATGGAAGAGGAGTGAAACTACGTGGGTGTAGATTTAGAAACTATTCGCGATGTGGTCATTATCTTCTATGGCCTTTTTGGGTTGATATTGATGTTCGTTCTGGTTATTGCGGTGGTAGGTTTATGGTTTGCTGTGCGCTCTTTAGTCAGACAGGCAAATTCCTTGTTGCTGGATCCGATTAAGCCAACCCTAGATGAGGCACACAAATCAGTCCAAAATGTTAGAGCGGCGACCGAGTTTGTTGCTGATTCAGCGGTTCATCCAGTCATCAGAATAGTGTCCGTCAGTCGTGGAATCAGAAAAGCTGCAGCTGTCCTAGCAGGCTTAGGTACACGTAGGTCAAAAAGTGAGGACGACTAGGTGAGTATCAAGAAATTATTAACCCTTATTTTTGCGGTTGTATCGGTTTTTTTAATAATGCGCTATTTGCAGACCGACGGTCAATATGCACAGCTTTCTAAACTCTCTCAGAGGCTAAAGGAAGCTCAGCAAGCCTTCGAAGATGAGTTGTCAGATAGCATTGAAGATCTGACTTCCGATTATGATTCACGCAAATAAGCAGGTTATAAATTTCAGAAAAACTTTTTATTGCCTGGAGGTGAGATAAACTTCTTGGTGGAGAGGTGGCCGAGTGGTTGAAGGCGCTCGTCTCGAAAACGAGTAAGCGGCGAATGTCGCTTCATGGGTTCGAATCCCATCCTCTCCGCCAAGAAATGACCAGTACGAGGAGATAGACTACAGTTTTATCTTACGGAGAGATGCCGGAGTGGTTGAACGGGCTCGCCTGGAAAGCGTGTAATCGGGGTAACTTGATTCGAGGGTTCGAATCCCTCTCTCTCCGCCAGATATAGCAATGCGCCGGTAGCTCAGGGGACAGAGCGGCGGTCTTCGGAACCGCAAGTCGGGGGTTCGAATCCCTCTCGGCGCACCATATATCAACAGTTAGTTTCTAGTAGGACCCAGACTTATGCCTATTTACGCAGACGCAATTGTTAGTGCGAAGCACATAGTTACTATGGATTCATCTGATTCGGTAGGCACTTCTGTGGCGATAAAAGATGGGGTAATTCTAGCGATTGGTACGGATCTTCAAGATATGGAGGGACCAGACACCGCAGTACATACCTTTTTAGACTGTACTGTGTTCCCAGGTTTTATCGAGCCACATACCCACCCAGATCTTTGTGCGCAGATGTATTCTTGGGTTGATATCAGTGGTTTTTCGCACCAAACATCTATTGAGGTGATGGACACTCTTCAGAAAGCTGTTAACCAAGTTCCAAAAGATGAATGGATATTCGCGTTTGGCTACGATCCGGTAATTTTTCGTGAATTAACTGGTCTGACTCGAGAGGCACTTGATAAGATTTCTCCTGAAAACCCCATCGCTGTAATGACCCAAAGTATGCATACACTATTTGTGAATTCGTTAGCCCTCACAGAAGCAGGGATAGATGAATCAAGCGAACCTGCTCGATTTGGGGGTGAATATGTCCGCGATGAGACCGGTCGTTTGACTGGAAAAATTGAGGAATCTCCAGCGATGAGGCCGTTTTTGAGATTTTTTGATGACTCAATAGAGACTCGATCGGACAACCTTTCCAGACAGTATGATCGATATAAGTTAGTAGGCATCACTACGATAGGGTCTGCAGGACTTTTCTTCAGAGATAGCGACACTGTTGCGCTCTATCAGAACGAGACGAAGATTGATCGACTCAGGATTCGTAATGCTGTGTATTTACGGCATATGGATATAGATAATCATAATTTACCTGCATTTTCTTCAAATAACGTGTTTGGTATGAGTGGAGTGAAGCTCTGGTACGACGGCTCGCCATACACGGGTACCATGTTGTTGGATCAACCCTATTTGAACAGTGAATTAACCATTGAAGGGTTGGGTATAGAGGCAGACTCAACTGGACGGGCTAACTGGGAGTTGGATGAGTTTCATCAACTTATTAAAGAACTTCATGATCGTGGAGTTCAGATCTTGGTGCACGCACAGGGAGATCGGGCGACACGTGAGGTGCTTGATACGTTTGAGCGGGTATTAAGTAATTCTTCTAACAAAGTGCATCGTCACCGAATTGAGCATAGTGCTCTGATGGAGAAAGACGAAATAGCTCGGGCGGCTGATCTGGGAATCTCAATTAGTTTTCATATGAATCATGTCAAATATTATGGTCAACGATTACGGGACGAAATTATCGGACCTGACCGATCGCAATATCTGATGCCTGCTCGGAGTGCCCACGAAGCGGGAATTCGAATTTCTTTGCATGCGGATTCACCAATGTTTCCTCCAAATCCTTTGGATTTGGTGCAGACTGCGGTGACTCGACTGACGTTGACGGGTGAGGTGATTAATGAGCCTGAAAAACTAGACCTTAGAGATGCCCTTCGAGCTGTAACGATCGATGCGGCTTGGCAGCTAGGTATTGACGATCAGATTGGAAGCCTAGAGGTGGGAAAGTTGGCAGACTTTACAATTCTCGGTCAGAATCCGTTTGATGTGAGTAAGAGCCAGTTAAATACCATTCCGATAATAGATACATGGTTGTCAGGTACTTCAACTAACCGTCCGATTTGATCGACAAATGAACGCTGTCGCTAGCATCGATGATGTGACGAGCTTGTAGGCTCCCCGGGAGAATATTTCCGTTTTAACTGATCAGCCGATTCCCCTGATAATCACCATAAGCTTGAATAGATGGTCAACTCCCACATATTCTTCGAAAATGTTCGAATGTCTAATTTATTGGAGTCAGGGGTGGAAGTGGATTCGGGTTTGTTTGATCAATGATGTGCTGATGCCGAATCGATATTCTTTCAAGCGGCACGTCAGGGGTTAATACCCAAAATTGATTGTTTTTAATTGATTCAAGAAGCTGTTCTGCAACGCTTTCAGGTGGCAAACCGTGAGCAAAGAATTGGTCACCGGCGTCAATACGTGCGTCAGTATCGCCTTGGTTAGGTTTTTCGTTATCAGTCCAAAACATATCTGGTCTATTTCTACCCGAAGAGAAAATGCGTGTATTTATGATGCCTGGGCATAAAACAGATGCGTGTATTTGTGATTCTGCCTCCATTAGTTGGAAATAGAGAGCCTCGGTAATTCTAACGACTGCATGCTTGGTCGCACCATAAATCCCGGCACTTGAGCCTCCTAGAAGCCCTGCCATTGAAGCAGTATTTACTACGTGGCCAGGTTCATTTTGTGACAACATAATTGGCAAGAATGTGCGAATCCCGTTTAGTACACCTGTGACATTTACTCCAAACGTCCAGTCCCAAAGCTCAGGAGACTGTTCCCATAGTGGCTGGTTACGTTGACCAACAAAATCGAGATCTCCTGCAACGCCCGCATTGTTGCAAAGTACGTCAATTCGTCCAAACTCACTCATAGCTGTATCTGCTAGGGCCTGAACTTCATCAAGGTTGGCAACATTCGCTCGAACGCCAATCACATCGAGCTCTTCCTGCTTCAGAGCCTGAGTGGCCGCATTGAGGGCCTCTTCTTCGACGTCGGTTAAGACGACTTTCATCCCTTCTTGTCCAAATCGTCTTGCAAAAGCCAGTCCCATACCTGAGGCCGCCCCAGTGATTACAGCTACCTTGTCTTCAAAATTATCCATAATTATTTCACCCCAATGTGACTATATATACTTTCTAAGTATTTAGTTTCTGATATACCTCTGGTATCTTGTCAGCGAGGCTTTCGAAACCTCTCCAATCGCCAAAGCGATATTGCATCTTCGTCACCACGGTATTTGATGCCGAGGCTTCGGGCTCATTTTCTGCAATAGATGTCATGACGTTGCCAACCAGTTCATGAATGAAGTCACGGGCATCTACCAGAGCACTGTGGTCTCCGACCGGTCCATGACCGGACATGAATCGATCGGCTTCTATCTCAATCAGTCGGTCGTCAGTAGATAACCAGTCTGCGGGATAGCTATCACCGAGAAAGGGAATGCCACTATCTTGGGCTACATCGCCTGTAAACAGAAGTTTTTCTTTTGGTAAATGGATAAATATATCGCCACTAGTATGTGCTTTACCTAAATAGACAAGATTAATTTCCCGACCTCCAAAATAAAGTTGCATCGTATTTTCAAAGGTGAGATCAGGCGGAGTTATCTTGACGATTTTTGCTTCTTCTGACCAAGGATCACCTGCGGAGACTACTTTTTCAAGCCATTGCCTATTCCATTCAACATCTAGCATTTCTTTTCGAGCGTTGGCATGAGCGATTATTGTTGCGTCCGGAAATTCTTCGTTACCCCAGGCATGATCCCAGTGGGAGTGCGTGTCTATTACGTATTGGATGGGCTTGTCGGTAATATGGCGGACGTCTTGAATAAGATCACGTGCGAACGAAGGAACACGCAGCGAGTCAATCACAAGGACGCTGTTGTCTCCGATAATAATTCCAGCATTTGTTAGTCCGGCATGTAGCCTCGCAAACACTCCGGTGTCGAGTTCAACTATTTCGGTCCCTGGTGTGGTCGTCATGATACTGTCCTTATTCTCAGCGTGATTAAGTTTCGTCAGCGAATACACGGTCATACAGATCGAGCGCGCGTGTACCTACAAGTCTCGCCATATTTTTATAGGCTGTTCTTCTATAATTCCAACCTCTGTCACTTCGCTTCACCTGCTCCAACCAGTCAAAAAGGTGAATCTCACTCAAATCTATTAGCTGACCGCGACTAAGCGCTATCGAACTCTTGTCTTCACGGTTTTCGATAGTGAACGAGTCACCTGTGTTCATTGCTTGTGCCAGAGCTTCGTCAAATGTTTCGCGATTCATCACGCAATTGCAGAATGCGACAAATTCAGCACGCTCGCCTATAAGATTTTTAATCACAGGTCGATCGCTGAGCGGTAATGAAAAGTCCTGAAAGCCCTGCGTTCCATATATTGAATGAAACAGACCAGCTCTACTCATATCTAGGTCTGCGCCGTTGTCCTCGAGCAGACTTTGGACAGATTGCAGGTGATGCAGAAAATCTCCACCTGTGTGTGCGACTTCATCGGTGCCCAGCGAAAGCAGGAATTCGTATAAGTCATCATTTGTGTTCATTTACCTGATGCGTCCTTGATGTGCGTAGATGCGTCGATTTGTTGTGGCTAAGTGTAAGGGTTAATTGATCGACTTTGTCACCACATATTCATCTGGGGGCATAGGATAATCAGTGAACATGCAAAAGATTGATGACTGATGTCTGGAAAGTGTCCGTGCTGTGTACCGAACCTTGCTGACGACATTTCCGATCAGATTATTTCACCAAATCAGCAGGTGATTAGTCGTTCGAGTTCAGCGAACGATGCAGAGAGTCAGATGACCCTAATACCTGGTGGAATATTTCGTATGGGGTCGGAAGATCCAATGTCTTATCCAGCTGACGGGGAAGGGCCAGTTCGCCCTGTTTCCGTTTCGGAATTTTTATTAGATACGTGTACAGTGACAAATCATGATTTTCTGTCGTTTATCGATGGGACGGGATATATCACGACGGCAGAACAGCGAGGTTGGTCATTTGTTTTTGCCGGATTGCTTCCTGATGACTTTGAACCTACGCGAGGGGTGGCTGATGCACCATGGTGGCGACAGGTATTTAACGCCACCTGGCAGCACCCCGAGGGCCCACACAGCACTATTGAGGATCGTTCACGACACCCTGTGGTGCATGTCAGTTGGTTTGATGCTGTTGCCTATGCAAAATGGTTAGGGAAGGAATTACCGCCGGAAGCTTGTTGGGAATATGCGGCGCGAGGTGGATTGGACGGAGCTTTATTTTCATGGGGGGATGAGTTGAATCCAGATGGAAAGTATTTATCTAACACGTGGCAGGGTGTTTTCCCGGCACGTAATAGTGCAGAAGATGGGTGGTATGGGACATGTCCATCCGATCAGTTTCCGGAAAATGGGTATGGACTTCATAATATGACGGGTAATGTGTGGGAATGGTGCGCTGACTGGTTTGCGATACCCGTTAGGAGCGTATTTCCCACGGATGGCCCAAAAGGGCCAGTCACAGGGAACTTAAAGGTACAAAAAGGCGGGTCTTTTTTATGTCATGCAAGCTATTGTTCGAGGTATCGACCAGCTGCTCGCGTTGGAGTCTCTCCTGATAGTACGGCAAGTAATGTAGGATTTCGTTGCTTGAAGCAAGTTTGATGTATGGGAATCATTTTCTAACTCTATAAGAAGCTAAATGGTTTGCTATGATTCCAAGTGTATTGAATAGATCCGGAGATGCCATCGTATTTTAAGGAAGTAATGCAGATGACTATGTTAGAGCCAAAGATTTCGTCAGTAGGAACAAATACCGTACGACCAGATGGAATTGATAAAGTCACAGGTCGAGCCATTTATGGTGCGGATGTGCGATTGCCGAATATGGTCATTGGTCGAGTTAAGCGAAGTCCACATGCGCATGCAATTATTAAGAATATTGATGTTTCGAAAGCACTAGCGTTTCCAGGAGTTTTGGCTGTTGTAACCAGCGATGATTTTCCGGAGCCTGTTGAGGCCATATTGCAGACTCTTCGTGGACCCATGCCGGCACAATGGGATATTGAAAGACTGATGGCACGACGTAAAGTGTTGTTCAAGGGCCATCCGGTAGCAGCTATTGCTGCAACAGATGTGCACATAGCTGAGGATGCGCTTGAGCTGATTGAGGTGGAGTATGAAGTATTGCCGCCAGTCGTGACTATTGATGACGCTTTGGCACCTAACGCTCCAATTCTTCATGATGACGGACTTGATTCTCTTGTAGAAGATTTGTTTCAACCGGTGGATGGTAGGCCGTCAAATATAGCCAGAACCGTTGAAATGGGATTCGGTGATATTGACGAGGGATTTTCTCAAGCCGACGTGATATTGGAACGAGCATACGAGACTGCGATGAGTCATCAGGGGTATATTGAGACCCACAATGCCACGGCAATCTGGAATCAGGACGGAAAAATAACACTCTGGACAAGCACACAAGGTGCCTTCGGCATCAGGCAAAATGTCAGTCGTGTACTCGGTATAAGTTTGGGCGATCTGCGGGTGATACCAGCTGAAATCGGCGGAGGTTTTGGTGGAAAAACGGTTGTTTATTTAGAACCGATTGCCGCTCTTTTGTCGCGTAAATCGGGGCGACCAGTACAAGTAACCATGAATAGGACTGAGGTGCTGGAGGCTACAGGACCCACATCGGGCACAAGATCGTTTGTAAAAATAGGTGCTACCCGTGAAGGAAAAATAGTGGCCGCTGATATTCGATTAGAGTACGAGGCAGGTGCTTATCCAGGATCCCCTGTAGCGGGTGGAGCGCGTTGCGCCTTAGGCCCGTATGTTGTTCCGCATCAGCGAATACTCGGATTGGATATTGTGCTGAATCGACCGAAGACAGCTGCATATCGTGCTCCAGGCGCACCTGCTTCAGAATTTGCAGTTGAGGCGATACTGGATGAATTAGCCGAAATGCTAGATATTGATCCCATGGAGCTTCGTGACATGAATGCCGCCGTTGAAGGCGACCGCAGAAGCGATGGTGCGACGCATGGATCGGTAGGATCCCGTGAGGTAATCACTACTACAAGTGAACATCCACATTATCGTGCAGAGATAACTCAGAAAGATGTCGGCCGCGGCGTAGCTATGGGTTTCTGGCAAAATGGCGGCGGTGAATCGAGCGCTTATGCGAACGTTCATGAGGATGGCAAAGTAACTCTTATCACTGGCTCCGTAGATATTGGCGGGCAGAGAGCTTCACTGGCAATGCAATTTGCTGACACTCTTGGCATCAAGTATGAAGACATTAATTCTCTTGTAGGGGATACGGACACAATTGGGTACACAGGTAATACCGGTGGGAGCCGGACAACCTTTGCGACCGGCTGGGCGGTTTACCAAGCCGCTGTAGATATCAGTAGCCAACTTGAGGAACGTATCGCGAAAATCTGGGAAGTTCCAGTCGATGACGTGAATTACAGTCCTGTTGATGCGTCGTTGCATGGGCCTGGCGACCTAGTGATGACATTCAAGGCGGCGGC